>JAFIGF010000137.1 GCA_020831535.1 Opitutales bacterium | reverse complement strand
ATCCCTGCAGGGCCCTATCCTCTCCTTCTGTACATCCCATTCAACTCATCCAAAGACCTTTGGCAAGGCCAACTTCTTGCCTATAACCCAAAACCAAAATACGAAACTAAACTGTCAACTTTTCTTCAGGACTCGACATACACTTCTTAACTCCTAATTCCTAACTCTTGCTGACCATTCCTAAAAAGGTTTATATCTAATTCATCCCTTCAAGATCAAGTTCTGTTTGTATCCAGAAGGCACGTATCAATTTTGTTTTTCCTCTACGCTTAGATATTGCTTTGCGAGCCTCATTGGATAACTCCATCATATCTTTCGGGGAGAAGTTGGCTAAATCATTGCCCTTTACATGACCCCAAAGATATTCAATTGGGTTTAGCTCCGGGGCGTAAGCAGGAAGGCGCTCAACCCATACGCGCCCTTGGGTTTGCTTCAAGTATTCCTTGACCTCCCGAGATCGGTGAGCAGGCAGTCCGTCCCAAATCACCAACAAATTTCCCTTAATGTATTTCTGGAGATGCTTCAAAAATCCAACGACTTGGGCCGACTTTATGGATTCCTCGTGCATTTGAAAGTAGATGCTTTTCAAGCTTATTCCACCAATAACCGAAAGCTTATCCCAATTGAAACTCATTTGAACAACCGGTGTTTCCCCGCGTTGAGCCCAGGTTTTCTTGGCCGTCGATTTCTGACTAAAGCCACACTCGTCAATGAAAACAATCGTACGGTTTTCACTATCGGCTTTTTGGCGCAAACGTGGCCATTGCTCCGTTTTCCACTTTTTGATTTTTTCCTCATCGCGCTCACGGGCTTTTCTTTCCGGCTTTTGCACGCTCCAACCAATCCTCCGAAGGAGCCTCCATACCTCTGAGGGGGATGTCTTTTTCCCCGTCTTCTCACGAATCAAAGAACCAATCCGTCGCAAAGTCCAAATCTCGTTCTTGTAACCATGCGCCATGCTTCCCTTTTTGAGCTCTTCGACTATACCTTGAGCTTCTTCATCGCTAAATTTAGCCGGAGGACCGGGCTTGCCTTTGGGGCTAAGGGCGGCAACACCGTCCTGTTGCCACGCCTTATACCAATTATTGGCCGAAATCCAGCTTACCCCAAGAGCTTGAGAAACCTCTGCCCGGGTTTTTCCCTGGTCAAAAAGTTTGGCTGCTTCCACTCGGCGCTTTAACTGTCTCTCTCGACGACCCGTAACGGTTTTTTTGGATATTCTTGCCATTTGCAGCTAAGAATATACCAAATCATTCGAATGTAAAGCTATTTAGGAAATATCAGTAGGTTACATGTATCATGAAGGAAAAGGGGTTTCACAAGACTATTCGGAAGCCGTGAAGTGGCTTCGTAAAGCAGCCGAGCAGACCGATGCTGAAGCGCAATTTGGCTTGGGATACATGTATTTTAAAGGGAAAGGGGTTCCACAAGACTATTCAGAAGCCGCAAAATGGTTTCGTAAAGCTGCCGAGCAGGAGTATGATTTAGCACAATTTCGCTTAGGAGACATGTATTTTGAAAGGAGAGGGGTTCCGCAGAACCATGAAGAAGCCGCAAAGTGGTTCCGCAAAGCTGCCCAGCAGGGATTAGGATTAGTTCAGAAAAGGACGGAATTTAAAATTGTGGAAGATCAGTCGGGAACCGAGTTTTTTCTTGAAGCTACTGCAGACATTGACACCGTCATGGTCCGGGAATTGGACACTGGCGAGGAAATATTCAGGGGCTTTCTCGGTGAGGGCATGCGCCTCCGCTTGCACCGGAATGGGCCTGTGCGTATCACCACCTCAGCGGGCGAATTTCTGCGCATTGAAGAAGACGGTGAACGCTTCCAGTTTCCTTCCAAAGGTCGAGGCGCCACGGTTTTCTCGCGATAGAGAACAGCCAAGAGGGTTGGCCACGTGTTCCGGCGACACCTCACTATCACCCGCCGGGCGCGATTTCTTCGGAGAAAGAATTCAGTAATTTTCCGTTTCTACTTCTCTATAGACCAGTCCGTTGTAGTTGCTCTGGTCAAAAGAGGAAAGCTTTTAGCCGTCTAGGCAAGGAGGATCACGTCAGGTGAAGTTAGGCAGTCTTCAATGCCTATACTTAGGGCTTATTAAACCTTCGGGTAACAGTATATGAAATCAGCTTATTTGTGAAATGCGAAAGTTTTGAGGAGTAGTTGGATAATATTTTCGCAATAATGGACTAATTAATCATAAGAATAACTAATACCTAAAAAGGATGAAATGATTTAAAAAAGAAAATAGAGAAAAATCGAAAATAATTCTTGTCAGCCTCCCTTTTTGCCGTCCAGTTTCATTGTATTCTACGTTTTTAAACCATGTTAAACAATACAAAACTTATTTCCACCTGCGTGTCTCTGTCTGCCTTTTTTTTGCTTCAAGGGTTATTTGCCGAGGATGTATGGTTGAGCGAGGACATTGGATTTCCCGTAACCCCGGGAAATGCTGAATACGATCAATCACTCGAAATTTTTACCATCAATGGGGCTGGAACTGGCATTGAGGGTACAAATGACGAGTTTCATTTTGTCTCTCAGGAAAAAACCGGAGACTGGGAAATCTTTTCCCATCTCCTTGATTGGGAAGGATTGGATGAAAATGCGACAACGGGACTCATGGTCAGAGCCAACAACCAATCTGGCTCTCCATTCTTTTATATTTTTGCCAACGGGCAGGGCGAGTTCGGATATTCCCTCCGCGAAACCGAAGATGGGGAAGTGTCAACGACCATCACCGACAACGAAACTCCCCCGGCCTGGATGCTAATCGTTCGCGATGATGATGACTACCACGCCTATTTTTCCTTTGATGGGGCCTATTGGGATTACGTTACCACAGCAACGGTGGACCTTTCCGATTCCGTCCTCTACGGAATGGCCGCCACTTCGGGAGATGCCATCCAAACCGCCAAATCCGAATTTGGTTTTGTGAGTCTAAATCCGTTAAGTTCTGATTCCGGTGACGGTGGGGAAGAACCCGAAACATTTCAAACCCCTGAGGCCTTCACGGATATCGGAACTCAAACCGAGAATGGAGACATTATCATTGATGAGTCCACCGAAACGATTCGCTTGGAAGGCAAAGGAGGAAACATTTGGAATGACTCCGATGATTTTCATTTTGCCTACAGTGCTTTGGCTGGAGACGGCGAAATGATCGTTCGGATTGACTCGATGGCTTACACGCATGATTGGTCCAAAGCTGGTTTAATGTTCCGGGAAGACCTAACCGCAGAATCCAAAAACGTAACCGCCCTCTTTCATGGAAATAACAGAGTCTATCAAGGGTTTCGTGAAACCCAGGGAGAAGCCACTCAAAAAGGTGATGAATTTACCACCGCTGGGGCTCCCATATGGTTGCGTCTGGTCAGGCAGGACAATGTTTTTCAGGCCTTTTACTCCATGAATGGTGAGGATTGGAATTTTATCTCGGAAACCTATGTTGAGATGGGAACCAATATTTATGCTGGTCTGGCTTACACGTCACGTTCTTCCAGCAATTTCGGCTATGCCGAGTTTTCGAATTACTCCCTGATCCCCTACCAGTACACAAACTTATTTACGGGAGATTGGACTACCAGCGATGTTGGAACAGTAGGTGCCAGTGGCGAAAAGGCTTACTCAATCGCTAATGATTATTTCCGTTTAACTGGCAAGGGAGGGAATATTTGGGAAGAAAGCGACGACTTTCATTTTGTTCATCAAGATGTCCAAGGTGATGTTGATGTGGTCGTAAAGGTTGAGGATTTTGCCAATACCCATAGTTGGGCCAAATTCGGTCTGATGGTCCGGGAGGACATGGCAGATACCAGTAAACACGCTTCGGTTCTTTTTCATCCCAACGGCCTACTCGATTTGTATTTTCGTGATGAGACTGGTGGTTTGACCGACCGAAATTCTCAGGTTACGTCTTTGGAGGCACCTCTCTGGTTGCGTCTAAGTCGAACCGGTGATGAATTTAGGGGATACCACTCCACGGATGGTCAGAATTGGGTGCATTTTGGAACGGAAACCCTCTCGATGAGCGAATCTGCCAAAGTTGGTTTTGTGTACACTTCACGCAATGAGGATTTAGCCGGTTTTGTTAATTTCAGTTCGTTATCGTTTTACCCATGGGTCAGCCAACATTGGGATGATTTTCAATCTGACGATATCGGCGATGTGGCCGAACCCGGCTTTGCCCAAATGGGGAATGCCCTTAATGAGACATTTTCGATTACTTCCTGGGGTTATGACATCACCGGGAACACCGATAATGTTCACTTGTGGTCTATTCCTGCCGATGAGGATGGAGTCTTTACCGTGACCCTGGAGGATGTGCAGTACACGCATTTCAATGCCAAAGCAGGGCTTATGATCCGATCTTCTCTTGAAGAGGGTTCTCCTTCTCTCTCGGTTTATGGGACACCTCGTCCCCGGACGAGGTCCGCCTTCCGGTCCTCACCGAACGCCTCGCCTTCCTACTCCCCCGATTTGGATATCGGCCAAAATCCCCATCTCCGGATTGTGCGATACGCCAATGGAACGCGGGCCGCCACCTTCTATTCCCTGGACCGGGAAATCTGGCACATGCTCTTCGACGAAGAATTCGATACCACCGGGGCTGATGGACGTCTTGGCATTATGTTGGCCAGTCGGCAGAACAATCAATCCATTACCGCGACATTTTCTAATGCCGAATTCGTTCCAACCCATTCATTCGATCCGATTACCCCACCCGAAGGCATTACCGCTGAGCCCACAGATCACCTGGCCGAGTTGTCCTGGGAACCAGTTGTTACCGGTTTGGCTGTCGCCGGATACAAGATTTATCGCGATGGGACTTTGATCGGAGAAACCGAAGGCGGCGAACCCAACTATATTGATTTTAATTTGGCTCCTGATACGGCGTATGTCTATGAGATTGCTGCCATCGAAATCGGCGGTACCGTCTCCGCACTTTCTGATCCGGTTAATATCACCACTTTACCTTCTTCTCTTCCTGCCTCTTGGAAACAGCAATCTATCGGAGATGTGCAAATTCCCAGTACCGTTGATTTTGCCCCCGATGGCGAATCCCTTACCATCAGCGCAGGAGGCTCTGGATTGGGCGGGTACCAGGATGGGATTCATTTTGTCTATCTTCCGTTGCCCGAGAGCGATGCCAAAATCACCGCAAGGGTGACATCCTTGTCCGACCACCATGTCAGAGCAGGGCTGATGATTCGGGACAGCTTTTCCGCCAGTTCTGCCCATGGGGGGATTTATGCCTATGGCGATAATCCTCGTCGAATTTCCGCTTTGCGCCGCACGGTATCTGGTAACCCAATCTGGTTTGGTGGATTGTATGGGAACTATTACCGCGAAGTGACCTTCCCCATCTGGGTGAAAGTGGTCAAATCGGAGCAGTACATTGCCGCTTACACCTCTGAAGATGGAGTCGATTGGGATTACTTGAATGTTGATGAATTTACCTTCGGCTCCAACGGCATGGTCGGATTCGCCGTAGGTGCTCACAGCAATGAGGAAACCCAGGAGGTGACTTTCGACAACATCTCCGTTGACCTTGATCTCGATATCCTTCCTCCGGATTCCCCGGAAAATTTTCAACTCTTGGGAAGTACCGCAACGTCCCTTGATTTCCAATGGGATTCGGCCCAAGACAACTATGCCGTGTTGGGGTACACCATCTATCGCGATGGAGTGGAGGTTGGCGAGAGCTTCTTACCTCGGTTTCAGGATTACCATCTCGATCCCGGTCAATCTTATACCTACACGGTAGAGGCAATGGATGTCGCTGGGAATGTTTCGGACCTCTCCAGCCCCTATGTGGTGGAAACCGATGCCCAATCCCTCCCCGGGCCATGGGAGAATGCCGATATCGGACCGGTGGCAACCGCTGGCCATGCGGAATTTATCAACGAATCCTTTGCGGTGTGGGCGAATGGGCATGACAATCACCTTCGGGCCGATGCCCAGCATGTTGTTTACAAATCCTTGGAGGGCGACGGAGAGATTATAACCCGTCTGGCCGAATATTTGCCCGAAGATACCATTCCCCATCAGGCTGGCATCTTTATTAGAGAGTCCATGGCCCAGAATGCGCCTAATGTTTTCCTTGCTTGGCAGAGTGATGATACCGCCCGTTTAATTGCGCGCAGTCAAACCAGCGGCACGAATTCTCAGATCGGTTCCACCGAGGCCACCGACGGGGTGTGGCTCCGTTTGGTGAGAGAAGGCAATTCCTTTGCCGCCTACACCGGCAATGATGGCTACGGATGGTCTTTGCTCTCCTCGACCACAGTTAATATGAGCAGTGACGCCTACATCGGCTTTGCCGTGGTGGGTGGTGAGCCGGAGGACTTGGCCGAAGCCGTCTTCGAATTCTCCTCCATTACGACCGATACGAGTTCTTCGGTTCCATCTGAGGAAGACGAGGGAGTTGATGGTCTTACTCAAGTAGAGGAAGTCTACGGAGCCGCTGGCACTTCAGTCTCCGGGAGCTGGGTCTCCAGTGGGGATTCGACTTACAATATATCCCGGCGGGGCACCATGGAATACTCCCTCTCGGTGCCCTCCGATGGCTTGTATGTTGTCGAGATTGAGGGAAGAGCCCGCAATGGCGAGGCCATCGACCAACACTACTTTGATCTGAATGTAAGTCTGGATGGGGTTAACCTCGGACGCCATACATTGGTTTCGAAAGAGGCTGATGCGGGTACCGTTCAGGCCTTGACGCCGTGGCTGACCAGTCCGGACACCGTGCTTCAGGTGACTTGGGAGAATGTGGCCCCCAATCGTCGCTTTCAAATCGATCAGGTTCGCTTGCTTCGCATCGATGGCCCCGACAGCAATGACTCTGGCCACCCCGATTGGGTGGAGGCATTGAATGCCGATTTCCACGGTCTGGATACTGGGTGGGAAACCAGTCGAACGTCCCCCGCTTTTATCGAAGGGGATGCGCGTTTCCCTTCCCGTGTGAGCTTGTCGGATGAGACGCCGGTGGAGGAAGGGGTTTACCGCCGCTGGTTTGCCAATGTGCCTCTAAGTCCTGAGCAGGCGACCCCTCTCACCGTTTTCTACGAGAAGGAAGCTTTGTCAGACCAAACCACTCTCACCTGGGAAACCACAAATGTCCTCAACGAGGAAACCTTGACCATTCGTCTCGGCGATTCCCTTTTATTGGAAGCCCATCCCTTCGGAGCCGAGCCGGGCGATGGTTCGGCAACGGTTTCCATTGGGGAAGATGACCTGACCCTTGTTCCCGGAACGCCCCAGCCCTACCTTTTCGACGAAGCCGGTACTTTTGAAGTACAAGCCACTTGGTCCGGATCGGATACCATACAGGCCACCCTTACCGTGAATGTGGTTACGGCCGATATGGGCGACGATCCAGTTGCCTGGGCCGCCCGTAATCGGGATTGGGAAATCCCGTACCTCCCCGGTGAGGTTTCCCTTGAATTTGATGACCGTATCGGGCTGGTTCAGGAAGAAGCTTTGGGAGAGGACAGCTATCGCTTCTCTCTCATTACCGATGCCCCCAGAGATCGCAATGTTCTGGCCCGTTTGGGCGAGGATGGTCCGGTGGTGGCCAAAGCCGTCGTTCAGGGGTTGCAAATATTTGGCGCCTCCCAAACCGGGGCCTTCTTTATCGATCAATTCCCCGATGGCACCTACCTCGTGGAAACGCACGTGTACCAAACGACCGTTTATCCGGATGTTTCCGTTCGCCTGAACATTATTGTCAGCGGGGTGAGCTTTGAGGACGGTTCCGGCGTAAAGTATCTCCACGAGGACGATTTCGATGAACTGGGTATGGCGACCGTTCGCTTTATCATGCCGGAAGGGGTCCAAACCTCCAATTGTCACCGTATTCGTGCCTACCAAAACGATACTCATCTTGGAAATTACTAACCACTTTTATTGATCCCCCCCCCTCATCTCAACAATATCCGCCTGAAGAACTTCCGATTTCCTGGAATTGATTCCTGATTCAAAACACTGTCCCATGTCCCGAAAAACCAACAGACCAATCCTTGTTCTCTGCCTGAGCCTTTTGATTTTGGCAGTGGTATTTTTGGTTTGGTCGCAAAAGGCCCCGGAGGAAGCACTTCTCCGTCCTTCCTCTGCTGCGGAGCCGGAAACCGGAGAGGAGAGCGCTGTCGGGGTTACTCGTTCCACCGAAAAAGAAGGAAAGTCCTTATCGGAAGAGGTTTCACCCGATAAGGAAGAGATCTCTACAAAGGAAACTGACCGGGAAGCATTGTCCGGGAGGTCGTCCGCTTCCCAACAGCGCCGGAATTCTTTCCTGCAGGAAAATACCGAAGTTGGGTTGAGTGATTTTGCTTCCAGTGACTTGGGCTTAGCTTTGGGAGTAGAGGATGAAGAGAATTTCCGGTCCCGTATCGAGGCGGTGAATCGTTTGCCCAACAATCTGGCTGATCATGAAGTGGGAATGATGCTCGACTACCTTGGCCAGCCGGTCTCTCAGGCCGTTCTGCCCTCACGACAGGAACACGCCTTGCGCAACGATTTGATGAACGTCCTTCGTCGTCAGGAGAATTCCACGGAAGTCCTTGTCGAGTCATTTTTGTCCCTTCTTTATGATGAAGAACAGGATGCCGTCATGCAGGACTATGCTCTGCAACATCTGGCTTCTTATCATGATCGGGCTGAAGAATTTGAGAAGATAATCATCGAAGAGGAACTGGAATTGGCCGCCTCAAATCTTTCCAGCTCCCTTTCCGGAACAGCCATCCATGGTCTGAACCGTATTAGTCCCACGAGCGAGGAAGTTGAAAAAACCCTCGAAACGGTGGTGAACCACAGTTTGCGCGAAACCTCGGCGAACCATCTCACCCAAATAAGCGCCCTTCAGGTGGCCAGCCAAAGAGGGTATTCCTTCTCTCGCGAAATGGCTACCCATTTAATCCTCGAAAAGGAGACGCCCGATAGTTTGAGGCTTGCGGCCATCCATGCGCTGGGAGAAGTGGGGCAGTTTTCAGACTTGGCCTACCTCCAGGGGCTTTCCGCTAACCCATTTTACAAACCAGCCGTTAAAGAGGCTTACAATTTACTTTCCAAACAATAAAGAACACCAACAATGGATTCCTCGAATACAAACAAACCTGCCTTCAAAGACCAGTCCTTCGGTCGCTTTGCCATCTCGCTATTCGCTGCTGCCTTTGCGATTCTAAGCTTTGCCCTGCCGGTTCAGGCAGATGATGATAATAATATCAACGTTTGGATATCCAGTTCGGCATCCATTTCTGCGGATACGTTTATATTTCCCTATAATGAGAGTGTGATCCTGTCGCCCAAAGGATCTGGGCCCGAAGGTGAGACAAGCGTTGAAATGACCTTAAATGGCGATAAAAAAACGGTTGATCTTGGCGAGAATGCTACTTGGAGTGATGTAGGGGAGGGGGTTTACACCGTTTCGGCGAAAATGGATGATAAAGAGGTTGCTACGGCAAAGGTTTATGTCATGAACATCCGGGAATTTTCACTTACTTTTCCTACCTACAACCCAGAGCAAGATGACGTTTCCGATGATACAAAAACAGTGAATCAGTCAGAAAGCCATGAGGAGGTCAACACGTTCGTTTGTGCTGCTGGTGAATCTTTCACTATTGAAATAAATGGCCATGTTACTCCTGATGATTTGGATGAATCGGATATGAATATTGTTAGGGAATTGGCTAATTGGGTTTTACGAAAATCTGGCTCTGATAAACCCGTTGACCGCGGCGATTTCAATCAATTTTCCGGGGGAAATCACCCTATTACGGTAGAAGTGGATGCAAGTGACATTGCCCGAGCAATTGAAAACGAAACAACATTGGATTATATTCTAGAAGCTAAATATAATGATAGCGGTGATGGAGAGAGTGGGAGCAGAGGTTTGTATTTTGACATAAGAGTCACTCCTTTATGCGCAGAGATCGACGCTGAGGTTGAAAGTATTAGCACGCGTTTTAGTCTGGGCCCTTCCAAAATAGGAAGATCCCAAGGGGTTCTGATTTTAGAAGAGGAAGAAGAGATTCATTCAGAACTTTTGCATCCCAGTTTCCTCGTCTACAGTTTCAGGGAAGGCTTCGATACTTTCCGTCCCGACCAGGAACTTCCCGGGGCTCCTTATCTTCAAATTCTATCAGGAGACCGGTTGACATCAATTGATATCTTAAACGAGTACGCTTATCAAATCGCCTACCACAGCATTTCAAGTATTGGAAATCTAAATGCCAATGGGTACTATGATGTGAACCCGACAGATGCCTATTCTCTGATTACGATTGAGGACCCCGATCAATTGAGCGAACCAAATCGTTTGCGAATTACCACCGAGGGAGATAATGCAGGGGTAATTGAATATTCGGTTGATAATTCCGACCCTCTCGGGTCGATATGGGCTATGGCTAAGGGGACAGGGAATGAACAAGTTGTTCATACCGTTCAAAACTATATTGAACACGATGAGAATGACGAACCGTTATACGAGTATGAAATAAGAAAAATATTCGATTCGTCGGATAATCTCGTTTCAGAAAGGGAAACCAAGTCAAAATATTTTACTTTTGGTCTTAGAAAGATTAAGGACACCCGTTCCGGTTTAGGTATTGCTGACGATGAGATCACCGAATGGTTTTACTACGATGATTTTCATGCCGACCACTATCAATTTGGGCTTTTGCGAAAGAAAATTGAACCAAACGGATACTGGGAACGCTACGAGTATGATCGGCGTCACCGAATTCGGAAAATAACAAAACAGTACAACGGAAGCTCACCAGAGAGCTCTGAAGATGAAAATTGGGTAGTCTTACAAGAAATCGATGATACTCTAAATATCCGCACAACAACCGAGTATGTGATGGGTGATGAAATATCCCGACGCTGGCAAATTCGGGAATCCGAGGGAATGGTCAGAGATATTGTCGCTGTTAAAGCCGGTGTATATTGGAACGACTCCGAAAATGTAATGGAAACGGTAACCTATCGCTCAAGTGAACCATGGTTTACAGGCCGCCCAACGCGCCGGATTCACCCAAATGGTACAATTGAAACATGGAACTATGAACGGGATGAAGGAGCTGAAACAATTACCACAAACCACGCAAGAGGAGCATCGAATGAAGATCAGACAGAAGTGGTTTCGGGTCAAGTTACTACCACGGTCACCGATTTGCAGGGTAATTTACAGTCATCTGAAACTCACGATGTCGAAACCAACATCCTTCTAGATTCGCGAACCATTATCGCTTTTGATCACCGCAATCGCCCAACCGAAATTCTACATCATGATGGTACCGTGACTGAGCGGGTCTATCAATGCTGCGGCCTCGCCTACGAAATTAATCGTGAAGGAATCAAAACCCGCTATTTCCGCGACTCTCTTAGCCGGGTAACCACGACCTATCGCGAGCTTGATACTGGCACTGAGATGCTTCGCGATGGCCAGGAGCATGAACTTGACGCTTTGGGCCGCCGCATCAAAACCTATCGCATCGGAACGGACAATGCCTCCCATCTGGTCTCTGAACGAACCTATGATCCTTTCGGTCGGCTCATTAGCGAAAAAGATGCCCATGGTAACGAAACCACCCACTCCGAAATCATTGATGAAAATGGTTTGATCGTTCGCACCACGACTTTTCCGGATGGCTCTACTCGTGTCGTCACATCCACTCCCGACGGCCTGCAACTCTCCGTTTCCGGTACTGCTGCGGCCCCGATGAAATGGGAGTACGGGGTCGATCCCCTCTATGGCCAATGGACCAAACAAATCCGTGTCGGCGAGAACGATGCCGAAACCGAGTGGACGAAGAACTATCGTGACCTTGCCGGGCGCGCCCACCGCGTCGAGTATTCCGATGGTGCCGTTGAGACCATGACCTACAATAACAAGGGACAAATGGTCAAACAAACCGATGCCACTGGACTCATGACAATTTTCACCTACAACGAACGTGGGGAACGATATGAGACCATCACCCCTGTCAGCGGTTCTACCGACCCCTTGGATCCCGAGTATGCTCCCGATTATGCGGGGACAGACCGGATTACCCGCAACATCACCGACGTAACCACCTTTTCCGACCAGGGCAGTTCCTACGATGTTCGTCGTACCCGCACCTACGTTTATTCCGAGGACGACACCGGGGCCGCAGGCGGTACCTTGGCCTCCACTACCTACCAGTCCACCGATGGTTTCGTTTCCTGGCAGGAGAGTTTTGGAACCCTTCAACGCCGGGAACGGCATCTGTTGGGAGACGGAAATCGTCTCGAAGTTAACACCAACCCGGATGGGTCCCGCACCGAACAACTCTTTACCTTCGGGCGGCTTCAAATTGCCACTACCTATGATGCCAATGATGCTGAACTCGCCTCCCAGGCCTATGCCTACGATGAGTTCGGTCGCCAGATCGAAGTTGTCGATTCCCGCACCGGCACCACTACGATAAACTACAACGATCTGAACCAAGTGGTCAGCCAGGAGGATCCGGACGGCAACACCACCACCTTTGAATACGATTCCATGGGACGCCAGATCAAGGTCGTCCATCCGGACCTTTGGGAAGACCACTTCGAGTACAACCTCCGCGGTCAGCTCACCAAGCAATGGGGCACCTCCTATCCGGTTGAATACGAGTATGATCCTCAGGGCCGCCGAACCAAAATGATCACCTGGCAGGATTACGATGGCGAGGAGGGTAAGGCCGAAACTACCTGGGCCTACGATCCCCAGCGTGGATTCCTCCTGGAAAAACGCTACGATGACGACACTGGCCCCGATTACACCTATGATGCTGCGGGCCGACTTCTCACCCGTACCTGGGCTCGCGAGGATGACAGTGAGAACCTGATCGTCACCACCTACGACTACGACCCCGTTACCGGGGAACAAATTTCGGTTGATTATTCCGACGGGACCCCCGGCATCACTTACGAATACGATCGCCTCGGTCGCCAAACCGAAATCACCGACGCCCAGGGAACCCGTTCCTTTACCTACGACAATGAACTGAGGCTCGACACCGAAACCATCCCCGGATTTTCCGATCTCATCCTTGGGTACACCTATGAGGACGGCAGCGGCGATACGGTCAACGGCCGCCCCGTCGGTTTCTCCCTCGGCACCAGCAGTGACCCGCAATCCCATTATGATACCGTCTGGACCTATGATGCCGCCGGTCGTCTCGCCGCCGTCGCCGGGCCAGGCCTCCCGGAAGGGGGAGCCCATTACCGCTACAAAGCTGACACGGTGTCCCTTATTGATGGCATCGACTACCACGACGGTGCCTCGGTTATCGCCAGCCGGGAGTATTCCTACGAAGCCAACCGCAACCTGATCACCAGCATTGACAACACTTTCGGCTCGACAACGGTGTCCGAGTACACGTATGCTTATAACGAAATTGGCCAACGCACCCACATGGGCATGAACGGAACCGCATTCAGTCAAGACAACCACTTTGCCTACGAGTACGATGACTTGCGTCAGGTCACCGAAGCCGAACGCTTCCATGGTGTCGATTTCGAAAATCCCGGCAACGAGTGGAATGATGACCGCTTCGCCTTTGCCTATGACGACATCGGGAACCGTATCAGTAGTAGCATAGGCTTCCAGCCTGTGTCGCAGAGCTACACCGCCAATGCGCTGAACCAATATACAGCCATCAACGGTTCCGCGCCGACCTATGACTTGGACGGAAATCTTCTCGCCGATGATTTGTGGACCTACACCTGGAATGGGGAGAATCGGCTGATTAAAGCCGAGAAAACCTATCCGGACGATACTGATCCAACGATCGAGCATCACATTATCCTCGAATACCAGTATGACTACCAGGGCCGTCGGTTCCAGAAAGTGTACGAACACTGGAAAGACTCTACGCTGCAAGAAAAACGCGTCCACACCTTCGTCTGGCAGGACTGGAACCTCATTTACGAAGAAATCGAGGATGTCCAGGAATCCGCCACGGACGTCCGCCGCTTCACCTGGGGCCTTGATCTCTCGGGAAGTCCTCAGGGCGCTGGTGGCGTCGGAGGCCTGCTCGCCGTGGATGATGGCGGAGAAAACGTCCAAGGCCTATACTTCTATGACGCCAATGGCAACGTCGGCCAAGTTGTCGATTCCGCGAACGGTACAATCCTCGCTCATTACGAGTATAGTCCCTTCGGCAAAACCATCGAATCTTCCGGCACCTACGCCGAAACCAACCCCTTCCGGTTCAGCACCAAATACCGTGATGAAGAGCTAGGCTGGTACTATTACGGCTTCAGATACTACGATCCGGAAACCGGCCGTTGGCCAAATCGGGATCCGATTGAGGAAGAGGGTGGATTGAATCTGTATGGGTTTGTGGCTAACAACCCAGTAAATGCTTGGGATTATTTGGGGCTCAAGTTAAGAATAGAAGGAATAGCCATACCACTTGTCTTGAGACGGTCTATTATTTTAAGGTTAAATGAAATTAATCGACAATTTATGAACGATATTTCTTCCCAACTTCGGCAAATATGCCCGTCAATAAGTGTGGACGATAATGGAACTGTTACGATGAATGAACAAGATTCATCATCTAATTCAAGTGTGGGGTGTTGTTGTTTGCGTGATTTAATTTCTAGCGATTTCGATAACAAGATAGTCCCGAATTTTGAAAGTGGGCATATGGCCGTGCCCGATAATCTTGGAGATGAGAATCCTACACCCTTACCCAGAGGGGAATTCGGTCCACGTGCACCTGGTCCTGGCACTGCTGGAACAGTTCATATAAACCCTAACCTTCGTGCTCAAGATTTGAGGGATGGGACTTATGAAAATGTGCCTGATTTTATTGTACTTGCGCATGAATTGTGTGGGCATGTTTTGTATTTCAATCAAGGTATTCAAAGGGAGCCAGGTCCACCTCATGAGCCAGGAGGGGTCCCTAACCACGAGATTGACGCGGTTGATGCCGAAAATAGAATTAGGCAAGAAAATGATATTCCACCTAGAGTTGGGTATGGCCCTCCAAATTCGAGAGTGATTCCTCGATGATTTATATCAAATGATATCAGCTAATTATTCATGAAATCTAAGTGCCATTACTTTATAATTCTATTGTTAGTTGTAATTTCTGTCGGATGCGTGTCGAGGGGTAAAAATATGGAAAATAATTCTCAGAAAGAACAACAGAATAATTGGGCATATTACGAAATGATTCAGACAGGTGAAATAACATGCATTGAAGATGTTAAGAAAAAAATAGGAAATCCCTTTCGTGCTGAATTTAGATCTCCTGAAACGGAAAGACTTTTTTTTAAATTCAGTAAAAAAACAATACTAGTTATAGACTATAATAAAACTAATTTTGATATCTTGTCACACTCGTTATTGGACACATATTGAGATGATAGGTGGGGTGTAAGACAAAATTTTGCGAAAGAGCTTAGGAAACAGCCAAAGGGGTCGATCCACGTATTGCTCCGCTCCCGACTGCGCTGCGCTTGTTTCCCTATGGCGGGACTGTAAGCATCTTCCTTTCACTCCGTCATGAATTTCCTGTCCTGCCAATCACATCGTAAGCGTCATGCCAAGCACCGTCGGGTTTTTCTTTACGCAGGCCGGGTTAGGATCGTTCAAGTCATAAGTGTCGTAGGGGGTTGACTACGATATCTACGACTTAAGCGGCGGCTTTGGCTTTTCCTTTGGCCAGGGCTTCCGGAGTTAGCCGGGCGATCTCAATGCTTTTCGCCTTGGGCAACCGATGTAGGAGTTCGCTGAGATACCCCGATGGTTCCAAGC
>JAFIGF010000136.1 GCA_020831535.1 Opitutales bacterium | reverse complement strand
ATCCCTGCAGGGCCCTATCCTCTCCTTCTGTACATCCCATTCAACTCATCCAAAGACCTTTGGCAAGGCCAACTTCTTGCCTATAACCCAAAACCAAAATACGAAACTAAACTGTCAACTTTTCTTCAGGACTCGACATACCTTTCTTAATTCTTAACTCTTAATTTTTAATTCTTAATTGTTTACCTCCCCCTCCTCAGCCCCACTCCGGAAAGGGATCGCTTAGGGATTCATACCGATGATGAGGACTGGGGTGGAGCTCATCATCGGACACCAAGGCCGCATCAAGGGTTTCTCGAATGGCTTCTCCGGACATCTCGTTGATGTTCCCGATAAAAACAATTTCCTGTCGGGGATCTCCGTAAGGGTCCCGCCAATTTTTGAGAATCAGCCCTCTTTCCTCCTCATCCTCAGGCCAATAGGTCGGCGGCACAGTGGCATACCATTGCCCCGCCACCCTGATTGAGGTCTGAGCCCCGGCTACCGAAAGAAGACCGACTTTGGCCGGGCGGGTGGCCAGCCAGAAAAACCCTTTGGCCCGAATCACTCCCTTCCAGGGATTTTCCCGGAAAAGATTCCAAAGTTTTACCGGATGAAAAGGCTTGCGCGCCCGATACACCAAATGACCTATCCCGTATTCCTCGGTCTCGGGCACGGGCTCCTCTTGGATCAGTTTCAGCCAATCGGGATTTGACTCGGCCTTGGCTTCCGAGAAAAGGCCCCGCCCGAGGATTTTCTCCGGGGCAATCTGGCCGTTCTGAATGTAATGAATTTCTGCCTCTACATTTAATCCCCGCAGTTGTTGAACCAGTTCGTCCCGTTTTTCCGCACTGATTAGATCAATCTTGTTTAGCAAGAGAATATCGGCAAAGCCGATTTGGTCGAGGTGCAAATCAATAATCGTTCGCTCGTCCTCTTCACTGACCGCTTCTCCCCGAGCCTGCAAGGTTTCCTTTTTCGCCAGATCAGCAGGAAAATTGACCGCATCAACCACCGTTACCAACGTATCCAGCCTCGCCATGTCCTGCAGGCGAAAGCCGTTTTCGTTTTCAAAAAAGAAGGTCTCCGCCACCGGCATCGGTTCGGATACCCCGGTCGATTCGATGATTAAATGATCGAATCGCCCTTCCCTCGCCAGTTTGCCAACTTCCAACAAGAGATCCTCCCGCAGGGTACAACAGATACACCCATTGCTCATCTCCACCAACTTCTCTTCCGTTCGGCGCAGGTTGGCCCCGCCATTGGCCACCAGGTCAGAATCGATATTGATCTCGCTCATATCATTCACAATAACCGCCACCCGAAGATCACCCCGGTGATGCAAAAGATGGTTCAGTAAGGTCGTTTTTCCCGCCCCTAAAAACCCTGAAAGCAGGGTCACGGGAAGTTTCTTGAGGTCTCTTTTTTTCATAAAGGTAAATGTTTACAATGTCATTTCATCTGGTGAAAGGATTTATCCCATGCCGATGCCCCACTGGCCAAGGCAATAGCCCAGCCAACCGAGAATCATGGCAAAGACAATCGCATAAAGGAATTGCTATTGAATGAGGGGGTTATAAAACGCATTTCCTTCGGCCACTGCCGAAACGTCTGACCGACTCCATATTGCTCCAGAACCAAAAAATTCGCCAATCCGGCTTCCTTCAGGCCCAAACCTATCCCCAGACCCGAAGGCCCGGCTCCAACAATACAACAATCATAAACCACAAGCCGTTACTGCAATAATTTCGCAAATAAAGCAACCCTCATATTCTTTCCATTCTCTCCCCGGACAATTTTCCACCCCTTTTCCACTCTTCGCTATTTCGCTCTTGTTTTCCCATACGAATCACTTTATTTTTCTTTTACATTCTGACTACCATGTCTCTGGAAACCCTATTCCCTCTACTAATCGGTTTAGCCATGATAGCCGCGCCCCTTTTTCTTTTACCGGAATGGCGGCGAGCCCGGCGGAGGAGCGAGATCACCATGGGCCGGGTAGTCGCCCATGAGGAAAAAACCGTAACCACCCAAATGGGTGGGGAAATAACCGGTCGCGCCAAAACCGACCATGCCAAAATTACTTTTGAAGTTGAGGGTCAACCGTACACCTTCGTGGCTTCAGAAGGAGCCTCCTGGAAAATTCACGAGCCGGACACGGAACAATGGATATGCTATGATCCGGAAGATCCCCACAATGCCGACACCCTTCCGGGCCCGCTGACCAAAGTGTATCATCTTGTTGGCTTCATCGCCCTGCCCCTCACGGGTTTGGTTATCCTGATCCGCACCTTGGCATCATAAAGCCACTCCATGGGCGGGAAACGAACCCCGTCACTCTCATAACTCTCCTTTCAGGGACCATTTGGACCACTGCGGCAGGGACAATGTTTGACCAGGCCGCGTTAGAAACAATGGCGGAAAAGAAAACCCCACCTGTTATGGCTCACGCGAAAGACCGCTTGGGCGGAGCTTTGTGACTTTCGCAGGCTCCCTTCGATTAGGGAATCAAAGTGAATTTTATCCGCAGAAAACGGCGGGTTCCACTGCTTATGGGAGTGTTGTCGCGGAAGACGAGTTGCTCGGGAGTTTCCTCGACGAGGTCAACTCCGGTGGGGATCCAATAGGTCAGATCGCCATCGACTTCGATCCGGCCGGGGCTGTTTCCGGGACGGGTGGTGCCGGCGAAGGTAAAGTCGCCCGCAAAATTTCCAGCGCCGGACACGACGCCCGACAGGGTCAGCGGCGAGCCGCCGAGCGCAGCCACATTCGCGTTGTTGCGCAGATTACGGTTGACCGTCCCGGAGGCGGAGAACGTGCCGGGACCTTCCTTGGTGAGGGCGAAATTCGGGTGATCCCCGCCCCAAGGTCCGCACTCTCTTGCGCTGCCAACGACCCAAAGGAAAAATAAGAGAAACAAGTAAACAGCCAATAATAGAAATTGTCATGAAAAGATCGCATGGGATTCGCAAGTAAGGTGAAGCCGGATTTCAGAAGGCGAGAAGGACACGCCTTAGAATACCCACAGTACTTCAGGGGATTCTTACCGCAATGAAGACATGAAAACTACTACCGGGATCAATCATTAAGCATAAGAGAGGGAAAGAGCCTAAGCCTCACTGCCTGATTTGTGTTGTAGTTGAAACCACCATCGGCTAAAAGACACGGCATCATTAACGTTTATTTTATTGTAAATATTAGCACGATGTTTTTCGATCGTTCGGGTGCTTAAATAAAGCTTACTGGCGATCTCTTTCGAAGAGAAGCCTTCAGCAACCAAGGCCGCCACTTCTTGCTCCCTTTTGGTCAGCGAGACATCCGGAAGCGAAGACACCGACGGACTTTTAACGGAAGCAGGGGCTCGTGTTTTCAGCGGGGACGCTTTGGAACGACCCGAGTAATCGAAATAAATGCCACCCGACATGGCTTGGCGAAATGCGGAGAGGATTTTCTCAACACCACTTTCCTTCGATAAAAAGGCGCATACACCAAGAGATAGCAACTCCTCTTGTATGGCTTCATCGGGATATTCGGTTAACAAAAAGGTGCGCAAGGCAGGATGCTCTTCCCGTGCAGGAACCAAAACATCAAGTCCATTTCCATCCTCAAGGAACCAATCCAATATTAAAAAATCAGGTCGATGCGTACGACAAAGAGCAACTACATCACTTACCGTAGTGCCGAATCCAACTACACTAGATCCTGAGATACTGTTAAGTATTATTTTTGCTAACTCTTGAAATACTTTGTCATCTTCAGCTATTACGAATTTCACGTTTTGGGTATTACTCATGTAAAGGGGGTTGGAACAGAAATGGACATAAATACGTAAAATTACGCAGAAATGAGTTATCTATGACGCGAAAGTTACGTATTTTCAACATCTAGTTTTTCATTTTTGAGGCACCTATACTAAAAGCCTCAATGAACAGCACGAATTCCAAAATTTTGATTGTCGACGACTCCGAAACCTTTGCCGACATGGTAGCGATGGTTTTACAGGAGTATGGCTGGGCAACTAAAATTGTGGCGGATGCTGACTCTGCCTTTAAAGAAATTCAGGAAACGAAATATGCCCTGCTTATCCTGGATCAATGCCTGTCCGGAGAAATGACCGGAGAAATGTTTTTGGAAAAAGCCGGGGATCTCCTGGAGCATACCAGCATTGTTTTCGTTTCCGGGAATCTGGATGTCCAAACAGCTTCCCGTCTTACCCATTTGGGGGTTGATTTACTTTTCACCAAACCGATCGACCCAACCGAATTTTTGCCCCAGGTGATGGATTCTCTGAAAAGAAAAAGGAAAAGTTCGATCCTGCTGAATACAGGGCAAAACTTTACGGAAGGCGAAGCTTCAGGACCGGAGGAGGACCCGAGGTCACAAATTATCCCCTCCCCTGATCTGCCCTCTTACAAACCAATCTTTTCTCTTGATTCCGATGACGGAAAAATTTTCTCCGGAAAGATTAAGGAACTTGCCGAACGCCGTTGCAATTGTCTCCTTTACGGAGAGTCTTCATCTCCCCTCCAAGCCGTTGCCGAGGATTTTTTACAAGTAAGCTTTTCGGCGGGAGAGACGGAATCCTTCGATCTGCTTGAGGATTCTGTTCTGCGCGACCCTAAGTCCCATAAGACAAATAAAAATTCATTTCGCACCTTTTTTATTCCCAGGGTAGAGGAGTTGTCCCAGGAACAACAGTCTGCGGTCTTGGATTTCATTAAGAACCATACCGGAAGCCGCAGTAAAAATTCCACGCGGGTATTGTTCACTTCCCACCGTTCTCCCAAAGAGCTCGATCAAATGAGCGAGGAAGGCCAACTGAACGGAGATTTATTTCAATACCTCGACACTTTTTCATTGTCCGTTCCGCCTTTCGCTGAGTTTCGCCAGGACTACCTTGATATAGCTAAAAATCTTCTCGGTGACTATTGCCGAAAAACCAACGGACGCACTTCGCTGGAAATGTGTGAAGGCGCTGTTGAATGGATCGAGACAAATGGATGGACAGGTGGATATGAGGAATTTAAATGCGCCCTGTTGCTCGCCGCCAGCCGGAGTAGCGTTGCTGCCATTGATCGCACCAGCTTACTGGAATCACAGCAGAAAATGGCCAAAATCCTTGGTTTACCAGCAGAGGATAACGCACCCGGTCTTCCTGCCGAACCGGCAGTAAAAAAGAACAAGCCCCTCAAGAAAGAAAAAATAGGGTCCTATGATTTTAATGAACGATTGAAACGTGTTCTAACCCACTAACCCCTGATCATTATTATGCAAAATCCATTTTCAGTCGAGATTAGAGAGAGCACTCGCAAGAGCCACCGCATGGTGGAAAACGCAGCCTTTATCCGGGGATTTCTACGTGGCTATGTCGATCCTCATAATTATCTTCAGCTGATCACGGACTACGGTCTCATCTACAGCGAAATGGAGAAGGGGATTCGACAGGCTGCCAAAAATTGCCGGATCACCGAAAGCCTCTATTTCCCACAACTTTTCCGCACCGCATCCTTGGAAAAGGACATTGCTTTTTTCCATGACTCATTGGGGAGAAAAAAACGACTTTCTCCAACCCGATCAGCTTTTCAATATCGGGACCGCATCACCGAGATAACAACTCGAAACCCCCACTTTCTAGCTGCCCATATCTACACTCGCTATCTCGGCGACCTTTCCGGGGGAAGAATATTACGGAAGGTCCTCTCCCGGGCTTTATCCTTAAAAGGGCCCGAAGGCTTAGCCTTTTATGCCTTTCCACAAATTGATTCCATACCTGACTTCAAGACCCATTTCCGTTCACAGCTAGACAATCTTCCCGCCGACCGAAGCCAACAAGTGGAGATTATTACCGAGGCCAATTTGGTGTTTCGACTTAACGGAAACCTTTTCAACGAACTAAAAGGGAATTCCCTCCGCAACGCCTTCCGCCTTCTATGGCCTACCCCCAGCCCATTCTTAAAGACTCGTGTCGCCCCTTCTGCGTAACACTTGATTTGAAATGAAAAACTCGTCTCTAGTACGTTTCCCTGACTACATCCCCGACTTTACCGAAAAGGCCTCTTCGGCCATTGTGAAAATGAGTCCGAATGAATGGGGTAACCTTTGGCTTAAGGTCCTGCCGAATATGGAAAACCCCGGGCATTTTCCAGAAGCCTTCTATCCCGAACTGGAACATCTTGCCAAAAACCAACCCATTCCGCTATCCGAAACCCTGGCTGCTTTTCCGGAAAAAATTTGGGAAACCGACCCCGCTCTGCCTATGGCGTGGGAAACTTTCCGCCAGACGGGACGGCAATTGTATTGGCGCAGCAAACTTTCCCATGAGCCCGAGGCATGGACTGAAATTTTTGTCTCAGGGCTGAAGAAACTAAAAAAATTCTCCTATCTGGGAAGGGAAACTCCCGATCCTTCTGTTTTCCAGGATAAATTTTCATCCTGGTGGGCAGATATACAATTTACCGGTCCTTTTGCTCTTCCCTCCGATCTGCAAATGATAAGCGCCTTCTACAAGAATTACATCGGCCCCTTCGGGGATGTTTTTCCCAGCGAAGTTTGGCATCATTTATTGCGTCGACTCTCCCTCCAGCCAGAGTGGAATAAGGCCTACTCCCCAGCCGCCCGAGAGGCCTTGCACTATGCCGTCCCAAAATCCCCCTTTCTTCACCAATGGTGGAAGTGGGAACAAGAGGAAGGTCAATCCTTGTCGGTGGTCGAAAAAAACCTTCGGTCGCGCATTCTCCTCTTATATCTTCTGAACCAAAGCCCATCGCTGTCCCTCCGGCGGCAATTTCTCGATCAAATGGGCGACTTCGACCTTCCCGCGAATACCGAGGACTTTATCACCGGGAGCCTTCAGAAATTCACCCGGTATTTGGCCTCCTGCCAAAACAACCAAGAGCTTCGTTCGGTGGAGGCCGTTTTCAGTTTTTTTGCCCAAAACCTGAAAACACGCCGATGGTTGGCTGAGGAGCAAAACCTCCCTCGTCCGGAAACTGCAAGTATCCAGAGGAATGCTCTTTGGGCCGCGACTTACGCTTCCGCTCAGGCCTTTCCTCAGAATAGTGCTTTGACCCTTCTGCGGAGAACATGGACCTACCTTAAACCCTCTTCTGTGGAAGTCTCACCGTCCCTTGAGGAAAAGGATTTTGCCCTCCTTCCCGCCAACGCAAAAATCACCCAACGATTGGCGGAAAGGTTTTTTCACCAGAAACCACCCAAGAGGACCAGAAACGCTCTTCGGCCATTGAAAACCCCAATCCCACCCCGGATTCAGGGTCTTTGGCAACTTCACGCCCTGCACCAGCAAATTCTGGGAAGCACTTCGGGAAGTTGGGAAACCCTCGAGTGGTCCGCCCGGGAGTTTTCTATCGAGGGTTGGGACCAGGACGATATTGACGCCTTGCAGCTAATTCAAAAAAACATCGGAGAGGAAGGGAACGCCTTCGGTCTGGTACCCTTGCCCCAGCTTTTACAGACATCTT
>JAFIGF010000135.1 GCA_020831535.1 Opitutales bacterium | reverse complement strand
GGGAGCAAACTCCTGTTCCATGAAAACGGTGGCGGCATTGATGAAATGCCGGGTGATCATGGAGGTTCGCAGGAGGGGAAGGTTTTTTTGCTTGGCCATCCGTTCCATGGCTGGGGTGGGCAAGTAGTTACGGGTCAAAATGAGGCAGGGAATGGTGCGTTTGGCCAATTCCATGAGGATGTTGAATTGTTCTTCTTCGGAAAGGGTTTTGAGGTAGGCCATTTCGGCCGCTCCAAAAATTTGCAGGCCTTTGTTGGAGAAAAATTTAAAGAAACCGGTCAGGCAAAGGCCGGGCGGTTGACCCGACCTTCCAGAATGGGACGGTTAATACCCCGGGACCCTGCGAGCAATTCCAGTTTCAGGCTCTCGCCGTAACGGTGGAAAAAGTGCGCTACGGTGATGCTTTTGGGGCGCTTGGTTTTGGGGATGATATTCATTCGTCGAAATTTTTACCGAGATACAATTCCTTACATTGGGCGTCGTTTCGCAGCGCCTCCGGTGTGCCTTCGAATTGGACCTTGCCTTCAAAGAGGAGGTACGCGCGGTCAACAATTTTCAGGGTCGCCCGGACATTGTGGTCGGTAATGACAATACCGATACCGCGGTTGCGGAGAGTTCCGATCATTTTTTGCACTTCCTCAACGCTTTTCGGGTCAACCCCACTGAAGGGTTCATCGAGAAACAGGAATTTGGGCCGCAGCACCAAGGCCCGGGAGATTTCCAAACGTCGCCGTTCTCCCCCGGAAAGGGTGTAGGCTCTCTGGGAGGCCAGATGGGAAAGGTTCAATTCCTCCAGATGCTCCTCGATAATTTTCTCCCGTTCCTTTCGGTTCCTGGCGACCAATTCGGCCACCGCACGGATGTTTTGCTCCACCGTCAGTTTTCGGAAAACCGAAGGCTCCTGGGGGAGATAGCCGATTCCCCGGCGGGCCCGTTGGTGAATTGGCAGATGGGTGATATCCTCTCCATCCAGAAAGACTTGCCCCTCGTTGGCAGGTATCAGGCCGACAATCATGTAGAAGGTCGTTGTTTTGCCGGCCCCGTTGGGTCCGAGCAGGCCGATGACCTCACCTTCCTCGACAAAAATATCGACCTCGTTGACAACCCGTTTGCGTTTGTAGCTTTTGACCAGGTTCTGCGTTTCCAGGCGGGAGACCGTCGGGGTCGTGGCGGTAGGGCCCGGGGCGTTTTCAGTTTGCGCGGTCATTGTTCTTCGTCCTCGGTGACACGAAAGCCTTCAATGCGGGGGATTTCCACCCGTGCCGGTAAGTCCTCGCGTCCTTCGATACGGGCCCGGCCATCTTTTTGGTAGAGAATGATGCGGTCCCCGCGAACCGACCCGCGGGAATCCTGCAGGACGGGATCCCCGGTCAGGGTAATGGTTTCTTCCCGCGGATCAATGACTCCGCTTTCAGCGGTTAGAATCCGATCCTCCTGGGTAAGCAAAAGGTTTCCCCGTGCGGTGATTTGTCGGATGGCGGAGAGATCGTCTTCCGGATTATCGACTTCGCGAAGGATTTCCAAATAGTCGCAGGTGAGGGTGAATTCCTCGGCCTCGACCCGAACATTTTTTTGAAAGAGAAAGCGGATGGGGTCCTCTTCGGTGAAGATCTCCAGAACATCGCTCAGAATGACCGTGTTGGCGGTCTCCACAGACGCCTCCGGAGAAGAGATCCCGGTGGATTCACTTTCGTCTGCGGTTAGGGGGGAGGGGCTTTCCTCCGGTTCTTCGGCTGCCCCAAGGTTCGCGGGGCCGTAGCTCAAAAGCAGGACAGCGGCCAGGGAGGCTTTGGCAAAAAGAGAGAAAAAAGATTTCATAGGGTTACCGAATGATGAGAGTTCCGTTGGTGCGGGGCAAGTTTTAAGGGGTCCGTGGCCTCCTTTACGGCGGCCCAGGCCGCTTTGGCTTTTTGGAGAGATTCCTGGTATTCCTTGGTGGGATCGGAGTCGGCCACAATCCCGGCTCCGGATTGCATATGAATTTTATGGTCGGAGGACCAAAGCGTGCGAATAATGATGTTCCATTCCATGTCGCGACCGGAAGTGTGAATCCAACCCAGAGATCCCGTATAAGGACCGCGTCGAACCGGTTCCAGTTCCTCGATAATTTGCATGGTTCTCACCTTTGGTGCGCCGGTGATGGTGCCGCCGGGGAAAATGGCCGATAGGGCATCGAAACTATCGCATTGCGGATGGATTTCCCCGGTGACCAGGGAAACAATATGTTGGACATGGGAATATCGTTCCAGGGTCATAAACTCCGGAACCTCCACAGTGCCGTAGCGACAGACCCGGCCGAGGTCATTGCGCAGCAAGTCAACCAGCATCAGGTGTTCCGCTTTCTCCTTCGGGTGGGCGATGAGTTCTGCCCCTAGGTGTTGGTCTTCCTCGCGGTTTTTCCGTCCCCGGGGCCGGGTGCCGGCGATGGGGCGGGTTTCCAGATGAGAGTCGCGGCGTTTGACTAGAAGCTCCGGTGAGCCACAGAGGAGCGTCCATTTCGGTTGCCGGAAGAAGCCCATGTACGGAGAGGGGTTGATGTTTCGGAGATGCCGATAAATCTCCTCTGGAGTGGTTCGCAATGGCTCCTCCCGGCGCAGGGATAGATTGACCTGGTAGGTGTCCCCGGCAGCGATGTATTCCTGGACTTGGCGGACCGCTGCTTCGAATTTGTCCTGGGAAAAGCTGAAGACGGTCTGCTCTCCGGGTGATGGCTTGGCGGGGGAAGGTTCAAGGACGGATGGCGTGGGGGCGAGTTGAGGCCATAGTTGAAGGTTGTTCCGGGCTTCCTGGCGGGCTTGGGCAAACAATTCCGGTAGGCGTGTTTTCTCGGGTGGAGTGGGGGTCCAGTGGAAACTGTGAAGAGAACCTTCAGCGTGGTCGTACACCAAAAGGTTGCGGGCCTCCAGGAGGGTGAACAGAGGGAAAAGGGGGTCCGGCTTGTTTTTTTCCGGGAGTTTCTCCAGGACACGGACCAGATCGTAGCAGAGCAAGCCAAAGAGGCCACCATTGCCGGGTGGCAGATTTTCCGGCAGGACCGGACCCCGGTTTTGCTGAAGCCATGCCCGCAGTTGCTGGAGGGGGTGTCCCGGCAGGCAGGCTGCAGGCTGGGGGTTGGTCTGCGCGAGGGTCTCGATCGTCAGTTGGTCGGGCTCTCCCTGCAGGCGGTGAAGCCCATCCAGGACCAGGGTCGAATAGCGACCATTGCGGGTGCTGTCGAGAAAGAGCAGATCCGGGTTGGTGGGGAGGGAAAGGTTCTCGCCCGGGGGCAAGGGGGGAGCGGAAACCACTATATGCACCGGCAACCTCTGGTACGAGGCAGCCCATTCTTGCCATTGTGCTAAAGAAAAAGTTTCCATGGAGAAGGCTTCTTCTTTACCGCAATGTGCTTTTGGTGTCGAATGGAACTTGATGATTCCTGTGGCCATTATTGTTCCTGCCCGGCTTGCTTCGACCCGTTTTCCGCGGAAGTTGTTGCATCCCATTAAAGGCGTTCCCTTGCTCGCTCATGTCGCCCGTCGCTTAAAGCGGGAGGCGGCCGATTGGCCGGTGTGGTTTGCCGTGGACGATCCTTCCCTGGAAGCAGTGGCCCGTGAGGAGGGATTCCCGGTGGTGATGACCAATCCTGCCCACCAAAGCGGAACCGACCGGTTGGCCGAGGCGAATCAAACGGTGCAGGCTGAAGTGGTTCTGAACATTCAGGCGGACGAGCCCCTGGTCTCGGGAGAACAAATCCAGAAGCTTCATCAGATTCTCACCGATGCGCACGCCATGAGCACTCTGGTGACCCCTTTTCGCCGGGCGACGGATTTTGCCGATCCCAATCAAGTGAAATGTGTTCGCGGAGTTACCGGGGATGCGCTTTATTTTTCCCGTTCCCCCATTCCGGCGGTACGGGATGGGGTGCCGCCGGAGGGCGATTCCTTTTGGCAGGACAGTCCGCCTTTGCGGCATTTGGGTCTTTATGGGTACCGGGCGGAGTTTTTGGAGGCTTTTACCCGCCTGGCTCCGGGGCGGCTGGAACGTTTGGAAAAACTGGAGCAACTGCGGGCCTTGGAAAATGGCTATCGCATTGCCGTTGCCGAAACGGCAGACCCCACGGTCGGCATCGACACCCCCGGGGACGCGGAGGCCTTTGCGCGGTATTTGGAGGAAGGGGGGGTGAAGTAAGAATTAAGAGTTAAGAAGTGGTTGTCGAGTCCTGAAGAAAAGTTGACAGTTTAGTTTCGTATTTTGGTTTTGGGTTATAGGCAAGAAGTTGGCCTTGCCAAAGGTATTTGGATGAGTTGAATGGGATGTACAGAAGGAGAGGATAGGGCCCTGCAGGGAT
>JAFIGF010000134.1 GCA_020831535.1 Opitutales bacterium | reverse complement strand
AAAAGCGAACGGGGGCTTTACGCCCCTGTGCGCAATGCTTCGGAAAACGAAAATGTCGCCACTATTCGACAGCGAGCGGGGACTTCATGTCCCTGCGCGCAACACTCCTGGTGCCTCGAAAACACCTTAGTCTCACACAAGTGCTGCCACCAGCGGAGCTGGAATATGCGATTAAGAGACTCGCGGGCTCGGAGTGTTCCTCGCAGCCGCTTCCGCCTTCGCTAAAGCTACGGCGCGACAGGGAAAACCGCCGCGCGGTGTGGTGGGGCGTGGTGCTTTACGTGCCTGGCTTGAAGTACTCCGCGCAGGGACACAAGGTCCCCGCTTGGGGCAACCGCGAACGGGGGCCTTGTGCCCCTGCTTGCAACACTCCGCAGGCCTCGGAAACACCTTAGTCTCACCCAGGAATAGGCAGGGACACTTTCTTCGAAATTTTACTCTTGTGCTCCACGCGAAAAGTCTTTTGGATAAGCGGTTTTTCGGAATCTTCTGGTTGGCGAAAGCCCTTCATCCCCCGGAAGTTTCCCTTAACCAAAAACGATAAACCTCTGAACAAGACTCTCTGAGTCTCACTGTGTGGCATGATTCCCAAGGGATGGGGATGAGAGCGGCACTTTTTTACGGTATGAGTACCACAATGTCAGAACTGCTCGAAGAAAGCAGTTTCGAGAAACTAAAGGAAAATTCCATTATCAAGGGAACGATCACGGAAATCCGTGAGAATGAAGTGGTAGTGGATATTAGCGGCAAATCCGAAGGAATCGTTCCCGCGAACGAATTTATGGAATTTGATGACCTGGACATCGGTCAGGAAATCGAGGTTTTCCTCGAAAAACTGGAAGATAAGGAAGGCAATCCGGTTATTTCGTTTGATAAGGCGGAACAACGGAAGAATTGGGATAACATCCTGACCAAGTGTCAGGAAGGTGAAATCGTTACCGGCCGGATCAAATCCAAGGTCAAGGGCGGCCTGATCGTCAGCATTGGCGTGGACGCCTTTTTGCCCGCCTCCCAAGTCGATATTCAGGCACCGAAGAACCTGGACCAATATGTCGGCCAGACGTACGACTTCAAGGTCGTCAAAATTAACTTTGAACGGAAGAACATCGTTCTTTCCCGTCGTGAATTGATCGAAGAGCAACGCCAGTCCAAGCGGCGCGAGCTGCTGGAAAACATCGAACCGGGCAAGTCGGTTCGTGGGGTGGTGAAGAACATCACCGACTATGGCGCTTTTATCGACCTCGATGGCCTCGACGGCTTGTTACATATCACCGATATGAGCTGGGGCCGCATTTCCCACCCGAGCGAAATGGTTCGCCAAGGGGAGGAAGTCGAAGTCATGGTGCTCGAAGTGGACCGCGACAAGGAGCGTGTTTCCCTTGGCCTCAAACAAACCACCAAGAATCCCTGGGAACGCATCGAGGAGAAATATCCGATCGGTGGAACGGTCCACGGCAAAGTGGTCAACCTGGTGCCTTATGGAGCCTTCGTCGAAATCGAGGAAGGCGTCGAGGGCTTGGTACACGTCACCGAATTGTCCTGGACCAAGCGGGTTTCCAAACCCGGCGAGGTTCTCAAAGTCGGCGACGAAATCGATGCGGTGGTTCTGGGAATCCAGAAGGACGATCAGAAGATCTCCCTTGGGGTGCGTCAACTCGATCCCAATCCCTGGGATATGGCTCGCCACAACTATCCGGTTGGCGCCCGCGTCAGCGGCAAGGTGCGCAATATCACCACCTACGGAGCCTTCATCGAACTCGAAGAAGGCATCGATGGTATGGTTCACGTATCCGATATGTCCTGGACCCGCAAGATCAACCACCCAAGTGAAATGCTCAAGAAGGGTGACGAAATCGAAGCGATCGTCCTCGATGTGGATGCCAACAACCAGCGGATCTCCCTGGGTATGAAGCAACTTTCGGATGATCCCTGGGACAACATCGACCAATACTTCAAGGTTGGCGATGTGGTTGACGGCAAGGTCACCAAAATTGCCAATTACGGAGCCTTTGTGGAACTCAAGGAAGCCATCGATGGCTTGGTCCACATCAGCCAAATCAGCGAAGAGCGTATTGAGAAAGTCAAAGACAAGCTCTCCGTTGGCGATGAGGTGAAAGCCCGGGTCATTAAGATCGACAAGGAAGAACGCCGCATCGGTCTGAGCATCAAGGCGGTTGACTTCAGCAGCGAGCAATTGGCTCAGGAAGCTGCGGTCTACGATTCCTTGCAGGACAGCGAAGATCTGACCAAATTGGGCGATCTTCTCGATCAGGCTCAAAAGGACAAATAAATCGTTCCTTAAATCCTCTATCCAAAAGCCCGGCTGCCTCGCAGCCGGGCTTTTTTGCGTTGCCGCAGCGACAGAAGCAACAAAACTCAGGGGAGGTACGTTATGTTTTCCTTTTGGCGAAAAAAAATCGAAGACTCCCGGCAAACGGCTCGACAAAAAGTTGGGACCAAGGGCGAATCTCTGGCTGCGGAGTTTCTACGCAAAAAAAAGATTCGGGTCTTTGCCCGGAACTGGTCCGACGGGAGGCATGAATTGGACCTGCTCGCGTGGGAGGGGGAGGTTTTGGTGGTGATCGAAGTGAAGACCCGGACCAAGGAGGGCTTGGTGCCGGCCCGTTCCGCGGTCGACCGACAGAAAAAGGCGGCAGTGCGCAAAGGGGTTTATCACTTTCTCCGGACTTTACGCCACCAGCCCAAGGCCATTCGTTTCGATATTGTCGAGGTCATCCAGGAACCCCTGGACGGCGAACCCGGCCCGGTGGTCCGGCATTACAGTCACATTCCGCTATTCAGTAAACATTTCCGTCCGGGGTGAAGGGAAATATAGTAAGAAGTAAGGTCGAAGACAGCGTAGCAAATAAGAAAAACAGCCGGGAGGGAAGGGATGAGGGGTGAAGGTTGGGGGATGAGGAAACAGCCGGGGAAGGAAAGTAGCTGCGGTCTTTAGCCGCAGTTCGGTGAGGAAGAAACCGAACGAAAAATCCCGATTCGCTTCGCTCATTGCCCTTCGGCGGGACTGGCTGCGCCAGCAGTTGGGCTCAACGGAGGCACAAAGGCACGAAGAGGGACGGTAAGCCTTCGTCCTCCCGCAAAGCAATTTGCAGTTTATGGCTTCAGGAGTTGACCGCGGGGAAAGGGCTCTTTTAGATCAAGGGGTATCTCTATTCACATTCGTCTCTTCGTTTTTTCCACGATATGGAAACTTCCTCTTCTCCACGTCATCCTTTTTTAGAAGGCCTTAGCAAACACCGCGGGTCTCCGCCGACCATCCTCGTTATTTTCGGGGCATCGGGGGATTTGACCAAACGCAAACTCATGCCCGCTATTGTCAATCTGGCTCTGGATAACCTCCTGCCTACGGATTTTCATCTGATCGGCTTCGGGCGCAAAGATGTTGGCGATGAGGCTTTTCGGGAAATGTTCGCAGAGGCGGTGAAAGAGTTTTCCCGTCGGGAAGCCGATGACGACATTTTGAACCGTATTGCCGAGGTCTCAACGTATTGTGCCGGGAATTATGATGATCCGGAGGCTTTTGCGGCTCTAAAGAAAAAAATCGAGGCTTGCGAAAAAGCGCTGGGGCGCCCGATGCAGACGGTCTTTTACATTTCCACCCCGCCCTCGGTTTTCAAGCCGATTCTCGAAAACCTCGGGGAAAGTGGGCTGGCTTCGCGCCATAGCGAAACCGAAAGTGCGGCCAAGGTGGTCATTGAAAAACCCTTTGGCCGGGATTTGGAGTCGGCCCGTGACCTGAACCGGGTCATTACGAACCAGTTTGAAGAAAAGCAAGTGTACCGGATCGACCATTATCTGGGGAAGGAAACGGTGCAGGATTTGTTGGTGCAGCGTTTTGCCAATTCGATTTTCGAGCCCCTCTGGAATCGGCGTTTTGTCGAATGCGTGCAGATCACCGTAGCTGAGGATCTCGGGGTCGGTAGCCGGGGAGGGTATTATGAGCAGAGCGGGGCTACCCGCGATATGATCCAGAACCACACCATGCAATTGCTCAGTTTGACCGCCATGGAACCTCCCGTTTCGCTCAGCCCCGAGGCGATCCGTGACGAGAAGGTGAAATTGCTGCGGGCGATTCAGCCTCTGCGTTCGGATCCAGGGGATGGGGATGCCGTGCGGGCACAGTATGGGGAAGGCTTGGTCGCCGGAGCCAAAGTGCCGGGGTATTTGCAAGAGGAGGGGGTAGACCCGCAATCGGCCACCGAGACCTATACCGCCTTGCGGTTGCACATCAACAACTGGCGTTGGGAGGGGGTGCCGTTTTACATGCGTTCCGGCAAGCGGATGGCGCGGAGGCTCAGTGAGATCGCCATTCAGTTCAAGCGTCCGCCGGGGATTTTGTTTGGCGGGGATGGGCGTTACGATCTGGCTCCCAACACGATGGTCATTCAGATCCAGCCCGACGAGGGGACCACGATCCTTCTGAATTCCAAGATTCCCGGTTTGGAAACGCGCACCCAGCCAGTAAAAATGCACTTTCGCTACAGCACCACTTATGGGTCCAACACGCCGGAGGCCTATGAGCGTTTGATTCTGGATGCCATGATCGGGGACAGTACCTTGTTCATCCGGGGGGATGAGACCGAGGCCTCGTGGAATTTGATTTCGCCTTTGCTGGATCGCTGGCAGGAGTTGGGGCAGCGGGGGATGGAAAATTATGTTGCCGGATCCTGGGGGCCTTTGGCGGCGGATCGTTTGCTCTGGCACAAAGGGCATGAGTGGCGTCGAACCGGTAGCTGAGGGGCGAACAATGGAATTTCGGGACGAAGAAATCTTTGAAAAGCTGCCCGGCCAGGAAGTACGGGTAGGGAATATCGGTAAAGCCATCGGGGCGCTCTGGGACCAAGGTCCGTTGGAGAGCGGGGAGGCGCCTTCCGAATTTCGCGCTTCGCAGATGAATCTGGTGATTCATTTTGGCCGGGCGACTACGGCTGCCGAGGCGCAGGAAAAGTTCGCCGTGGCGTTGCGGTTTTCCCAGCGCTACCCTTGCCGGATCATTGCCTTGTGTCCCGATCCGCGAACGCCGGAGGAGTTCATGTTGCGGGCCAAGGTTTATGGGCAGTGCTATGTGGGAAAATCCCGACGGGAGATGGCTTGTTGCGAGGCCGTCATTTTAGCCTATCCGAAGGAAAGTAAGGATTTTCTCGAAAATCAGGTCTCGATCCTTTTGGAAGGCGATTTGCCGGTGTATTACTGGATTCATAAATTCACCTCAGCGAGCAAGGTCCCGGATTACTTCGGATTTTTGAGCCAATGCAAGCGGGTGATCTATGATTCGGGGATTGAGAATGAGGATTTTGCCAAACTGGCTTGGCCGGAAGGCACACAGGTGCGGGATATGGTTTACGCCCGTTTGCTTCCGGTCCGGCAAATGATTGGTCAATTTATGAGCAGTTTTACCCCCGAGGCGATAGTCGATTCGCTGAAAGGGGCTCGTTTAAGGGCTCCCGAGAGCCATGCCGCCTTGGTGCGGGTGTTGGGAGAATGGATTGATAAACGCCTGGAGGGTTGTCGGGCGGCGGTTCCGGGCACGGCGGCGTTGCCGGAGATCGAGTATGCGTTGCAAAACGAGAAAGACTCCGATGGCAAAATGTGCTTTTGCCTGCACTACGGCAACGACCAGCATCTCCGCTGGCTGGCGGATTTGGAAAATCACAAGGCGACAATCGAAGCGAAATTCGACGGGGTCGAGCGGGAATTGCCGATGCCGCTGGAGTTTTTGACCCCCGCCAAAGAGTTGGGCGAAGCGTTCTTTTTCTGAGCCTGTCCCGGTAGGGTGGGGGGAAATAAAGGGAGAAATAAAGTAAGAATTAAGAGTTAAGAAGTAAAACAGCCGGGGAAGGAAAGTAGCTGCGGTCTTTAGCCGCAGTTCGGTGAGGAAGAAACCGAAAGAAAAACAGCCGGGAGGGTCCGCCGTTGCTGAAGCTAAGGCGGGATCTCCGCTACGCTACGAGAAGGGATGAGGGGGGAGGGTAAGCGGGGACCTCGTGTCCCTGCGCGTAGTTCTTCAGTCCAAGGTACAGCTGCCCCCGCAACCTCCGACCGTCGTGTAACAGCCGGGAAGAACCACCAATGGACACGAATAAACACGAATTGATGTAGAAAGGAAACAAAACAGCCGATTTCAAACAGCCGTATCTCGCGCAGAGGCGCAGAGGAGGAAGTGGAAAGAAAACAGCCGGGAGGAAGGACGCGTCGCGCGAAAGGCTAACCTGGACCTTCGCTGAGCGCATATGCGTCAACTTAAGCGATAGGGCGGGCGTTTCATGCCCTTACGGAGGCGTGGGTGCGTTTCGCGGGAGGGCGAGGGCGTGTCTCGCTGAGCGGTGGTCTCTCCGAGCTCGAGTGGTTGGGTTGCGGGTGCGTTTTTTGGGTGGGCGTTCATCTTCGGCTGTAGGGCTCGTGCTTGGCGCGATGCCGTCGCGGTGGTGACGGCTGGAAGGTATTGTGTCGGAACGATTCTCAGTCTGCCTGCGCCAACCTTTGGTCAGAGCGGGCCACTTCACGGGCGGCACTCCGCCAAGCGGAGGCCCTACGAGTGAGCGGATGGTTTGCGTGCCTGGCTTGAAGCACTCACTCCGCGCAGGGACACGAGGTCCCCCCTTGGGCCAACCGCGAACGGGGGACTTGTGCTATCTGTTGAGCCCCAGCGAAATCCCGCCCCAGCGGGGTGCGCAACATTCCTGAACCCTCACCTGCCACGCTGCCTTCGGCTTTCCTTCTTACTTTCTTCTTGCGGTGCGGATTCTTGGCGGGCGTTCATTCACCAGGCGGGTGCCGTTTGGGAACGATTGGCCGGTTGCCGTGCGAAAGGCTCAGAGGGACCACCGCTCAGCGGGACACGCCTTCGCCCTCCCGGCGGTTTCCTGCTAAAATTTTCCTCTAGAGGGCGGCGAGGATTTCGTGGGCGGTCTTGAAGTGGAGTTTGGCGATTTCGCCGAATCGGTCCGGGCCGATGCGGCGGGCGATGGTCAAGCCTTGTTCCTTGACCAGGGGCCCGGCGCCTTTGCGTAGGGGTTCGCCGGCAATTTTTTCGAGATCGTTAAGTCGCCGGACGAATTCTGCCCGGGCCAGGACCGAGGCGGCGGCGACGACGGGGTCGGCTTCGGCTTTGGTCATCATGCGGAGATCAAAATCTTTCCCGCGGAAATATTGTTGGGTGAGGGGGCGTTTACTGAACTGGTCCAACATCCCCCAGGGAACCCATTTCTTTTCCAAAACCTTTTCCACGGCGCGGGCGTGCTGCCAGGCGAGGAGCTTGTTCAGGTTGGCCCCCGGCTTACCCATCAACTCGTTGTATTTGGGCATGCTGCAGGCGACCAAATGAAAGGCCGAGGCTTTGGTTTTTCGGATAATCTTGTCCAGTCGAAGAATGCCAGCGGCGGAAATGGTTTTACTGTCCTTGATGCCCGCATCGACCCACTTGCGGATCGCCTCCGGGGAGGCGGATACAGCGGCCGAAACGAGGGGACCGAACAGGTCTCCCTTGCCGCTTTCATCCAGTCCGGCATGGGCCTCATACCATTCCGGATGGAGCACCTCATCGTAGCCATAGACGGCTTCCCCGGTAATCTGGGGTTCCAGTATATCGATGACAAAATCCTCGGTCCCTTTCCCTTGAACCAGGCATTTTCCGCTTTGGTAGGCGGTGACGTTGACCTTCGGCCCGGCAAAGGCCACGACCGCGTAGGGGACTTCTTTCGACGGCCAGCCTTTGGCCTCACAAACTTCTTTTAAGAGCGTAATCTGAGCATCATTCAATTTGGTGGAATAAGAGGTGCGCGTGGGTTTTTCTCCGCTGGAGGTTTGCTTTTTGGCGGTCATTGGTCGGATAATGTGAGTTTTTTTCAAGGGTATGGCAAGTTTCCTCCATTTATCCAAAGAGGCGACCCGCAAAGCGTTTCGTACGGCATTGCGGGAATGGTTTGCCCGTGAGCAAAGGGATTTGCCCTGGCGGCGGGAGCGGACGGTGTACCGGACGGTGGTTTCAGAGTTTATGCTGCAACAGACCCGGGTGGCTTCGATGCTGCCGTCTTACGCCCGCTGGATGGAGGCTTTTCCCGATTTTTCGGCTCTGGCGGAGGCTCCGGAGGAAGTGGTGATGAAGCATTGGGAAGGCCTTGGTTACTACAATCGGGCTCGAAATTTGCACCGGCTCAGTAAGATTCTGGCGGCCCGTCGCGGGCCTTTTCCGAAGGATTTGGATTTTTGGATCTCCTTGCCGGGGGTTGGCCCTTACACCGCCGCAGCGATCAGTAGCATCGCGCTGGGCGGTGTGGCGGCTTGTGTGGATGGAAATGTGGTGCGCATTTTGGCTCGTTTGGCGGCCGAGGAAAAAGCCTTCACCAACTCGGGCGAGGCGGTTCAGTTTTTTCGCCAAGCGGCGGAAGAGCTTGTGGATAAGGAGCACCCGGGCGTTTTCAACGAGGCCTTGATGGAATTGGGGGCAACGATTTGTCATCGGCGGAAACCGGCCTGCATGCTCTGTCCGGTGCGTGCGTTTTGCCGGGCAGGGTTGGAAGGAAAGGCGGAGGGCATTCCGGCGATCGGAAGGAAAAAAACGGTTCGTTTGGAGCATCGGCTGGCGTGGTGGGTAGTCGAGGGCAAGGTTCTCCTGCGTTGTCCGGGGAAAGGGCGGTCGCGCTTGGGCACCCTTTACGAAATTCCCCGCTGGGAGGAGATCTTTGCCGAGCCGCCCCCTACGGGAGGAACGCCCCCGCGACAAGTGCGACATATTACGCACCATCATATAACGGAGTACCTGTACCAGCCCGGAGCAGAGAAAAAACCATTGGGAGATTTGGGGCCGGAATTTCGTTGGATTCCGGTTTCCGCTCTGCCGGAATTGCCGTTTTCCGGCCCCCATCGGCGTTGGGTGGAGCGATGTCTATGAGGAAATTTCGCAGTCCGAAGGGCCTGTCGGCACTGGATAATCAGAAGATCGATTGACGAACATGCTCTCCTGACTTGCGAATTGAGACACCCAAAACCACGTACCCCCTCTCCTAATCTTAATCGTATTCGTACTCCTACCCGACATCTACAAAAGCCTGGCTACGAAATGATGGAATACCTTTTGATCATGAGAAATAGGCATCACACCCCCAATCGAATGCCTCGCAGAGCGAGAGCAGGAAGGGTGGCGCTCGGTGTTGGGCTAATCGGGAGAAGTCCAAACCCAATCCTCTCAGGTCTCGCTCTGCGAGACATTTGGATTTTTGCTTGGAGATTACGTGGATTGCCATCCATGCCTACCTTCGGCCCGTCCCTCCGGGACTTAGGATTCTTTTCACCACTCATCCTATTCTTTCCGGCATTCTCTCGCGAAAAGGGTTTCATTTGCCGTTTCACACGATCCATCAGAGCAGAGCCTATCGTCTTGCGCTTAAGTCTTTATTCAAAAACAACTTGAAATTTTCAATGGGGGGTTTCCGGGGAATGTGGGTCAGGAGTCCTGAGGCTCGTATTTATTTTATGCCTTGGGATTGTCCTTGGCGGGGGAATGCGTTTTGCTAGGGAGGAATGATGATGCAGAGAAACAGTTTGCCGCTGCGCTGTTGGGCCGAGATTGATCTGGCGGCGCTGGAAGGAAACATTCGGAAAATCCGGAAAGTTTTGCCCGATCCGGTGAAGTATGTTGCGGTGGTCAAGGCGGATGCGTACGGGCACGGAGTACACCAAACCGTTGCCCGGTTGATGCACAGCGGGGTGGATTTGTTTGCCGTGGCGAACATCCATGAAGCGGCGCAAATCCGGGAGATGGGCTCCGGGTGGCCCATCCTTTTGTTGAGTGCACTGCTACCGGAGGAGGACGAGTATGCACTCGAATTGCAGGTAACCCCCACCATTTCCTCGGTGGAGGAGGCTCATCGCTTAGCGGACCGGGCGAGAAGTCAGAACCGCACGTGGGGGTTTCACCTGAAAATTGATACGGGCATGGGCCGGCTGGGGGTTTGGCATGAGGAGGTGATCAATCTGTGGCAGGTGATTAAGGAAACGCCGGAATTGCGCCTCGAAGGGGTGTACACGCATTTTTCCAGTGCCGATTCGGACCCGGATTTTACCAAACGTCAACGGGAGCTTTTTTTGGCGGCGATCAAAGCTCTCGGAGTGCATGAGGATCCATCCGTCCTGATTCATGCCGATAATAGCGCTGGATTGGAGAGTTTTTCGCATAAAAGCCCCTTCAATGCGGTTCGGGTGGGTTTATTGCAGTTTGGGATTCTCCCATACCCAAATTCGCTTTTGGCCCGCGTCGAGCCCCGGCCAACGTTTCGTTTCATCACCCGCGTGAGTTTGGTAAAAACTCTGCCCCCGGAAACGCCGGTGAGTTACGGGCAAAGCTTTCGCACTCGGGATAAAACCAAGGTAGCGATTTTGTCGGCGGGCTATGGGGATGGTTTGCCCCGCGCTATGGGCAACCGGGGGGCGGTCCTTATCGGAGGGGAGCGTTGTCCGATCATCGGGAATGTCACGATGGACCAGACCATGGTTGATGTTACCCATCTGGACTCTGTCACGGCTGGCGATGAAGTGGTGCTTATTGGCCGGCAAGGAAAAGGCCGCATTGAGATCGAGGAATTTAGCGAGTGGGCCAAAACCATTCCCTGGGAGGTCCTTACCTCCGTCACCAAAAGGGTGGCTCGCCTCTACCAAACTCCCTTGGGAATTTAAAATTTTGGGCAAAACCATTTCCAGACCATAGGGGAAGTGGGTATTAGTGAAGCTATGGGTTCCTATAAATGACCATGTTTCATTTGAATGTTTGTTTCATCGGGTATTGCGTTTATCGTTGTTCGCCTTCAAGTTGGGGTCCTTCTCTACTCTGACTATGAAGAAATTAAAAAACCTCGATGCTTTTGCGTTTATTGCCGGCTACCATGTGTTGCTCGTAGCGCTCCTTCCTTTTGTTTGGGGGGATCTTTCGCTGCTCGTTTGGGGGCTATTTCTGATAACCTTTGTTATAGGGGGATTATCAATCACTGCCGGGTATCATCGGTTGTTTGCCCATCGCTCCTACGAGGCCCATCCCTTGCTGGAATGGTTTGTCCTGGTCGGGTCTACTTTGGCCTTTCAGTGGTCGGCCTTGAGTTGGGCCCATGACCACCGGTTGCATCACAATCACGTGGATACTGAAAAGGATCCCTATTCCATCGAGAAGGGGTTCTGGTATGCGCATATCGGGTGGTTGTTCAGTTACCAGCAGGTATTCGATAAGAAACTTGCCGGGGATTTACTAAAAAATCCGCGGGTAATGTTCCAACACCGCCATTATCTCCCCTTGGCCATTGTGGTCAATCTGGTCGTCTGGGGAGCGGCATGTCTTTTGGTTTCGCCTCTGGCGGCCTTTTGGGGCGTTTTCCTTTTGCGGGTTTTTGCCCTGCACCATTGCACCTGGTTCATCAATTCGCTGGCCCATACCTTTGGCTCCAAAACCTATGCCAAAGAATTGAGTGCGGTGGACAACGCGCTTCTGGCCTTTGTGACCTTCGGCGAGGGCTATCACAATTACCACCACGCCTTCGCGGCAGACTACCGGAACGGGGTGCGTTGGTATCATTTTGACCCGACCAAATGGTTCATTTGGGCCGCGCACAAATGCGGGTTGGCGGGCAAACTGCGCAAGGTGAACCAAGTACAGGTTTTGAAAACCCTCATTCAGAAGGATCGGAAGCTGCTCGTGGAGCGTTTGGAGGAAGAGGCCGATCAGCGGGCTGTCGAGCTTCGCAGTAAGGTGGAAAGTATTGCCGCGCAATACGAGACTACGGCAACGAATTTGATTCGTAAAATGAAAGCCTTGCGGGATTCCGGTGCAGACATGCGGGATAATTTACGCGCCGAGATAAAAGCCTTGCGGGCAGAGTTATCCCATTATTGGAAAGAGTGGTTGAATTTGACCCGGACCATTTCTCTCCAGTATGAGTTGGCCCACCACCACTAAAATCGATTCTTTTTCTTAGTCTGACGTGATGGGCTTGCCAGCGAAGGGTGTGGTTGTTGAACTGGGGTAATGTCTGCAACGATTTCCCCGTCTAATTCTTCCCTTCTCATCGGTGCCAGTTGGTATCCGGAAATGTGGCCCGAGTCGGAATGGCCCAAAGATCTCTCCAAAATGCAGGAGATCGGGTTTAATGCGGTTCGGCTCTTCGAGTTCGCCTGGAAGAAGTTTGAACCCCGGGAAGGGGAGTTCGATTTTGACTGGGCGATCGATCTACTGGACCGGTGTCAGGAGGCGGGCATTCGGGTGATGCTCGGAACGCCCACGGCCGCGCCCCCGGCCTGGCTGACGACCAACTACCCGGAGGTTTTGGAGACCAAGGCCGACGGAACGGTGGCCACGCATGGCAAGCGAAAGCACTACAATCATCATTCTGCTACCTATCGTCGTTTTTGTCGGAAGATTGTAGGTGAAATGGCTCGGCGTCTGGGCGGTCATCCGGCGGTTTTTTCCTGGCAAATCGACAATGAGATGAGTGGATTTGACTACGGGGAGGAAACCCGAAAAGCCTTTCATTGCTGGCTGGAAAAACGCTACGGCACGGTGGAGAATTTGAATGAAACCTGGGGACTCAATTTCTGGAGCCAGGCCTACGATCGTTTCGACCAAGTGCCCTTGTGCACCTCCGAAGTGGGGTCAGTGGAGGTGCCGGAGCGGCATCACCCGAGTTTGATCATCGCCATTGCCCGGTTTCAAAACGATGGCTGGGAATCTTTCATCCAAGCGCAATGCGAAGAGATCCGTAAACATTCCCAGGCCCCGATTACCACCAATATGACGGGCTATTTTGGTGGAATGAACTGGTACCAGCAAAATGAGGGGTTGGATGTGGCTGGCTACAGTATGTATGCCGATGTTGATCACTACCATTACAACCTGCCGCGTTTTGACCGGATGCGTCGCCAGAAGGACCGGCCCTTCTGGCTGCTCGAAACCGCACCAAACTGGTCGGGCGGGGGGCGTCAGTGGAATATCCACCATGATGCCGATGGCGTCCGGGCTTTTTCCTGGCTGAGCTATCTACTGGGAGGCGAATTGATTTTATATTGGCAGTGGCGGAGCCATTGGGCCGGACAGGAGATGCTGCACGGCACCCATGTCACCTCGGCCGGGAATTGGGCTCCGAATAAGGACGCCTGGGCTCAGATCGCCCGGGAGGGACGGGAGTTGGGGCCATGGTTGCAGGAGAACCCACCGCCGAAAGCCGAGGTTGGTTTGTTGACCTCGTTTGAGGCGGGTTGGGGATTCAGTATCGATCCGGTCGATACAGGAATGCAGTATTCCCACCGGATTCGGGATGACTTTCATGCGGCCTTTTTGGAGCATCAATTTTGGCGGGATATTATTTGCTCGGAATCGGCACCATTGGATTCCTATAAAATCCTCTTCGCCCCCATGCTGCCCACCCTATCGGCAAAGCGGGTGGCCGAATTGCGGGCGTGGGTCGAAAAGGGCGGAGTGCTGGTAACCGGTCCATTGACCGGATACCGAACGGAAGAATTCACTGCTCATCAGGAGCAGGAGCTGGGGCCTTTGACCGAACTCCTGGGAACCGATGCGGAATTGGGCTTTACCGTTCAGTGGGTGGAAGATCGTTGCCGCATCGTTTTTTCCGGCGAGGAGTCGTACCCTTCCCGGAATTGGTGTGTTGCCTTTGCAGAGAAGGAGGGCGTTGAAGTGCTGGCCCGTTACGAGGGTGGTTATGGGGATGGCCGGGCGGCGATGATCGCCCATTCCATCGGCCAGGGGAAAGTGATTGCCCTAGGGGGGATGCTCATGGAGGGCGGTTACGCCACCTTGGCCCGGCGCCTTTGCGAAGAGGCTGGGGTTTTCCCGATGGGACAGGCCAATTTGCGGGTTATGCTGATTCCCCGGGCCAATGCCGGGGGGCGCGTCACCGGTTACGGGATCGTCAACTTACGGGAAGAGCCCTCGGAGGTCGAACTGGACTTTGCCGGAACGGATGCCTTCAGCGGAGAACCATGGCCGGGCAAGAAAACTTTGGCGCCCTTGCAGGTTCTTCTTTTACGGGCGGAAAACTCCGAGTAGATTGGTTTTATGACCGCTGAAAACCTGGCCCTGCGTTATCGGGAAAACGGAAAACCCGGGGAGGTTCTCTGTTTAGAGGAATTGCCTTATCCCTCTTTGGGAGAAGGGGAGGTGTGTTTACGCCTACTGGCCTCGCCGGTCCATCCCTCCGATTTGGGAATGATTGCGGGGACGTATGGGAAGAAAAGGAATTTGCCCGCAACCGGAGGCCGTGAGGGTCTCGGGGAGGTGGTCGAGGTCGGTCCGGAGGTTTCCGGGATTCGTGTGGGAGAACGTTTTCGCATTCCCGAGAGCGTCGGTTGCTGGCAACGGTTTGTCGCCGTGGCGGCCGCGGATTTATGGCCCGTGCCGAAAGATCTCCCGGTGGAGCAAGCATCCATGAGTTTTGTCAATCCGCCCACCGCCTTGCGGTTGTTGGAGGATTTTGTTGATTTGCAACCCGGCGATTGGATGATCCAAAACGCGGGCAATTCCGCGGTTGGCTTTGCGGTCAATCAATTGGCGGCCCAGCGGGGAATCAAGGTGGTGAATTTGGTCCGGGACGAATCCTGGAAAGAACCTCTGCAAGAGGCTGGGGCAGAGTTGGTTTTTACCGAAAGTGAATTTGATCCCCGGGAGCTTCGAAAATCTCTACCCGGGGCAGGCCTTCGGCTGGGGTTAAACAGCGTGGGCGGAAATAGTGTCAGCCAAATGATCAAATCAGTTGGCGACGGTGCCACTGTTGTTACCTTTGGCGGTATGGTGGGTGATCCGGTCCGATTCCCCACGCGGTATTTGATTTTCAATGACCTCCGGCTGGTCGGTTTCTGGATGGACCGTTGGTACCGAACCCAGCCCAAGTCGGTGGTGAAGGAGATGATGGCGGAGATTTACGATGACCAGCGGACGGGTCTGTTACAGGTACCCATCGACCAGACCTATCCCTTGGAAAAAGGCACCGAAGCAGTCGCCCGGGCCGCCACTTCCGGTCGTCGCGGAAAGGTTCTGATTACCGGATAAAGTGCAAAAGGCAGGGAGGATGCTGAAATGCTGAAAAGCTAAAAAGATGAAATGTAAAATGGAGTGGTGGGGTAACGGGACGGGTGCGTGCGTTTCGCGGGAGGGCGAGGGTCTCTCCGAGCTCGGATGGTAGATTGAGGTGCGGGTTCTCAGGAGAGAATCACTTCGGGGCTGGTGGAGGAGGCTTGGATTTCCCACATTTTGGCGTAGCGCTGGTCGCGGGTCAGGAGTTCGTGGTGGGTTCCGCGCTCGACGATTTTCCCTTGCTCCAGGACGATGATCTGGTCGGCCTTGCGTACGGTGGAAAGGCGGTGAGCGATGATCAGGGAGGTGCGGTTTTGCAGGAGGTTGTCGAGGGCTTTTTGAATGAGGGACTCGGTGATGGTGTCGACGCTGGAGGTGGCTTCGTCGAGGATGAGGATCGGGGGATTGCGCAGGATGACCCGGGCAATGGTCAGGCGTTGCTTCTCGCCCATGCTCAGGCGGATACCGCGTTCGCCGATGAGGGAATCCAGTTTATGGGGCAAGCGTTCGACGAAGTCGCGGGCGTTGGCGGCTTCCAGGGCTTGCCACAAATCTTTCTCGCTGGCGGACTCGTGGGCGAGGAGAAGGTTTTCGCGGATGCTGCCATCGAAGAGAAAAGGCTCCTGGGACACGTACCCGATCTGGCCCCGAAGGTCGGCCAGCGAAAGGCGGTGGATGGGGGTGCCGTTGAGGGTGAGGGACCCTTCCGACACGTCGTAGTAGCGCAGGAGAAGGTTGGCGATGGTGCTTTTGCCCGCACCGGTATGGCCAACCAGAGCAGTGCATTGGCCAGCGGGTAGGGTCAGGACGATGTCGTGCAAAACGGGGGATCGGTCCTGGTAGGCAAACGAGACTTTTTCATAGCGAACCTCCAGTGGCGCCGGGGGCATCGGGGCGGGGTTGAGGTCTTCCACGACCTCACTCTTCTGGTCCAGAATTTCAAAGACCCGCTCTCCGGAGGCAATGCCGGTGGCAATCAATTGGTTCAGTTGGTGCAAGCGGGAAATCGGATCGAGAAACATGCCGCAGTAGAGGAAAAAAGCGACCAGGGCTCCATCGGAGATTTGTCCTTCCATGTACAGGTATCCGCCGACTCCGAGTACGGCAAGGGTTCCGAGGCTCCCGATGAAATTGGTGGTGGGGTTGTAAATGGACCAGCGGAACATCGCTTTGAGCGTTTTGCCCCGCAGGTCCTGGGCCCGCTCCTGGAAGCGGGCTTCCTCGCGGGGGCGAAGGGCGAAGGCACTGATCAGGCGGTTGCCCTGGAGGTGTTCGACCAACAGGCTGTTGAGCTGTCCGGCGCTTTGGCGAACCGCGCGCCAGTTTTTGCGCATGGCCTTGGAGTGGCGGTAACCGAGGTAAGCGAGGATGGGCAGGGGAAGGATGACGACCGAGGCCAGGGTGGGCTGCAGGTAGAACAAAAAGCCGGTGACTCCGAAAACGGTAAGCAGGGCGATGGTGCCTTGCTCGGTGCCGTCGAGGATCACGCGTTCGACATCCTGGACATCCTCAATGACCCGGGAGGCGATTTCGCCGCTGGTTCGTTTTTCATAAAAGCCGACGGGCAACTCGAGGAGTTTGTCGTGCACATCCTTGCGCAGGTCGAGGAGGACCTTTTGCTCCAGAAAGTTGTTAATACGGATGCGGCCAAAGTTCAGGATGTCGCGGGCGGCGTAACAAAAGAGGACCACAAGGACGCCGATGCCCAGTTCCCGTAGGGTCCCTTCGTCCACCATGCGATCGATTGCCAGGGAGATGAAAAAGGGGGAGACAATGAGAAAGCCGGTGCTGGCAATGGCGAGGGTTTGGGTGAGCGTAAAAAGCCACGGGTAGCGGAAAAGGTAACGGGAGACTCGGAAAAATACATTCATGGTGGTGGGCGACGCTTGTCGAAACAGAACCCCTAGAGTATTCTTTGGCCGAGCTTATGACAAACCCTTCCCCGAGATTTCGCCCGAAAAATCCCTTGCCGTCCCCGTATCTTCCGGACGGGCGCTATGGTCTGATGCATTTGCCGCGTCTGATGGAGAAGCTGGTTCGTTTGCGCGAGGGGCGCTTGGAGCCGTATTATCAGCCGACGGTGGGGCAGGGGTTCGACCGGATGCTGGGAGAGCATTTGGGGGTGCCGATGAAGGTTTTTCAGGAGGTGGCAGGTTCGTGGGCGAGAGCTCCGGAGGAGGCCTTGGAGAGATTGAGGGAATGGTTGCCAGATGATCCGAAGCCCGAAAGGTGGAACCGGCGGTTGGTCCAAAGAGGCTTGTGGGGTTACGGGCGGTTTCGTCTGGAGCGACGAAAGGAAGCCCTGGGGCTGAGTCACCGGACGGAGATTCGCACGATGATCGATTTGATTGAATTCGTGGAAGGGAGAGGAGAGGGATGAGGGGTGAGGGATGAGGGGGTTGTCGAGTCCTGAAGAAAAGTTGACAGTTTAGTTTCGTATTTTGGTTTTGGGTTATAGGCAAGAAGTTGGCCTTGCCAAAGGTATTTGGATGAGTTGAATGGGATGTACAGAAGGAGAGGATAGGGCCCTGCAGGGAT
>JAFIGF010000133.1 GCA_020831535.1 Opitutales bacterium | reverse complement strand
GGGAGGGGAGGGACAAAAAGTGAAATTGGAAAAGTGAAGAGTGAAAGGGAAGAACAGCCGTCCAAAAACTCACGTTTTCGGCTACGCAGATAGCAGAAGGAAGGGAAGAACAGCCGTCCAAAAACTTACGTTTTCGGCTACGTCCAAAATCTTACGATGTCGGCTACGCAAATAGCGGAAGAAAAGCCAAAGCCCTTACGGAGGCACAGAGGCACTAAGGGAAAGGAAAGAGTGAAATTGGAAAACTGAAGGGTAAATTTCATTTGGGGATACGGGATGAATAGAAAACAGCCGGAGGGAACCACTTCCGAGCTAAGCGACACTCAACCGAATGGGCGAAGCAAATGGCACGGATTAACACAGATAGGGAACGGGGAAATGTGATTTGGGTTATTTTTTCCAATCCGGGGGGATGGTCACGTATTTTCCGCTCGGAAGGCGTACTTCGTCGGGTAGTTGGTGCTTGGCGTAGGTTTCTTTGGAAATACTGAAGGATTCCGGGCAGAGCTGCTTGAGGCGCTTGGTGCCTCGGGCGAAGGGGAGGGCAAACAGAATACGCTTGTTGGTGAAGCGGCGCTGGAAGCTCTCGGCCACGGGGGCGAAATCGGAATCGCCGGTAACCAGCACGGCGACATCCAGTTCGTCATCCATAGCCATGCCAAGCACTTCGCAGGCGATGGCAACGTCTGTCTCTTTTTCCTCGTGAGCGCGCACCCAGCGGTTGATTTCGTCGCTCCAGACGCGCTTGCGACTAAATATACTAAGGTGTGCGCGAACCCGGCGGGCAGTCAGGGCTCGGACAAAGGCTTTGTGACGACTGATTCTTTCCGGGTTCCGGTTTCTGAGGTGTTCGGCGTAGGCGGTGAAGTAATGCACCGAGGCGAGTTGGGCACCGCCGCCAATCTGGTGCAGGTATCCTTCACAAAGGCCAGGAAGGTCCAGCCACTTGAGCTGGGTTTTTGGGAGCTGTTTTTCGGCTTCCTTCAAGGAATGGTAGAGATTGAAACCATCAATGAAGAAAACTACTCGTTGCTTGGAGGTGGCTTTTACCATATGGACCCTCCTTTGTTCAGGACAAAAAGAAACCCCGCAAACCGCAGCTTACGGGGGGCTGTGGGGCTTCGACCGAAACCGAAGACAACCACAGGGTTGATACCTGCAATATATCCTGAGGGGAGGGATGATGTCAAGCGGCGGATTGGGGAAGGGGGACAAAAAATGAAATTGGAAAACTGAAGGGTAAATTTCATTTGGGGATACGGGAGCGTTTGACGATGGTGGTGAGGATGGCGATGAGTTGATAGGATTCGCCGGTAAGCTCTTGGTTTTTTACGAAGGGACGATTTCCGTGGCAAACGCAAATGGCCGGTTTTTATGTCCTGCTGGTGTTTGTTCCTGAAATGAGTTTTCTTCCTTTTTCCGTGAGCCTGTATTTTTGCAGACGGCTGGTTGGTTTGTCGGGGATGGTGCGTTCGATGAGGCCTTGGGATAAAAGATTTTCGATGGCCGTTTTGTAGTTTCCGGTTGGTTGTCGATAGCCAAGGGTTGTAAGAATGTCTTTTCTGCCCAGCGTGTTATCCCTGAGTGAAGCGAGAATTCTCTTTCCTGTTTCGGTGATTGTGACTGGGGCCTCGACTGGGGCCTCGACTGGGTCGGTGATTGACTCTGCCCCCGAACTTTTTCCGGCGACTGACGAGGTTTTCTTTTTTGCCTCGGACAAAAGACTCAGCGGCAGGGTGAGTCTGAAGCCTTCGCGGGTGTCTTCGAAGAGGGGCTGGGCACCGTCGCTGTAGGCGGGGAGGTATTTGTGGATGTTGATGACGCCGGAGCCGAGTTCGTCGAATCGGCCGAGTTGAATCATGAACTTGCAGATCGAAGGATTTTTCGGATGGGAGGCGAGGTTTTGCGGGGTGATGGGCTGGTGGAAATACTGGGTGGAGGGGTTGTCGAGAATCACCCGGTCCTCGTAAATCATTAGGCGACCGGGGGTGGCGTTTCGGTAGTCCCGGTGGGCAATGATGTTGGAGATGGCTTCGCGGAAAATGCGTTCGCGTAGGCTGATACTGATGTCGCCTTCAAGGTAGAAAGGATCGTTGAGGTGCTTCTCGACGAAGTCCATCATCTGGTCGTAGGCGTCGATCAGGTTGGTGCGGATCATGAGCCGGTCGTCGTAGCGGTCGATATTACGGCGGCGAAGCAGGCAGTCGAATTTATAGGCGGGAGCGGCCCGTTGGATGGCGAGGTCGTTGCCAAAAAGGAGGATGGCGGCGAGGGTAAGGACGGGAGCGTCCGGCGTGGAAGATTCCGCGAAGAGACCGGCGACGTGGAGTAGTTCGGTGTCGTCAAAGGCAAGCCATGGGTGTTTCTGGTTGCGTGCCCGCATGAGTTCCCGGGCCCGGTCAAAGAGTTCAGGGCGCAGATCCTGCATCGAGAACGAAGTCATGGGGGTCTGCTCAGGAAAAATGCCGAGCTTGCGGTTGAGGAGCCCCGCCAATTGATGGGTGCTCTTGACGTGGTAATCACCGTCCTCGCTGCGAAGGTAAATCTGTCCCTTATGGCGATGGATCTGGGAGCTGAGCGGAACCTGCAGGACAATGATGGTTTTGCCTTCCCGCTGTTCCTCTTTGGGAAAAAGTAGGTAGGGTGGATCGAGTTTTTGCGGGTTGTTCGAGATATCGGCGATTTCCCGCTTGAGGCGGGGAACGGTTTCCTTTTCAACGCCGGTAACCATTCCTTGATCGTTAATGCCGAGATAGACTGTTCCACCATCGGTATTGAGAAAAGCGCATACCGTATCGAATAGACTCTTTGGAAGGTCAGTTCGGGCTTCTTTGTATTCGGTATGAAGATCCTCGGGCATGGAAGAAGAGTGAAGGCTGAAATTGGAAAAGTGAAATAAAAACAGCCGGGAGGGGGAAGAGTGAAAACTGAAGGGTAAATTTCATTTGGGGATACGGGATGAATAGAAAACAGCCGGAGGGAACCACTTCCGAGCTAAGCGACACTCAACCGAATGGGCGAAGCAGATGGCACTGATGAGGGGAAGAAAAAAACCAATGCTCTCACGAAGGCGCAAAGGCGCTAAGAAATAAAGGAAGAGAAACAACGTGAAATGGGGGGGCAGAAACGCTAAAACGCAGAAACGCTAAAACGCTGATCCTTCGTCGCCCTTCGGGCTGTGCAGGACAAGTAGGACACAGAAGGGGGAGGGAAGAACAGCCGTCCAAAAACCCACGTTTTCGGCTACGCAAATAGCGGAAGAAAGGCCAAAGCTCTCACGGAGGCACAGAGGCACTAAGGGAAAGGAAAGAATGAAGGAAGAATTATGAAAGATGAATTTGAAACAGCCGATTAGGGGATTGCAGTTTGGGAGGGTTTCCATGCTGTGAGTAAACTTAAGTTTTGCCTTCTGGACCACATGCCCGTGACTCAAGTTTTTACTTAAAGCATTGATTAAAATATACTTATACTGCCATCAATACGAACATACCTAAAACTTATTCAAAACTTATTCAAAACTTGAATTGCTATTGAGTTTGCGAATCACGCAGCGTCCAAAGTGCTCCGGGCCCGCGTGGGTTGCCGATGTTTTCGATAGATTTCCGGCGCTGGGATAGATCTGTCGTCAGATTCCTGATTTTTTTTCGCTTTTGAGCTTCCGTCATGGAGTCCGGTAATTTGTCGATGATCAACTCGTTAATCACTTTCGGGCTAACGGGACCGTGCTCACGGATAAGCTTTTCGAGCAAGTCGCGGTAATATTCATTATCAAAGCCTTTTTGACGAATATGTGTCGCCTGCCCCCCAATTGAAGCGGCGATCTGTCCCGATACAAAAATTCGCGGGTACCGGCCTTCGATTAGTCCCAGCTTGCGCAGCCGTTGTGCTTCTCCCTTGGGGATAGAGACTTGCTTCTGAATCTTATCCAAAGACATTACATCTTTCAGGCTTAGATCAACGTGCTTCATCAAGAGCTTGGTGTAGCGTTCATCCAGAATCCGCCCTTGAATTGTGACCTGAACACGTGGATGGGTGAAGTCACCTTCGTTCAGTTCATAGTCCGGCAGTGGTAAGAGGCGCTCCTTTTGCGTTTCAAACATACGCCGGATGCCACTGCCGACTTGCTCGATCATGCGCAAGCGTATCATCCCGTCGATCAACCACTGGTTACGGTAGTGTTCGGGAGGCGATTGATTTTCCAACATCCATTCGACACTTTGCGGAATAAACTGCCCGAGATTGGTGAAAATCAGTCGGTCTGGATATTCAACCACATTGACCTTGCCACCCATACTGTAATCCTGGTGGGCGATGCAGTTATGTAGGGCTTCTCGAATCACCCAGTTGTCATATTGCTGTATCGCAACGGGAAAAAGTGTGCCATCGGGCATCTCCTCAATCGACAGGTTTCGGATGCGCGTGAATAGTTGATCGGAGTTCAACAACCATGGCGGGGAAAATGGCTGCGAGCTGCGCGTCTTGCCATCGGACTCACGAAGTATCCAGCTGATTTTGGCATCCACGGGGCTCAAAAAATGGCTGGACTCATCTTTGCCTAACAGCAGTAAGGCAGAGCGGGTGATCTTACCCGCCTTCGTTATACGTGCCTTGTTCAGTAAGGTAGCGTTATCCCAACCCGCGGCGTCTTCTTTGATCGTCGTTTGGCGTTCGGCATCCGTTTCGTTCTTGAGCAGGAATTCGACGAATCGCTTGCGGGCGCTTTCGATGGCATCGGAATCGAGATCATCAAGTGTTGCCTCGGACACAATTTCGCCGCTCCAGTCTTGTTTCATGCCAAGGGCGTTCCAAATGCGTGACTCTTTATCCGGATGCTGAGACAGTCGTGTCTTATTGCTGTCGATGCGGATGTAACGTTGGTTTTCAAAAGCGATGGGCGCACTGCGGGGTCGTCTGATCTCGAGTACAACAAGCTCAAGATCCTGATACTTTATTTTATGAAATTCAAAATCGGCTTTAGGGCTGGTCTTTTGCTGCAACCACATTATGAGCCCCTGATTGCCGACTTTTTGCTTAAATGGATCGAATCGTGTCCCCTTGATCTCATGTGTCGCATCATCCACTCCCCAGACCACCCACGCCTGTCCTTGCTGTGCCAAAAGTGCGGCATTCGCCATTGCCGATATGTATTCGCCGATGTCTTGTGCTTTTTTCCAGTTGCTCTTGAATTCGACGAGCGTTGTTTCATCGGCGAGCTCGATAAATCGTTCAAGCATTTGTATGAGTTGGGCCGATTCCATAAGACTAAACAGATTTCTGTGATTTATCGTTCAATTTTTACGAGAAATAAAAACGAGTATTCTAACTGTGAAATACCAGCTTGTGCAATCGAGTTTTCCTGTTTGAGTTATTCTTCTATCCAAGAGGCCATTGACGTTTAACGAGTTGATTGTCAAAAAGCATTTTAAGGACGAACCAACGATCCCTACCCTCCACCAATTCCTCCAAAACCGGGATGTCTGCGGGGGCCCAGCCTAGGTTGGGCCATTCGTGAAGGGGGATCCAACAACTGGCGAGGTGTTCGGTCAGGGTGAGGGCAGGGCGGGTTTGGCACTTTGCGAGAAAGGGGTGGAGTATGACGGTGCCAAAGGGGTAGGGGTGGGAGGCTTTTGGGAGGGGTTGGAGTTCGCCAAGGGGTAAATGCAATTCCTCCAGGCATTCGCGGCGCAGGGCGGTTTCAGGGGTTTCGCCTTTTTCGATTTTGCCTCCGGGGAATTCCCAAAGACCTGGTAAAGCTTTTCCTTCGCCACGTTGGGTGGCCAATAAATTTCCTTCGGAATCAATCAAAACGAGGCAGGCGACGGGGATGATGTTGGGGCCGGGGAGCATGAAAGGAAAGGATGAAGGAGGAATTATGAATGATGAATTGGTGTCGAGTCCTGAAGAAAAGTTGACAGTTTAGTTTCGTATTTTGGTTTTGGGTTATAGGCAAGAAGTTGGCCTTGCCAAAGGTATTTGGATGAGTTGAATGGGATGTACAGAAGGAGAGGATAGGGCCCTGCAGGGAT
>JAFIGF010000132.1 GCA_020831535.1 Opitutales bacterium | reverse complement strand
CGCATATTCCAGCTCCGCTGGTGGCGCCACTTGTGTGAGACTAAGGTGTTTCCGACGCCTCTGGAGTGTTGCGCACAGGGGCGTAAAGCCCCCGTTCGCTTTTTTGCCCCAAGCGGGGACCTTGTGTCCCTGCGCGGAGTGCTTCAAGCCAGGGACATAAAGTACGCCCCACCACACCGCGCGGGCCGCTTTCCCTGTCGCGCCGTAGCTTTAGCGAAGGCGGAAGCGGCTGCGCGGAACACTCCTCCCCCGCGAGTCTCTTAATCGTATATTCCAGCTCCGCTGGGGGCGCCACTTGTGTGAGACTAGGGTGTTTCCGAGGCACCAGGAGTGTTGCGCGCAGGGACATGAAGTCCCCGCTCGCTGTCGAAAAGGGGCGACATTTCCGTTTGCCGAAGATTTGCGCACAGGGGCACAAGGCACCCGTTCGCTTTTTGCCCCAAGCGGGGACCCCGCTTAGGGGGCAAAAGCCAGCCTAAACCACTAATCTTTAATTTTTTATAGGATTATCTCCTGCATTTTCCAAGAAGGAGATAAACCTAAAAATCGGGCACGTGCCCGATTTTTCGGTTCCATTTGTAAGTAAATTTCCCTTCCTCCAACCTCACTCTTGCGATTGGGGGCTGGGGCCCATTTTCCATTGGTGGCGTTGGCCGCCTTTTTCGGGTTTCAAGAGGACAATGAAAGTATTATCACCGGAGGTGCTCGGGGGAGTGCTACTAAGGTAATTCACTTGATCGGTGTGCTGAGTATGAAAAGTGCCGCGATCACTGACCTCACCAGCATTAAAAATAGTGCCATCCGGGAAAGGAATCGTGTGAAGTGTACGCCCCGTTGTCTCCGCAAGGTAGGTACCGTAACTAAGTTGGCTAAGGTCCGGAGTGAGGACATGGAGAACGGGAACATGCGAATCAAATTCACTCTGCGGAATGTAGGCATTACGGGTTGTAGGGGAAACGTTCCGGGCCGTCCCACTCACATAAACATAGCCATCGTTATCAACGGCGAGGTTTCCATTGCCATACATAAAGTAATTACTCAGATCGGGCCAGCGTCCCTCAAAATTACGGGGCATCCGGGAGTACATATAGGTGGAATTTTTGAGTTGCCCACTATCGGCATCAATGCGGCCAATCCACGTAATCATGATATCCCCTTGGGTTCCGGTAAACTGCCGCAGGAATCCGTCGGGATGGAGGATCATGGAATGGACATTATTTCCGTGCTGACGAAACGAAACCAGAATATCACCGTTGGAGGGATCAATGGCGATGGATTGATTTTTCTGGTCAGGCTCACTGAGAAAACCATCGAGAAGAATGTTTCCCCAACGCAATTCACCATCGGGAGAATAAGAAGCAAGAAAGGGATCAAACCCTGGCATCGGCATATTATGCGGAACGGTACCGCCAAGGATAATGTTTCCCTCCTTATCAATGGCCATATTTTCGGACATTAAATTTAACAAAACATAAGGGTTTGAAGTAGCACCGCCTCCCGACGATCCTCCCCATTTGATTTCATCGCCCTCATTGTGAGATGACCCGAATTTCGCAATGGGCGTCGCGGTTGGTGGATAGGTATTGCGATCACTGCCCCAAATCGAAAAGGGGTTGTCTGCATCGGTAAACGGTGCCTCGTGCAAATTGAAAACGATTCGAGATTCACCATTAGCTTTGGCAAAGGGGGCTTCAGCGATAGGATTGGAGTGAAGTCTGGTCAGTACGGGAGAACTGTCGCGTCGGCGAACATTTTGACAGGAAAAAAAGAGGGGTCGCCCCTTGGAATCAATTTCGAAACCCGCAACGTGGGGAAAGAGTCGTTCCACTCCCCCAGCAGTGACAAGTTCGGAAAAGTCGGGTGTAAAAACCAGAACGCGCCAAGATTCATTACCCCCGTGAACATCGGAAGGGGAAATGATTTTTTCGTTGTGATCATCCAAGGCATGAGAACCGACCAGCAAATAAACGTGCCCCTTTTGATTGACGACAATTCGCTCTGGCCCGGAAAGTATGGTTTGAGGGGCGATACGGAGATCGGCAATTTCGCTCAGGTCCCGGGAAAGGCGGGCAATGAAGGTATAGGAAGCCCTTCTTTCAAAATAAGAGGGGTCCGGTTGCTGATCGAGAAAAGGGTTCAGAACCGATGCGTATTTTTCGTAATCGAGGCCTACCCCCTGTCCCAGCAGATAAACATCTCCATGTTCGGAAACGCTGATATCGACAATATCGGTGGACCGTCCCCCCAGGGAGAAATATCCCGCAACCACCTGGTTGCGAGGAACGAAAGTAGAGGTTTGGGCATGAACCGGGCCTAAGGCGGAGGCCATTCCCTGATTTCCCTGGTCGGCGGCCGCGAGTTCGGCCAGCACGGAATCCTGTTGTTGGGCTTGTTCGGCGGCGGCGGCTTCCTCAAACTGCGCAAGAATCTCGGTTCTTTGTCGCCGGAAAGCATTCAAATCCCGCGGATTGGAGCGAGACAAGGCTGAGGCCTTGACCCAGCCGGTACCCAATTCGTTGATAGGCGATTGGATTTCGACCCACTCTCCGTCCAACTGCCGCACCGTAGCGACTTCACCGGGGAAGCCTTGCCGTTCTACGGTGGAACGGTCCTCGGCATAGACGGAAGCCCCTTGCTCAACGGCCACCGGCATACGCGGCCGAAGGTTGTGGGCCGACACCGTAGCGGCAAAGGCCAAAAACAAAAGAAGAGGAACGAAACAACGGTAGGACATAAGCACTAGGAAGTTAAACGATTAGTTGAGACTCTGGGGAGCCGGTCATGGGAAAAAGATTCTTTTTATCCTCACAAATCAACGCGGGTTATCGACCACCCGATAATACAAAACTTTGTATTCATACTCGGGGTCCCGGAAGTCATCGGCCCGGTAGCGACTGAGAGTTGTCTCAGAGGGGACTCGGGCCACCACGGCCCGGGCCCATTGTTCGGAGAGAACTTCATCGCTGAAGGAGAAATCTCCCCAGTTGTTCAGTTCCCCGTTGTCCTGGTCATTTTCCCCTGAGTCACGGATCGCCTGCGCCACCATGTGGATGGTGAAGACATTGGCCGAGGTGGAAACCTGATTGGCAGAAACGGCATAGGGCGCATTACGGAAAATCCCGCGTGACCATTCGTTTCCAGCGGGACCGGCTCCAAGGATTTGTTGAAAAGAAAAGTCTGAACCAGAGGCACTACTCGCATTCGGATGGTTAGCAAAAAAACGGGCGGGATTAAGGGCCGTAGTTATATAAGAAAACCCAAATTCAGCGCCTCTTTTTCCTGGGTTATTTTCCTTATTTGGAGTGAATTGTTCTGAACTGTCTAGCGAGCTTCGGTTAAGCTCGCTGATATGATGGCGCATTGGGTATAAAGCAAAGCGAGTGATCCGTTCCAAAGGCATTCGATGGTTTGCTTCGTTTGCAATTAAGGCGTCAGAATGGCTTGTCACTCCCTGATCCATCACAGTGCCAGATCTGTGGTTTCCTTGATAAGAAAAAAGAGAATCGATATTTAAATGACCTGAATAAAGCGAATCATCATCTCCCAGAATACGATGTCCAGCGGTAGGAAGACGCGCATTGAAGTTCCTTCTCTCATTGTCGAACCAAGCACCAATTGAATCATCGATTTCCACAAAAGAATAAACGGGAAGATTAAGAGGGCCAAAATAAAAATTTCCTCGGTCGACGAAAAATTGGTCACGCCAGACGCCTACCCCTTGTGATCGATCAGGGGTAAAATCTCCACCAATAGTCGTTATCAAATTCTCAAATCCACGACGAAATCGGGGGAAATAATTCATCCAAGGATCCAGCATTTGATTATTTCGCCGTCCTTTAAAGTACTGCATTCCCATACCCGAAGGAACCCAGACGGGATGTAATGTTGAGGATGGAATATTTGTTCGTCCCCGGCCCGTATTTACTTCATTAGGCTCGCCAGCTGTGAAAGCTAAATAATTATCACCGGCCGTCGCAATATTGACATTCCATGTTCCTCGGCGTGGATTTAAAGGCGAATTAGAATCTACCCCTTCCCCCGAGTTTTCCCAGTCATCGCGACTATTGGCCCTACCTGTTAATGAATTTCGAAAAGATCCAGGGGTGAATAAATCTAAAAGCATAGCCATTGGCGGTCCATTTTGAGGGGACCCAACTGCAAACATAGAAAAACCAATATCATGTTTAGCGTCTAATTGTCTACCGCTTTCGATGCGAACATTTGGGCTTCCAACCGGCGGGAAAGAAACTGCACGAGTTCCAGAATCTACAGCAAAATAGGGCATTGCTGGGGTATAACCGGCTAAATCAATCGGCATCTGCATTAGACCACTGTGAACAAACCCCAATTCACCTATGTTTACCATTAGAGCTCCTCTAGGCGCATTGGAAAATATACTTCGATGAGACAGAAGATTACCTCCAGACTGGCGATGAGATGTACCTTGATAGGGAATTGGCAATACCCCGTCGATTTCCCTGTCAATCGATGAACTTTGGTTCATGGGGTCATACATCGCCCTGTAATCCAATAAATTCAAGCCCATGGCCACTTCTTGAGGTGCACGCCCAAAACGAGAGCTGGTATTAAGGGATGTAGCCATAATTGAAGGCATAATGATTCTGGCCCGGTTTTCGTTTACAGGGAGGGCGAATTCTATACTGTCATTTTCGGGATCACGGACGCGCTCCGAAATCTCAACTTCAATTTCCTCCTCTATCCAAATAGTGCTATTTCCGACAACTACGGGCCGTCTTACGCTTCGGGTCTCGGTTCTGGTTTCAGTTCTATAAGCGCGCACAAGATTCTCTTCAAGATCTCCCGTCTCAACGGATGGAACGAAATTGAAGGCAGAAATTTGCTGACTGTGACGGCGCCAAGTGTGTCCTAAAACACCGTAAAAATGTCCGTCTCTCGGATCTTGGCTAGACAAATTCCCGAAATTGCTGGTCACCCTTAAAGAAGAAGATGTGTTGCCAGTTCGATGACCTAATACGGGGTCGATGCTTATTACTGACTCGACCATAGGCGGACCTTTGGAAACATTATTGAGGAAGTTGCGTAAGACGAACCCGAATGATGTTTCAGGGTCACTCTCTTCAGTCGATGCCGGCTCATCTCTTACGGGCATTTCATCATCTTCGCCCTGGTGGGCACGCACCATAATGGGTATATCATAGATGTTGCCAATGGCACTGAGAAAAGCTTGGCCCATAAAAATATTGATCGTTTCTTTTTCAAAAAAACCGAGATTTTCCTCAGAAGTTCTTTCTTCCCAATCAATAACGGAGAGATAATCGGTACCCCCAGCCCCGCTGAGATAGTCACTATCCCACCGGGCCATGAAAGTGGGGTAACTGAACCAACCTACAGGAATCGTATCATCTGGATTTACCGAACCATAGGTCCGAAGCTGGTCACTTGAAGAAAAGGAACCTTCCCAAAATCGCTCATTCCATCCACTTTCTGCTTGATTTTGATCGCCGGCACCCAAGTGAATCCTTTCTTGAAAAGGTTTCAAGGACTCCCTCCATTGTATAGTTGGGGACCATGGATAGCGGTTATCGACATTTAACAATCCGACATCAAACATGGAGGCAAAACCAACATTACGATCATGGTTAGCCATTTGCCACCAATCAATGGGGTCACTGGTAACACCTAGGCTGTTATGGGGGACTTTATGAAGCAAGTTGGCTCCATGGGAAATTTCCCAACCGACCAACTCAGGTGGATTAGCATCAGAAAAATCTTCTGCCCAACGACCAAAATTGAAAGGGCTGTAGGGTGTAGAGTTGCCTTCATCCCGCAATGTAGCAAACAAGAAATCACCCCGTGCCATTACATTATGGGAGAGTAATGAAAAACGTTCAGTCATGTCCTCACCGGTGCCAGTTCCCCCTCCTGGCCGCATGGCGTAATTATTTTCAGACCCTGCGGGTATTGATAAGTTGAAATCATTGGTTCCAACCGCATTACCGTTATCCCAAAAATTCAGTTCGTAGTCGTTCTGAAATTCAAAAGAATAATTCAAATCCCAATTCTTTTCGTTTGTGAAAAATGGATTGGGATTGCCCAAGGCAAAGGCCATATCCACAATGATATTTTGCAGGTAGTTGGTGAGGTCGGTACCAAGATCGGAGGGTAGCGAGTCGTTCACATTGGTGGCTTGAAGAAATCGGCTGACCCGACCGTCGGAGCCTCCGTCAAGGTAGTAGTCGATCTGGATGCTGGGGAGAACATCGTCCCATTGTGGGGCATCTTCCTCGTCGTCTTCCGGGACGGGCGAGTCATATTCAAACTCTAATTCGAAGGTGACACGATTTTGTGCTGCTGAAATGGAAGGAGGGAAGTTTTCCAAAGACACGGATCCATTGTCTGGCGATTCATCAGTTTCTTCGACCCGCGGCACCAAAATAGAATGCTGTGCATCATCTGGTTCCTCATAAGACAGTTCGAGAAAAAAGGTGTAGCCAGTGATTAAAACGGGTCCATCAGGGTCAGGCTGTTCGGTATTGCGTCGTGGATTCTCGCTTTCATTCTCATCTTCCTTAAAATCCCATCCGCTGAAAAGCTGATTGACGGTAACTTCATCTCGGTCTTCAACATTGCTCTCATCGCTATCCGCAGGGCTGCGGTAGTTTAGCGGGTTTTGGTTCTCGCCCTCATCTTCATCAAAAGCAAGTAACCACAAACTGTTCCGACCACGGGTCGTTACCTCCATGACATAAGGGATCGGCAAAGCTGGCCAGACCCCATCGTTTCGTCCGGTAAAGGAATCGGCGTAGGTGGCCATATCACTCAGGGTGGATTTGGCATAACCGCCAATATTGGCGAGAATTTGTCTAACCACGGCTAAGCCGTTGTCATCATTATTGCGGTTACCATCCCCCGCAAAGGCGTTCATCGATTGCGCGAAGCTTCTTCCCTGGGCATCATCCGACATATACGGCCGCAAGCGCCCGGGGTAATAGGCTTGGTGGTAGCGACGGTCCCGGAGTCGATCCAAAACCTCCCCAACAAGACCAGGGCCGGAGTCCAGGTCCGATGAATTGGTCAGAGCATTTTGTAACGCCACGATATCGATTTTAGGACGCCCCAAAGGGTCCCGTTCTTCCTCGTATCCGTGGATGGTCGCGGACATCCCAAAGGTCCGGCGAACGGACTGCAGATAGGCATCACCGATTGATATATTGGGGTTTGGAGCGGGTAAAGTTTCGTTTTGTCCCTCGGGATCGATCAAAGACCAAAGTTCGGTAAAGGAGTTGAAGCGCCCTACTCCGGATGTTGTGAATGAATCATTCTCCTCCAGATTCGCTCTCGCGTACGGCTGAACCAAACGCTCCAAGCGCATTTCGGATACGCCGAACCCTTCATAAAGTGGTCGTTTGCCCGTGAAAACATCCCAGTCGATAAGGGAATGGTCGGCAAAAATGGGGAGATTATCCTCGGCTTCGTGTTCCCCTCTCCAATTGGTTTCCCCTTCTTGTAACCGAGGAGACCACCCCATGTATAGGTCAAACATCCTCGACTGGGGAAAATTATTTCCTGGAGCGGAATCCAGCTCAATAGCACCACCTGATGAAAAAACAGCGTAACCGGATTCACCGCTCGGAATACTTATTGAAAAATTATCATTGGAAGAATGATATTGATTACGCACTCCCCAACCAAAGCTTCCTCTCACACTAGGAATAGGCGTTCCATCCAAAATATTGAACCTGGCTTGATTCCAAGAGGAACTAAATATGGCATTAAGACTAGTATGCTGTTGAAAATGAACAAATTCCCTATTATTTCTAAGATCACCCCAAGTCCTTAAATTATCACGATGGTTCGTATCAAAAACCAACGGCAGGTCGCTAAAAGCATCCCCCATAGGGACGCCGAGAATAGAGGCGGCGGTGGAAATGTTTCCTCCGGCGCCGCTCCTATCATCAAAAAGTGATCGCGTATTGGTATTAAGATGGATCTTGGTGTTCTCCACATCGACCCAATAGGCATAGCGACCCACAAGAGGGTTATCTTGCGATGGCTCTTCAAAGGGATTGGCCAAAACCGGAATCCACTGAACATAAAATGGGCGGTCAAAACTGGATTCACCGGGCTGGAAGAATTTTTCCTCGCGATTGCTGTTGGTGGTGGCAAAGTTATTTTGCTCGTGAGGACCCTGATTAGCAAATTTGGCGGCAAAAGACTCGGAAGGGGTTCCGCTCAAATACAATTCACCGGGATAAAAGGGGTTGTCGATATTGTTTAAGTTGAAAATCGCCGCCGGGTTGTAATCGGGGTTGGGACGGGAAGCCGAACCACCTGTCGAATCGAAAAAGGGAATCCCGGGGGCGAAGCGCTGCCAGGAAAAGAGAGGGATCCAGCGGGGATTGGCGGGCTGACCACCATACTCACGGGCAAAGGGGTTGCGGACAAAACTGTTCGGGTCATCCCATTGACCGGGGCCAAAGCCGCTTCCACGGTTGGGGTTTTCATTGTAATAACGAATTTCCATCAAGCCGGGGCTGGCGGTCATCGAGGCTCCGACGACCTCCCCATCGGGAGAGGTGGCCCAGGGTTCTTCACTGCCTTCGATAATTTTCCCCAAAGCCTCCTGAAAGGCGGATTCGATCAGCATGGTGGATTGGGAGTAATCCAGAAACTCCCGTGCTCTCTGACGGTCATCCTGGACCAGCGCAAAGAAGGCCACGAGGGTGATCGTCAGGAGGGCGATGAGGGAAAGGACGGTAATCAAAGCCACGCCGCGGCGGGATGAGGTGGGGAAATTGTGCTTCATAGAGAAAATACAGTTGAAAGAGGTCATGGGAATGGATCGGCCAAAGGAATCAGGGGACCCAGTAATCGTTCATGGGGGCATTTCGGTTTCGCATGGGCACGGTTATGGCAAAATACCGAAGGCGGTCTTTTTGCTCCTCGGACAGCTCTTCGTCATTTTCCACGACGGCACGAAATTCCGGAACCTGGCTGCGGTCGGCAATGCCAAGGCGAATGATCAACAAGTCGGGCAACTCGAAAGGACCGGTATCGGCGGGAAAGGTCTCGATGTCAAAATCGAAGACCTTGGTCATGATGGGTTCGTTGACATTATTTCGAGGGTCATAAACGTCGAGGCGGGAGTTTAGAGGGAGGCGGTCATTGATCCAATTTTCCCGGCGAAGATAGGTCGGAGTCATGATGGTGAGTCTTTGCAGATTGGCCTCTGTATCTGCGCTGTTGGGATTAGAAGACACACGGTTCAGAACACGGAGGCGCTCTTGTTCGGTACGAGCTCCCGTGGCCGGTTTGGTATTGGCGACGGAGCGGTAAACGGCGGCCTCTTTCCGAACCCAAAAATAGGAAAAGTGGGAGAGGATGCTAAGATTCCGGACCTCCTGAAGGTTCTCATCGTAAGCGACAAAGCTGATGTTTCGGTCGCCAAGGTTCGTTCCTTCGGCGTCGACAAGAAAAGGGATATTGCGGTTATCTTCGGTCTGGGTCAGTTGTCCCCCGGTATCCCACTGTCGAACAACGGCTTCGGAGAGTTCGCGTTGGATTAGAAGACTGGTGGAGCGAATTTCCTCAAAGGTGTCCATGGCCCCCCGGGCAAAGCCAAAAGAGCGACTCATATTGGTAAAGATGGTTAGAAAGAGGACCATCAATAACAGAAGGATCGCGATTGAAACAATAAGCTCAATGAGCGTAAAGGCGGCGCGGGGGAGGAATTTCTGCGGTTGGGGAAATTTCATGGCGATGGAAGCGGTGGAAGATCAATTGGCTGGTGGCAGAGCTCTGACCAATGAGAAGGTGGTAAAGGGCTGGCCATCCTGATTAAAGACTTGGGAACGGTAGATCTCGATAAAGAGTCTTTGGCTGTGGGCATTGTTGGCATTCCCATCACGGGGAGACCATTCCCAGAATCGGTAGCGGGCATCATCGCCGGAGGATAATGTTTCATTTTCGGGATACAGCCGCAGACGCGCTACATAACGGGCGTCAGCCTCATCGTCTCCGGGAAGGATACGCTCACCTGAGCCGGTGAAGAAAATCTCGGCGGAATCGGAGGGGGTGATATTTCGAAAGTCATCGGGGTCGGCCAGGAGTTCCGCACGGATATTTTCGGCGATGAGGGAACCGATGGAATCAGCTTGGCTGTCAGCAGCGGTTTGGACACCAAGCCCAAGAAGGGCCAACAGGATGGAAAGCACAATTACGGTGATGCCGATGGCAAGGACCAACTCGACCAAACTGAAGGCTTGTCGGGACAAGGAAGAAATTTTACGAAAAGTGACCATAGCGTATTACGGTTGAATGCGACGGGGAATACCATCCGTTCGATTGACAACAATATCGACATAGTTATCCGGATTCCCCACTTGCGCGAAGCGAAAAACCAAGCGATTGGTGGAAAATTGAGGGATCCCCCGGTTGTCATATTCGACTGCGGGTAAATTGAGAAAATGGATGCCTTCTTCAGCAAAATCTTCATTCGCAAAGAGGTTTCCCACATCAAACTCCATTCCTGCGGGAATGCTAAAGAAACGCCAGAGAATGTTGGTTGTCCCAGAGGTCGGAGAGTTGGAACCAAATGCCCAAATTTCATCATAGCTCCCTTCGATAAAAGGGTTGGGAACATCCTCGGGCGGGAGGGTCGTGTTGAGTATGACAGGGAATACTCTGGGATAGGGGGTTTGGAAATAATTTTGGGGAAACTGCGAGCTGCCGCTAAACGCAAACCCCTCGCCGTCGGTAAATCGCACATCGGTCCAAGCCCAATTCAAGGTGGGGCTATAGACTAATTCCGAACGGAGGAAATCGGCAGCTTCAGCCTCCGGCAGGTTCTCGAAAATGTGAAGGAAATTTGCGTCGAAACGAAGATCGTTCAGTGCCGCCTGATCGTTCCGCAATGGCCGGTCGGGAAACAAGTCGGTATCGGCAAATTCTTCGCTGTTCAGCGACATGGTATTCGATGTCAGTCTATGCCAGCCGCCACGGGGGCGCAAAGGACGCCATTGGCCGACAAAGGCTGCCGGAACGGACTCAAGATTCTTCGGAACAAAGGCCCCCCCTCCTCCTGCCACCGAATCCTGGCGGGTTCCGGTATTGGGTAAATTCGGTTGATCAAAGACAAATGAGGTAAAAGCCCTTCCCGCTTCCAAGGGAGGATTTTCGCCGAGATCGCGGCTCAGTTGCTCGAGCTCTTCGGTCGCAAAGACCACTCGGGTACGGGTATTGTTGACAATGGCATGCTGACGGGCAGATCGTAGCATCGAAAGAAGGCGGTCAGCATCACTGTGCGGAGCTTGTTGCGCAATCGAGGCGCGGAAGGCTGGTACCGCCAATCCCATCAGAATAAGGATGATGGCAATGACCACCAATAGTTCAATCAAGGTAAAGGCCCGCGTGCGGGAGTGTCGGGGAGAGGACATAATGGGGAGAAAATCTCAAAAAGGGTAATATCCAACCATGGAGGTGAATCGTCTTTAAGGCAAGGGGAAAGAGAGTAAATAAATTAAGAATTATGAGTTAAGAATTAGGAAGTGGTGTCGAGTCCTGAAGAAAAGTTGACAGTTTAGTTTCGTATTTTGGTTTTGGGTTATAGGCAAGAAGTTGGCCTTGCCAAAGGTATTTGGATGAGTTGAATGGGATGTACAGAAGGAGAGGATAGGGCCCTGCAGGGAT
>JAFIGF010000131.1 GCA_020831535.1 Opitutales bacterium | reverse complement strand
CACCCTCGCGCTTCCATAAGGGCTCCCCCGTCCCAGCCATCCAGCCCGCCTCCCCCGTCCATCCCTTCAAGGTGAAGACCCGAAGGGTTTCCCATCTTCTCATCAGCTCATCAGCCGGAGATCCATCTGCACCGGAACATTCCATGGTTGCCACCAAGCCAATGAGATTTCTCCAATTCTTTCAAATGTAAACTTAATTATCGGATTAGAATTACAATTCCCGCCTTAATTTTTCCCCGCACACTCACGCGCTGCGTGAATAGAAACACTCTTGCCGAAGGAATGAGAGTTCGGCCTATGGCGCCAGAACATCAAAAAAGCCGAAGTCCCATGGGACTCCGGCTTTCCAAATTAGGGAGTAGATGCAACCCAACGATCAATTATCCGGAATCGTGGGTAAATCGTCGAGGGAAGGAAGCTCCTCATCATCATCGTCGTCGGCTTCCGGCTCGGGCTCAGGTGCTGGCTCGGGCTCAGGTGCCGGTTCCGGCTCGGGCAGCTCGTCAGCCTCTTCCGCCGGCGTCGCGGGTTCGTCCATCGGGCCATATTCCTCCGCAGGCTCACAAGCGGCCAGCAACCCTGCAGCCGTTAGGCCCGCAAAGATCCCCATCCATTTCGGCTTTCCGGTAAACGTCAGGAGCTTCGCTTCTTGGTCATCATTTCGTTTCGTCATAAGTATCTCCTTACTCTAGGTTCATATTTGTTGCAAAAAACCAGCAAAAACTGCGACATCTCCACTGGTTTAGAGCCATTCGAAAACCTACCGACCAAAGCCGAAATCAATTGTTCAAAGTCTTGGAAAATTTTTCCAGGTTTTTATATTATTTTACTTCTTTAAAAACCTTGTTTAGGGACGATCCCGGCCCCTCGCTTGGAAGTAAAACGCAAACGGGAGCTGCCTCTTTTCGCAACACTCCCCCGCGGCGCTGAAGCCCCTCCTCTCCGCACCTGGGCCTCGCTCTGACATCAGCGTCCGTGGGACGCACCATGGGAATGGTTTTTATGAAGGATCTGGTCGATGACGATGCACGAGCAAAGAATCAGCAAAACATCCTCCCCATCGGGAATGTCCACACCATAACTGTCGCGCCAGCTAAAACGTTTTTTGCTGATGGAGGCAATCGGCTTGCCCTCACGGAAAAATTGAAACTCATGACTAAAGAGCGAGCCCTTGAGAGTTAAGGTACTACGATCCCCTTCGGTAATGGTGAAACGGCTTTTCAGGATAGTAAAGTGCTTCTGAATCTCCGCATACAAGGTACCCTTGGTCAGGATCTGGTACCGGGTGGCAAAGAAGGTAAACGGAACCTTCTGGAGAAGGGCCAACTCCTCCCCCTCCAAATTTTGGAACGACATCTTGTTGGTCCAGGAAAAGAATTTTCCAATCACCTTGAACATCGGGTTATCCTGTCCATCGGTAATGACAAACTCATTACGCAAACTGAAAAGTTTTTCCCGAACCTTAAATAGCATACAAAGATTTATAGTATACCCTTAGCTTGTACGGCAAGAACAAGGGCACTTCCCAAAACCCTGTGGTCACTTCCGCGTTATAAGGCGAAACCATCCGGCCCGCGCCGGTTACCCTAGATCGGATCGGCTGACGGTTTCGCGTTGGGTGAAGAAGTCGATGAGCATGGCGCGGCTTTGGTAGCGGTGGAGTTTCATGGCGGCGGACTCTTCGCGGAGTTTGGCGCGCAGGCGGGGGAAGCGGGCGCCGCCGCCGGCGGCGTCATAGGAGTTGAAGGCGACGCGTAGCTTGGTTTCGCGGTCAAGGGGTTGACCGTTTTGGTCGCGCAGGGTCAGCACTTGCAGGTTGTCTCCCCTCCCCTCGACTTCGGCTTCCAGGCCCATCAGGCTCCGGATGGTGCGCTGTTGGTACACCTCTTGGAGAATCCCTTTTAACTCCTCTACGGTCAACGTCGCGGTCACCACGAAGTTCTCAAAGGGGATGATCCCCCACATGTCCTCGACCGTCTTGGTGCCCGCGGAAACAGGATCATCCATGAACAACAACCCGTGCACCACCGCATCCACGGGATGCCCTTTTTCGGAGAGTCCTTCCATAAAGGAGGCCCCGATCAACATCTCCACGTCACTGGGACGACCGGGCGCGTTCTGGATACTGAGTTCGTCGGCCAGGATTCCGATTTCGGTCGCCATATAGGCTTGGGAAGCCTCGATCTCATCAAGGGAGAGACTGACGATGGCCGGATCGGGGGGCACACTGGCGTCCATGTAGGAGGTCATGGGCTGGGCATCGATCAGGCGGCGGGATTCGCGGTCAAAGACCAAATCAACCCGCCCCACATGAATGCCGAAGTAATTGGCCTGACTGTAAGGGATCCCGTTGATGCGCGAATGGGGCATATCCCGATGGGTATGCCCGGCAACGATCATGTCGATCTCGGGACAGGCTTCGGTGAGGGCAAATAGGCGGTTGGCCGCATCGTCTTCGGTGGTCCAGGGCCGGATGCCCATATGGGTTCCGAGAATGAGCGCATCGGGCTTCTCGGCTTGCAGCCGGTCGATGGTTTGGCGCAGGACGGGGACCGGATCGGCGGCGGCGAAATCGCCCAAAAGCTCGGGCAGAAACCAGTTCTCCATATTGGGGGTGGTCAGGCCAATGAAGGCGATTTTGTAGCCGCCGACATTTTTTATGAAATACGGCAAAAGAGGCAACTCCCCGTAGTTTTCCTCGGCCCAAACGGCTTTCCCGCCAAGATAACTGTTGCCGGCCAACACGGGCATTTCGGATTGTTTGATGGCTTGGTGCAACTTGTCCACCCCCCAGTCGAACTCGTGGTTGCCCGCCACCCAGGCATCGTAACCCATGTGATTGAGCGCATCGGTCATCACCAGGCCCTCGGTGCGGTACCCGAGATCGGTTCCCTGATACAAATCGCCCAGATCAACGAGCAGATGATTTGGCTGCAGGGCTTTCCACTGTCGGATTCGGGTGGCGCAACGGGCGAGGCCGCCAACATCGGCAACGCCGTCATAGGTCGAGGTCGGGAGAATATTGCCGTGCAAATCGGTGGTGTGAAAAAGGCTGACTTTATCGAGGGGACCGAAATTGCCACGTAATAAAGCTGGCGTGGCGGCCCAAAGAGCGGCAGCCCCGCTCCACTTGAGAAAAGCTCGACGGGTTAAGGGTTTGGAAATAGGAAAATTCATGGGTTCACGGGAGAAGGTTTATGGGGAAAAGGAGTCTCTAGCGGGAAACTTTTATCTTCGTCGCAGAAGAGTTCCGATTGCAAGGCGAAGGGCATTCGGTAAAGTGACAGCTATGCAAAATCTGCTTGAGCTGTATCAGGCGGTCATTCTCGACCACAACCGGAACCCCCGGAATTTTCGTACCTTGCCCGCGGCAAACGCACAGGGACGGGGCGAAAACCCGGCCTGCGGCGACCAGTATGAGGTCTTTTTGCGGATCGAAAAGGAGGCCCTTGCCGAGGTGACGTTCCAAGGATCGGGGTGTGCGATCTCCCGGGCATCGGCCAGTGTTCTCACCACCGAATTGACCGGGCAGACCAGGGCCGAGGCGAAGGAGTCGATCAAAGCTTTTCAGACGGTCATCGAAACCGGAGAAATAGCGGAATCGTTGCCGGTCTCGATGGCTGCCTTTTCGGGTATTCACAAGTTTCCTGCTCGCAGAAAATGTGCCATGTTGGCATGGGAAGCAGCGATGCAAGCCCTTGAGGAGGCCAACCGCTGAAATATCGGAGAGCCCCAAGGCACCATCCTCTATTCCTCAAGCGGGGACCTCGCGTCCCTGCACGAAGCGCTTCAGACAATCTACCCGCAAAGCCGACCCGGCCTCTCCCGTGCCGCAACTCGGAACATTCCGACACCCACAGTTCTTGCCCGCATACCCAAGCTCTGCTGGTGACCGGGCGGAGAATTTATCCCCCTACGCGGGAAGAAATGGGATACACCAGGCGCCCCTTTTCTTTGGCGTGAATGCTCTGACCACAGGCTTTGCAATAATGATGCCTGGGCTTTTGCATAATCCACAAAGCGACCGGAAAAAACAGAACCGCGAAAAGCCCAATGACAACGTAATCTCCACGAGTAAAGAATTTCTTCAAACGGGCGTCCTTACAACTGGGGCACCCACAGGTATGGAGTTTTTTATTGGTGGTCATTTAAAAATACGAATTTACCAAATTGCACACGGTCTGACAAGAAAAACCGGAGGAAAGGAGATTGGCTTGGGAGCACGAATGCCCCAAGCCAATCCACACAATCAAATTAGTATTTCACCGTGCAGCCGTAGGGCTGGGTCACCGGATTTTCGATTTCTTCGCCGGCCATCGCGGCGGTCATGGCGGAAACCACATAATTTTCCGCCTCGGCAATATCGTCGGAATTGGCCGAACGGATGCTGTCGATAGCCCCGTTGTAAACCAAAACCCCTTCGGGGTTGATGATGTACATGTGAGGAGTAACCCGGGCACTGTAGAGGCGACCGACTTCACCGTCGTGGTCGAGCAATGTGGCTGTAGCGTTGACCTCTTTTTCCTCCGCGATCTCGTTTGCCTGTTCGGGCGTCATGTGGCCCTGTTTGCCAGGAGCCGAAGAGTTGATTTTGAGCCAAACCGCACCTTGTGCGGTGTAGGTTTGCTGTAGTTCCTGCATTTTACCTACGCTGTAGAATTTGACCACGAAAGGACACTCATGGTTGATCCACTCCAGAATGACGAACTGACCTTCAAAGTCAGAAAGCGAATGTTCGACCCCGTTGGAGTCGGTAAGCGTGAATTCGGGAGCGGGCTCGCCGACCGTAGCGGCCGAAGCAACCAGACCGGTGGCGAGAAGTAGAGTAGAGAAGAGATGGAATTTTTTCATTTTTGGTAACTGTTTTTTTGTTGGTTAGTGTAGGTTTGCCAGAAAACCATTACGACTTTCTGAATTTTCAAAGACCAAAACTCCGTCCAAATGTTCAATTTGGGCAAAACCGGAATTGACCCGGATAGCAATGGCCTTGTCGAAGTCATCAGTATATTCACTCAAGTTATCAAAATTCGCAACCGGCTCGGGCTTTTGAGGGATTTCAATAAAAACTCCCTCTGGAGGCAATGGGTAGAAGGCTTGTAATTTACCTGCGGGCCCCTCGGAGGCCGTCAAGAGGTACAGATGATTGTTATCACCTTTGACCCAAAGAAAAGGAAAATCACCATATTCCAGGGCCAGGGAACGGGGGAGCTTTGTCTTCTGTTCCTCCAAGCGGGGGTCGGACTGGTCCGCCGATTTCTCTTCCACAACAGTCAACGTCAGAGAAAACTCCGCCTTTCCGGGGATGCAGGGTTCCTGGCAAACCAGCCAGTCAATACTTCCACGGATTTCAATTTCCTGCCCGGGCTCCAAATCTGAGGAAGGGAACAAATGTACAAAGTGGGTCACCTCATCGTAATAGGCGTAGGCCATTAAACCGGAATCCTCCTCTTTAAGAATTGGCAGTGGCGACAAAACCTCTCCCGCAACCATGCCCTCAGGCAATTCCCAGGAAACTGACGTCGCCAATCCAGCCTCGCCGGAAAAGGTCCAGTAAGTATGCCACCCATCCGCCATGTCCATATGCAAACCTACTAGAAAGGGTTGCCCTGGAACGATTTCCTTACTTTCTGCAATCGCTTCGAACTTAACCAGTTCTTGGCCGTTGTAGGTCTGTGCGTGAAGGCCAGTCACTAACCCAAGAAGAGAAAGCCAGGCAAAGGATTTTTTTAAATGCATAGGTCAGTAAGAGGTCTCCGGGGTGATTTTATTCCCTGCCAAAGAATTTTTGCCCCCCTCCGTTGCCCACTAACAAGCTCGCGTAGGGACTGTCCGATGAGAAGTCTCACAACTTCATCTACAAAAGTAGCCCGCAGCTTTAGCAAGGGTTTGGGATCCCGCGAAAACAACAACCCGCTCGAATTGCTTGCTAAAACGACGCTCTACCAAAAACAGCCGCGGCGTGGGTGTTCTCCATCGACCTCCATCGGCAAACCTGCCGCCGAAAAAACCGTCATGAAAGGATTAGTCGTTATCCAGAAAGCGCTTCTGGAGAGGCCCATAACTATCGATGCGCCGGTCACGAAAAAAGGGCCAGTCTTGCCGGATCTGGTCGATCAACCCAAGATCGCATTCGTGGAGAAGAATTTCTTCCTCCTGATCCCCGGCGACCGCCATTTCACATCCGTAGGGGTCGGCCACAAAGGATCGCCCCCAAAACTCAATGGCCGACTCGGTCCCGACCCGGTTGACACTGGCCACGTAACAACCATTGGCCACCGCATGGCTTCGCTGTATCGTGTTCCAGGCATTCCATTGGGATTCGCCAACTTGGCCTTTTTCCGCCTTTAACCACCCAATGGCGGTCGGGTAAAAAAGAATTTGCGCCCCTGAGAGCGCCGTCAACCGGGCCGCCTCGGGAAACCATTGGTCCCAACAGATCAAAACCCCGATTTTCCCATAACGGGTCTCCCAGGTGCGGTAGCCTAAATCCCCCGGGGTGAAGTAGTACTTTTCGTAAAAATACGGGTCGTCCGGGATGTGCATCTTGCGGTATTTGCCAAGATACCGCCCGTCCGCATCAATCACCGCCGCCGTGTTATGGAAAATTCCCGCCGCCCGTTTCTCAAACATCGAGGCCACCACCACGCATTCGCGCCGCTTGGCAAATTCCTGCAACCGCTCCGTCTCCGGTCCGGGGATCGCCACCGCCTCGGCAAATTTGTCCGGGGTTTCCTCCTGACAAGGATAGGGCCCGGCAAAAAGCTCTTGCAGACAAATAATCTGCGCGCCCTGATCAGCCGCCTTTTCCATATGCTCCAGCGAACGGGACCAGTTCGCCTCCGTATTTCCTCGCTCCCTTTCCTGTAATAAAGCAATCCTTACTTTCATTCCCCTACCCTGAGCCTTTTGGAGCACCTTTTCAACCGCTTAGGAGGGATTGCCTGTTTTTTCCGCCCAAAGAAAACGACCGCGCCAAAAGGAGCCTACGGGGACCGGAAAGCAATGGTGCGGGTGGACGGAATCGAACCGACGTAACCAGCTTGGAAGGCTGGTGTTCTACCACTGAACTACACCCGCAGCGGAAACGATACTATGATTTGATCCGGAACCAATTTTCAATAAAAAAATCAAAAAATCTCTTCCTTCACTTCGGTCTTGCGGTTGCAGAGTAGTTGTCCCATTTTACTCGAATGCCTTTCGTTTCCAGAACCTCAACTAAAGAGAGTACACGGCCAACACAAAAAAAGGGCCTCTCCTTCGCTCAAAAACAGCGTTTAGCAAAGCGTAAGGCAATTGAGAAAAAAGCGCCAAAATATAAGGTAAAGCTCGGAGACTTGACTGTTTTTACCCAACAATTGGCTTCCATGCTGGATGCTGGCCTTCCCTTGGTCAATTCCTTGGAAGCGTTGGAAGAACAAGTCGAAAACCCTTACTTTCAGGTTATTGTCGGCAATATCCGTAACGACATTGCCGGAGGATCTTCTCTCTCTGCTGCGGCAAAAAAATACCCTCGGGCATTTAACAACCTCTTCGTTTCCATGGTCGCAGCCGGAGAAGCCAGTGGAAGTCTCTCGGAAATTCTCTTGAAGGTGGCTTCTTATTTTGAAGCCAGCCTCAAGCTACAGAAAAGGGTCAAATCGGCAATGACCTACCCCATCGCCGTTATTAGCCTTTCCATTATTTTGGTCAATGTGCTGCTTATTTTTGTCGTTCCGGTTTTTGGCGAGATGTTCGATGATTTTGGTGCCGAATTACCAAAACCAACGCAAATCCTTGTCGGAACAAGTGACTGGCTCAAAGCAAACATAGTTTTCCTGGTTGTGGGCTTCGGCTTCTTCTTCTGGGCGGTCAAGAAATTTTTCGCCACCCCAAGGGGCCGAACAGTTCGGGACCAAATGTACCATCGTCTCCCGATTATTGGCCCCTTACGGCAAAAAATCTCCATCTCTCGCTTTTGCCGGACATTCTCAATTCTTACCCGCAGCGGTGTACCAATTCTGCAAAACCTGGAAATAACCGGTGCTGCCAGTGACAATACTTTTATTGAAAATGCAACTAAATCCATTGGCAAACACGTAAGTCAAGGGGGGCAAATCTCGGATGTTGTGGCCAACACCCCCTACTTTCCCTCGATGGTAAAACATATGGCCCGGGCCGGCGAAAAAACAGGGAACGTTGATGGCATGCTCAATAAAGTCTCAGACTTTTATGATGAAGAAATCGATGCTACGGTGTCGGGACTAACCTCTCTTATCGAGCCGATGCTTATCGTGTTTTTAGGAGTTTTCGTAGGCACGATTGTTGTGGCTATGTTCCTTCCGATCTTCCAGTTGTCTGATGTCGCCGGTGGACCTTAAGGGGCAAAATTCCTGTCACGATTTTCGCGCCACGCTGGTTTTTACCTAAGTTCAGCTTCAATCTTTACTTTAGTATTACCTCAGGGTAGTTTCATTGAATGGCTTCAATTTTAATAGTCGACGACCTATCCTCCATCCATGAATTATTAGAAACTGTGCTCAAACCCACCGGGCATGAGTTGGTTTTCGAAACCGATGGAGAACAGGCAGTTAATCGTTACAAATCCCAGGACTTCGATATCGTTTTAAGCGATATTTCCATGCAGCCGATGGATGGAATCACCATGCTTCACCACATTAAAGAGTATGATCCGAACTGTGTGGTGGTGATGATGACCGGATATGCAAGCACCGAGACAGCCATCAAGGCCCTCAAATTAGGGGCCTTTGATTACATCAAAAAACCCTTCAAGGTGGACGAGCTGCTGGGAACCCTCAATCGTGGCCTCGAATACCGTAAGGCCTTGCTCGAAGACCCAGAGGGGGGCGAGGAAGGAGTAAATGCCAACCTCTCCAGTGAGGAACTCGAAAAACTTCTACCCGGGGCATCGGATACGATGCGAAAGGTTCGCCAACAGATCATCAAGCAGGTCAGTAGCACGTCCCCCATTTTCCTCCAAGGCCCCAAGGGCATCGGCAAACGCCGGGCGGCCGCTTTCGTTCACCATCAGGCCGTCGAAGAGCCCAAACCCTTCTTAACCATCTCCTGCAACCCCGAACAAAAGGATTCTTTTAAAGAGAAACTGATTGGCGACGGCTCCGGAGGCGAATGGGTCGAATCTGCACAAGGGGGCTCCCTCCTGATTGAGCAACTGGAACTTTTGGACAAGGACCTGCAAAAAGAACTCGTCGAGCTTCTGAAAAACAAAGGGGGATCGGTCCGGTTTATTTTCAGTTCGGAAGTGGATCTGGAAGAAAAGGTGGACCAAGGCGAATTCAGTGACGACCTTTTTTACCGCATCGCCTCCTTTCCGATCCAAATCCCTTCTCTCAAAGAACATGCCGAAGACATCCCTGGCATTGCCGAAACCCTTTTGAAAAACACTCATAATCCCTCCTTCAAACCTGCCCAACTGGAGTTTAATAAAGAGGCCCTGGAGGTTCTGAAAAGCTACGATTGGCCGGAAAACATGAAGGAACTCCGAGATTATGTTATCGAAATCGGTGACACTACCGGGGAGCGAATCATCAAAGCCGAACAATTGCCCTTCTACATGACCAAGAGTTAATGGATCGATTTGGAGCCCGACCTTTCAAAGGCTCCTCTTTCTCCCAAACCATACTTAAAATAGAGCAGGTCACCCACCGAACTGTCGGGCGACGCGCGCCGCCTCACGGTATTGAGCGCGAAAATGATTTCCCAGTTCCTTGGCCAGGCGGACTTCATCCAAAGGATCTCCCGAACGGATTGCCTCCGAAATCGTTCCCTTTACCTCGCCGTATGATATGCGGGATAGGTCTTGTAGGATTTCCATCGCCTCGGGTGGCCTCCCGGCCCGAATGATCTCCCTCCAGGCTCGACGCAATTCGTCGTGTGTATCCAAGCACATGACCCGGATGATGAAACGCGTCTCATTAAATAATCGCCCAGTCCAATCAAAATGATAATAGAAAGAATCGGCCATTTCATACGGAAAGACCCCAGGATCCGAACGCACCGATTCCATCTCCTCACGATAGAAATCCTTGCGCACAGGGAGACGCCGTAAGGCATAATCCCGGGGTCCACCTTCCACCCCCGGTTCCAAATTCCACAGCGCCTGCCCTTCCGGAGACAAAACGTATTCCATAAAGGCAACCGCAATCTCCCGGTTCGGAGCCCCACGCAACAACCCAATCGGATCCACCGAAACCGTCGATCCACCCTCCGGCGTATGAAAGCCAAAACGATCCGACCCCCGCATCTGCAAGGCCTCCTCCTGCGTGCGTCCGTAAAAATCAATCGCCATCCCGGTAGCCGCATCCCCCAGCGCCACGTCCACTAAGGGCTTGGTCGCCGCATCGGTAAAATAACGCGCATTCGCACCCATCAACTGCACCAATTGCAATCCCCGCAACCACCCTTCCGCCAATACCTCCTCCGGGACCTCCGACGGATCATACCCCCTCTCCCTCGCTAACTCCTGCATTTGTTGCTGAATCACCATTTCAAAGGCCTTGGCGATCGACCCACTCTTGGAGGGATCAGCCAAGGCCACCTCCCCCATCAACAAAGGAGACGTCAAGTCAACCCACTGCTTCGGCGTTCCCGGAAACTCAACCCGCCCGAGGGCATCGCGATTGTAAATCAATCCGAAACTCGATAGCGCCGCCCCGATCCAACGCCCCTCGGGATCACGAAAAGACTCCCCAGACAAATCCAGAGGTATAACTTCATCGTTGAACCACTCCGGTCGTTTTCCCTCCAACCCCGAAGACACCAACCGCCCGGCCCGCGCCTGCCGAATAAAATCAAAACTCCCGCCCCCGAAAAAAAGATCCAAACCCACCCCCCGGTCCATCTCCAAAAAAGCGCGACGGGCCCTCTGTAAACGATCATCATCCGCCGGGTCCTCCCTCAAGACAATCGTATGATTGGCATACGCCCCCTGAATCTCCCGGTCCCAACGCTCGCCCAATTCCCGTTCCCAGTGCAATCGAAAGGCCGCCCGGTACTCGCTGTCGAGAAAAGTCGCAATCTCACTCGTCCCCCCCGGCATACGCCAGTCCACCCGCACGATCTTACCCGTCCGCTCGGCATACCACTCACGGAATCCATGGGCAAACTCATGCCGGATGTATTCATTGTGCGGGGTTATTATCACCACTTCGGCATCAAACTCGGTACGCCCCTCGGGATCCGGACGAAGTAGAAAAGGCACTCCGACCACCGCCCCCAAGGCCGCGATTATAAGGATTCGTCCAATCATTAGGAAAGCGGTAAAACCACCACGTCCTCCTCATCCACGGTGGCATACAATTGTTTCGGCGAATTTTCCGCCCCAAAACGGGGATTGAGTTCGAATATTTTTAAAGAAGACTCCCCTGCCGCAAACTGATGCTGGGCCGTCTCCCCAAGATAAATCGTTCCCGCAATCTCTCCCGCAACACAATTCTCGTCGGAAGGGATCTGGTCAATCCGCCAACATTCGGGACGTACCGAGATCTGCACCTTCTCCCCGGATTGAAACGTATGATCCACCGGGCTCCCCACCCCCGCAAATACCCCCAACGGAGTCTCTACCGCAACCATCCCGGCAGCCGCATCACGAACCGTCCCCTCGATAAAATTCGTCTCCCCAATGAAATTTGCCACCACCCGGGACGTAGGCCGCCGATACACCTCCCGCGGGGTTCCCACCTGCAAAATCTTCCCCCCATCCAAGACCGCCAATCGGTCGGATACCGAAAGCGCCTCCTTTTGATCATGCGTCACGTAAATCGCCGTCAACTCGAACTCCTTGCAAATCCGACGGATCTCCGCCCGCATTTCCAACCTCAGTTTGGCATCCAAATTCGATAAAGGCTCATCCAGGAACAAACACTGCGGACGTATCACCAAGGCTCTCGCCAAAGCCACCCGCTGCTGCTGTCCACCGGAAAGTTGATTCGGCTTCCGCTCCCCGTAAGACCCCATTTGCACCGAGTCCAAAGCCTCCTGCACCCGTTCCCGGATCTCCGCCTTCGAAACCTTTCGCTGCTCCAGCCCAAAGGCCACATTCTGCGCCACCGTCATGTGCGGCCACAACGCATAGCTCTGGAACATCATCCCCGTGTTCCGCTTATGCGGGGGCAACCTCGTTATGTCCCGACCGCCAAATAAAATCTGCCCTTCCTCAGGAATATAAAAACCCGCCAGACTCCGCAAAAGCGTGGTTTTCCCACAACCACTTGGCCCCAGAAGAAAAAACAACTCCCCGGGCTCAATGGTCAAATCCAAGTTTTTCAGCGCCGTGACCTCGCCAAAGCGTTTGGTTAAATTATTTACCTGAATGGAAATCATAGAAAGAAAGACTGAGGGTTCCTTCGGAACCAGAATTCATGCCAACCAAACAACTTCCGTTCCCGAGAGCAAACATCCATTGTCATTGACGACAAGATGTAACACTTTCGCTTTGCAGAAAGCCCACAGTTGCCCATAGTAACCCCCATGGAACTAGCTTTCTTAAAGATGCACGGAGCGGGCAACGACTTCGTAATGATTGAGAATCTGAACGGAGCCCTCTCTCTCTCCGAAAAACAAATTGCCGCCCTCTGCCACCGCCAATTCGGCGTCGGCGCAGATGGCTTGATGCTTTTGGAAAAAGATCCCCAGGGCGAATATGACGCCCGTATGATTTATCACAACGCCGACGGCTCCCGGGCCGAAATGTGCGGAAATGGAGCCCGCTGCTTCACCGCCTTCGCCATGGAGCATGGTTGCGGAGACGGGGAAAAACTCCGCTTTCTCAGCGATGCCGGACCCATTACCGCCACCGCCACCGGAAACCTCTACACCATCGAGTTAACCCCACCCGCAGGCACCCGCACCAATATCCCCCTCACCCTTCGCGAAGGAACGGTCGAAGGACACTACTCCGACACCGGCGTTCCCCATGTGGTCCGGTTCGTCGATGATGTTCAGAAAATTGACATCCGTCCCGCCGGCGCGGAATTGCGATTTCACCCGGAATTCTCACCCCGCGGCGCCAACGCCAATTTCGTCCAAATCCAAAAACCCGGCAAACCCCTGATAGTCCGCACCTACGAACGGGGCGTCGAAGACGAAACCCTCGCCTGCGGCACCGGGGTTACCGCCGCCGCAATCCTCGCCCACCTCGTTCACAACGTCCCCAAGCCGGTCTCCGTTCAAGTAGCCGGAGGCGATGTATTGCGGGTCGACTTCGCCGTCGAGGGCGATAAGGTGCTCGGAGTGACCCTGACCGGCCCCGCCGTGAAGGTCTTTACCGGCACGATTACCCTCTAGCCGATGCTAAGCCCCGCCGTTCGGGCCAAAATCCCTGCCTTCTGGCCCCTGCCGAATCCGGAGCCCGGCTGGAGTCGACGTCAGGACCTGCGGCCCTCCCTGGACTTTTGTCAGGAAGTCACCCGGCGGCATGCCAAAAGCTTCTATTTCAGCTCCTTCCCCCTGCCCCGGGACCGGCGCAAAGGCGCCTTCGCCATCTATGCTTTTTGTCGCTACGTCGATGACCTCCTCGACGAAACCCCTCCGGACGAAAAAGCCGGCAAACAGTTTCTGCCCCTCTTGCAGGACGAACTGGAAAAAATCGAGAACGGCCAAAGCACCCTCCCCTTTGCTCCCGCCTTTGCCGAAACCACCCGCCAATACAAAATTCCCCGGCAATTCTATTTGGACCTGATCGAGGGTTGCTGCTGGGACGAAATGGACATCGAAATCGAGGATTTTCCCCAATTGGAACTCTATTGCTATCATGTCGCCTCCGTGGTGGGTCTCATCATGAGCCGGGTTTTTGGCCTTAACTCATCCGATGGAGCCCACCGTGCGGTCGAAATGGGCATCGCCATGCAACTCACCAACATCCTCCGCGATATTGCCGAAGATCTGGACCGAAACCGCATCTATCTGCCCCGAACCGAATTAGCCGCAGCCGGTTTGGATCGCTCCTTCCTCGAAAAAGGCACCGTCACTCCCCTTTGGCGCGATTTCATGCGCCAGCAAATCGCCCGCGCCCGCGCCTACTATGCCTCCGGCGAAAAAGGAATCCCCCTGCTGGCCAAAGGCGGTGCCCGCTACACCACCCGTCTGATGAGCCGCATCTACGGAGACATCTTATCCGAAATCGAAAAAAACGACTACAACGTCTTCCAAGGCAGAGTCTTTGTCAGCACCCCGCGCAAATGCCAAATCGCCCTCCGCACCCTCTTCCACTAACCTCCAAATCCGTCAATATTTAATTCCCAGGATCTTAGATTTAAGAGACCACAAAATATCCCTAACCTCCCAAATATAAATAACTTACCCAAACAACTCAGCCTGAATGCTCCGCACCGCAGCGACCGGATCATCGGCCCTCAGGATAGGCCGTCCCACAACAATATAGCTAGCCCCATCGCGCGCCGCCGAGGAAGGGGTGGCCACCCGTTTCTGCTCATCCAGGGCCGCCGAAGAAGGACGGATTCCCGGGGTTACAAGGATCATATCCTGGCCGAGTTCCTGCCGCAACAAGGGCAACTCCAAGGGCGAAGACACCAATCCGGGAAGGCCCGCCTCCCGGGCCAAACGGGCCAAACGCAAAACCTGGGCTTCGGGCTTATCCTCAACCCCCACCTCCAAAAGACCCGGCGCATCCATGGAGGTCAAAACCGTGACCCCCAGCAATTTCAGCCCGGTAGCCTTTTCTCCCGCCTCCTTCGCCGCCGCTTGCATCATTTCGAACCCACCCGAAGTGTGCAGAGTGAGCATACCAATGGGCAATCGAGCCAACGAAGCGACCGCCTTCGCCACCGTATTCGGGATGTCATGGAGCTTTAGATCCAGAAAAACCTGAAACCCCTTATCCGCAATTTCTTCCACCAAGGATGGCCCATATCGGGTGAAAAGCTGCAGACCAATCTTTACCCAAGGCAAATCACCTTGGAGAGGCTCCAACGTTCGCAAAGCAGTTTCCCGATCCTCCACATCCAAGGCTAAAATCAATTCGGTTTTCATACCCTGAGACTACAAAAACCACCCCTCGGAAGCAATGCCATTCCACATCTCAGCCAACCCTTTCTTGCAACAATCCCAAAACCCCCTGCCCCCAACCATGCGCCTGCGGCTGCCGACCCCGGCCCACCACCTCGGTTTCCCGAAGTAGTTTTTGCAAGGGCTCGGGAAAATCACCGGGATACCAGCAAAACCACCAGCCAAATAAATCTTTTCCGGAGACCGCCGAAAGCAAAGGCAAAAAACCATCACAAACCATCGTTTCCGCCCGAGGCCCGGAAAGAGCCCCTCCCATAACCGCTCCCCACCGCTCGCGCCATGCCGGGAACCCTTTCTGCTTTCGCAGGGAAGCCACCGGATAATACCCCCCGTCCGGCGGAAGCATCTCCGCAAGCGTTTTTCCTAGAGCCTCCAGCTTCTCCGGCCAGCAAGGATTTTTCGCCACCCACCGACGATAGGCTTCCAGGCGAACCCGCGGTTGATTGGCCGGACGCAAACCTTGCCGGGACCAACGATCCGCCACCGCCTCCTCCAGCGCCTCCACCGACGGTGGGCCTTGCTGCCAAGCCTCCAGGGGAAACCGTTCGGCCAGCATCATCATGGGCGTGCGGTTCGCCTGGTATCCGAGAATTTCCAACGCCAGAGAATGACAGGCCCCCGCCCAGCCTAACCGCTCTATCCGTTGCCCCGCAAAGATGCGTTTTTGCTCCCAACGGCGGTGCCCCCACTCAACCAAAAGACTACGGCGCTCCTCTACCCCAATCGATTGCAGTCTCTCGTAAAGGGCATGGTCCATTCGCCCACTCGTCCCCTCCAACACATCATCATACACATACTCCTCCAAATCATGGAGCAACAAAGGCAGCAAAACCAAAACCGGAATCTCCCTCCCCTCCCCATCGCGGGGCGAATACTCCCCCTCCTCAGGAGGAAAAAGCAACACATGCAAAATAACCTTATTATAGGCCGGATCGCGATCATGGTTATGCTCTCGCCATTGCCGGGAGCGAAAATGAATCTCCACATCGCCATCGCGACGCTCCCCCTCCAACCGAATCGCCGCCCTCCGAAAATCCGGCCCGCCTTGGCGATTCCACTCTCCGGTCTCGAGTATCTCCACCTTCCGCCCCACCAAATCACGGGCTTCCTCCCGATAAAAGAGCCCCTTGGCCCAGATCTTTTGCAACAATCGCTCCGGAACTTGGTATGGGCCATAAAATCCCTCAAACTCCGCCACTTCCCCGTTTGCCATGCTCATAGAAAAAATCAACTAAAATCCTCCTCCACATAGCAACCGTTTTTTTAAAAATCCTCTCGTTTCTTCACCCGTCGCTCACTTCTGCATTTACTCGCCTCTCCCAGCGGCCTAATCTTTTCCCCATGGCTTGTCCCGTATTCACCGTTGCGAATCAAAAAGGAGGCGTTGGCAAAACTACGACCGCGATCAATCTGGCCGCCGGTTTAGCCTCCAAACGCGTCCCCGTTCTCGTGGTGGACTTGGACCCACAAGCCAATGCCACCAGCGCCCTGGGCTATGAAAAAGCCCCCGGGGGCAGCCTGTACGGACCCCTTACCGGTGAAGGCTCCGCCACCGACAAAGTTCACCAAACCAATGTCCCCCACCTCTACTTGATTCCCGCAGAAGTCGATTTGGCCGCAGTGGAAGTGGAACTATCCCAGGAAAAAAACTATCTCCAAAGACTTCGCAAGGTCCTCCAACCTCTCCGGGATAGCAACGAATATGCCGCCATTATCCTGGACTGTCCCCCCGCCCTCGGACTTCTCTCCATGAACAGCCTGGCCGCGGCCGACTATTTGCTCATCACCCTGCAATGCGAATATCTCGCCATGGAAGGCTTGGGCCAAATCCTCAAAGTCGTCGACGACCTCGTGGAGAATGGCATCAACCCCGACCTCAGTCTGGGGGGGATCATTATGACCATGTATGACGTTCGTACCAACCTCTCCCGGCAAGTCGTCGAGGAAGTACGCGGTCACCTGGGCGACAAACTGTTCAACACCCTCATCCCCCGATCCATTCGCCTGAGCGAGTCACCCAGTTTCGGTCAAACCATTTTCCAATACGATCCCAACAGTGCCGGAGCCATCGCCTACCAACAATTGGCCAAGGAAGTCCGCAAGCGCTTTTCCCTTGGCCTGTAAAAAGAAGAGAATGAGACTGATTTCTCACGTTTTCATCCTTCTTCTGACCGCCTTCTGCCTAAACGGCTTGTCGGCCGAGGAAAGCTCTCCCCCGGGAACTCCGGAAATCGACCTCCTCTGGGATTTCGAGAGCGGGGAAGACGAGTCCTCCCCCAGCGAAGACCCTGCCGAAGAGGAAGCCGCCGGAGAAGTGCGCTCCCTCCCCGAAAGTGGCTCCCTTGAACCGGAGCTTTTGCTTTCTCCCAACCGCCAAAGGTTCGGGTTGTTTCTGTTTTTGGCCATCGCCATCCCCTATTTCGCCTTTCGTACTTTCTTAGGGAGTCGCCGCGGCTGGTTGAAAGAAGTTTTCGGCATTGCCCCCGTCGTCCTCTTTTTCATCCTCCTTTTCTACGGCAACGCCACCCACTATCTGTTGCGCTCCATAAGCGGTGAGAGCGCCCTCGAAGCAGGCTGGTTCCTGCACACCTTGGCCGCCTTTGCCCTCCTCGGGGCTTTAGTCCTATTCTTTTTCCTCGCCGGTAAAATCCTGACCTTCGTTTTGGGCAAAAGTCCCGAAGGGGGACTGAAAACCTCCTGGAGAATCGGCGGCGCGGTCTGCGGAGGCTTCATCGCCTCACTGGTGCTTCTCATCTGTCTCACTGTCTTATACACCCTCTCCACCTTTGCCTGGTTCTTCCTCCAGGAGGATGAGCAGGAACCCAATTTCCTCACCCGCTTTCTCCTGACCAGTCGACAAGTCATCGACCAAAGCTTTCTCGGCCCAGTCGTCCAAAAGGCAACGCCCATAAAGGAAAACCAATACCAGGCCCTGTGGGACCTCCGGGAAAACCTCCGCTGGGACCAACTCACCGAAAAATGGCAGGATACCGAGACCGACAACGGTGACCAAGGAAAGGAAGCTTTGCGATCTCTCGCCGATGACCAGGAGGTTCAACGAAAACTCGACCAAGGCAATTATGTCGGTCTTCTCTTCGACCCCCGGGTCCGCCGGGTCTTAAATGATCCTCAAGCCCGTGCCACCCTGCGAAGCGGCGTGAAAACCCTTTTAGAAGAGGATCAAAAGAAAGAAGAGACGACCACCGAAACCGATAAAGATTCCCCCGAAGACCCTGCTGACGAGGATTAAACGGAACCTTCTCCAACAAAACATCCTCCTCCTTACCCGGAAAAATTTAAGATTCCTAAACTTAAATATTGACGATATTTGGATTTTTGCTTTTCTGGGGGGTATGCAACGACGCAGATTACATTTTACGGATTGTCCGGCAGTTTATCATGTGATGTCGCGGACAGTGAACGGAGAAAAGATTTTTGGTGAGAAGGAGAAAGCCGTTCTCGCCAAAATGTTACACCGGGTGGCGGCCTTTTCAGGGGTCAAAATATTGACCTTCTGTATGATGTCCAATCACTTCCATATTCTGGTGGAGGTGCCC
>JAFIGF010000105.1 GCA_020831535.1 Opitutales bacterium | reverse complement strand
ATACCGCTTTAGATTAGGTTTGCGTTCTCATGATCTTTCAGCAACCCTGACTACATGAAACGTTACCTTGGAGACGACGAAGAGCGCGAGCGGGTAAAAAGCCTGCTTTTGAAAGAGACGGAGGGATGGCGCAAGGAGCGCCTGATAGCCTTAAAGATGGGGATGAGTTCATTTAACAGTTTGGCTGCGATCGCTGATGCGACGGGGCGGAATGTATCGACCATCCAGCGTTGGTTTAACCTTTATCGCAGGGAGGGTTTGGATGGTTTGCTCCGGCGTGGTTACGCGGGTCGCACGCATACCTACTGCAACGAGGAAATAGAGGCTTATTTGCAAAATGGCTTGGAGTGCGCGCGTTGGAACACGGTGGTGCAGGCCAAAGAAGATCTGGAAACTCACTTTAAAAGAAAGTTCAGCTACCACAACGTGTGGTATTGGGTAAAAAAATGCACGGGGGTTGTTCGGATTCCTCGCCCCGTGCATGAAAAAAGGGATCCGTCTAAAGCAGAGTCGTTTAAGCGCAGCTTTTTTGGAATCTTGCAAAGGCTGCCTGTAAGCGGGCAAAAACCGGTAAAGGTTTGGTTCGCCGATGAGAGTCGTTACGGACTTTTGCCAAACCTGCGGCGGGTCTGGACAAAGCGCGGGCTACGTCCACACAAGCGCTGGAAAAGCGTTTATCAGTGGAGTTACTGTTACGGAGCGCTCGATGCGGTCGATGGTTCAACTGTCTTTTTGCAAACTCCAACAGTCAACCTAGACTGGACAGAAGCATTCCTGTTGCAGATTAAGAAGCAGTATCCAGACCACGAGCATGTGGTTGTCTGGGATGGGGCAGGCTTCCACCCCAAGGAAGCCTCGCACGAACAAATCCCTGAAGGGGTTCATATCGTAATGCTTCCCCCATATAGTCCTGAACTCAACCCGATAGAAAAACTCTGGGACCTGATCCAGGATCACACTGCAAACAAGCTCTGGCCAAGCATCGAGAGACTCGATCAGGTCGTCGCTTTACATCTCCAGGACTGGTGGGATGATCCGCTCCGAGTCATTCGCTTATTTGGCAAAGGTTGGATCCGCGCTTCAGCAAACGGTACTGCCAGTTAATACTCAATCAAATCTAATCTAAATCGGTATTAGAGGCTTTTGAGGCGGCGTTTTTGAAACAATCCGGCGTAATCATCGGGACATTTCGCCATTTGGGCCAGGAAGACAAAGATCGATTGAAGGTTGATCTTATTAGTACGGAAGCCCTGAAGACGTCTGAAATCGAAGGCGAGATGCTGGATCGCGCAAGCTTGCAATCTTCAATTCGGCGTCATTTTGGGCTGCTGCAAACCGACAATCGGCGAAGCCAACCTGGCGAAGAAGGAATTGCCGAAATGATGGTTAATCTTTACCGAACCTTCGATGAACCACTCACTCATGAAATGCTTTTTTCCTGGCATCGTATGCTTACCAATGGGCGTCGGGATCTTAAAGATATCGGATGTTACCGGACGCACGAAGAGGCTATGCAAGTTGTTTCCGGACCGATAGTTCAACCCAAGGTTCACTTTGAAGCACCTCCTTCTGATCAGATGAACGCGCAGATGGACGCAATGATCACTTGGTTCAATGGATCGCGCCATCTACCTGCGCTCACTCGTGCAGGCATCGCCCATTTGTATTTTGTTTCTATCCATCCTTTTGAGGATGGCAATGGAAGGATAGGTCGCGCCATTGCAGAAAAAGCAATTGCCCAAAGTATCGGACAGCCTACCTTGACCGCATTGGCTTACCAGATCGAAAAACGAAGGAATGCTTACTACGATGAACTTGAAGCCGCGAATAAAAGAAACGAAATTACCCAATGGCTCCTTTATTTTGCGAAGCTTATTTTGGAGGCTCAGAAAACAACCGAAGCTCGGATTCAATTTCTGATTGAAAAAACAAAGCTTTATGACCGCCTTCGCGGCAGACTGAATGAACGGCAGGAAAAGGTATTGGAGAGGATTTTCCGCGAAGGGCCGGAAGGCTTTACGGGTGGTGTGAGCGCGGAAAATTATGTTTCGATTGCCAAGACTTCGCGGGCGACGGCTACCCGTGACCTAGCCGAATTAGTTGAGTTAGGTGCGTTTGTCAAAACCGGAAAGCTCAAAGGCACGCGCTATTGGCTCAGTTGCAATCCGATTTCTTCATGAGTACCGAACTTAACCTCAGGTGGAATGGCATTTAGTTAAGCCGAGGTGTCATCAAAACCGCGGTGCACCTAACAAGGAGTGGCTGCATCCTGCTGCCATTTGCGGGGAACAGCCAAATCCGTCAGTCCACGAAACCTCGATTTTTCCGCAATCCCAACCCCATCGGCAAAAGACAGCCGAAAGCACCAGGCCGCGTATTGCTACGTTCCCGACTGCGCTGCGCTTGTTTCCCCTGCCTTGCCGGGGAGGGACTGTAAGCAGCGTCTCTTTGAGGCCAAAAGCTACGACCTCACGGGCAACTTTTCCCCATCATGATCCTCGTTTTACGATGGGGCGGGTTTGTAGGTGGATTGGAGGGCATGACTGTTGTCTTGATTCATTTAGCGATAGGGTTCATAGTTGGGATAATGAATGCCGCTGAAATCATCGAAGAAATCGCCCGGCTTCCCGAGGATGAAAAAGGGAAGGTCGTGGAGTTCGTGCGTCATTTGCCTAATGCGGAGACCATCGCAGCGATCAATGAGCCGACCGAAGGCCTGCCGCGTTGCCGCAATATGAGTGAGGTTCGCAACGCCGTCAAGGATCTCGTTCGTGATGCTTAGTGTTGTTTTTAAGAGCCTTTTTAAGAAGGACTTAAAGAAACTAAAGTCGTCGAATCGGGATGAGGAGCACTTGCTTACCGTCATTGATTTATTGGCAAGCCAACGATCTCTCGACCCCAAGTTCCGCGATCATGTTCTGGTTGGCAATTACGTCGGTTGCCGCGAATGCCACATCCGCCCGGACTGGCTTTTGATCTGCCAAACGACGCAAACGGAGCTACTCCTGGTACGAACCGGCTCGCACAGCGAGCTATTTGGCTGATTTTATTCTTTAGCCGCCCGGCTGTTCCGTAGGAAAATTGCCCTTACCAGATACCTTCGGGAACGTCATCTTGTCTCCCCATCCTTGGCTAGCCGTAAGGTTGTTCATGGGTGCCCCAAACTCCCTCAGCAGCCTGATAAGCCGTCACCGCTGCGCGAATGTGAAATCCGATAAATCATGGAAGAAACTGCAAAATCAAGACGGAGTGAAACGGAGATGCTTACAGTCCCGCCCCGCAAGGCGGGGGAAACATGAGCCGGTCGGGAAAATTTGGACAGATTGCTTATCACCAATAAGATAAAGCAATCATGAAAAAACGTCGTCGATTCACCCCTGAATTCAAGAGCAAAGTAGCGCTGGAAGCGCTACGAGAACAACAGCCGATCCACCAGATCGCAAAGCGCTATGAGGTTCACCCAAGCCAAGTGACGGAGTGGAAGAAAGCGCTTCAAAGCAATGCCGGGGCGGTGTTCAAGAGCGAACACGCCCAACACGACGAAAGTCTGAGACGCAAACAGCGGGAAGATCGTTATCTCAAGCAGGTTGGCCAGCTCCAAATGGAGGTGGATTTTTTAAAAGAAGCTTGTGAGAAGCTCGGTGTCCCTGTGCCGGAGGACGAGTTACGTTGAGGAGGATCCCCGGATGAGCATTGTGAGAAAATGTAAACTACTGGGGGTTCCGCGTTCTAGTTACTATCACCGCAGTGAGCGTAATTGGTCGGTGGAGGAGGAGATGATGATGCAAGCCATTGACCAGATCTATACCGCAGAGCCAACTTACGGCAGCCGCCGAATGCTGGACGAGTTGCGTATACTCGACTATGACGTGGGACGGGATCGTGTGCGTCGTTTGATGCGGCAGATGGGCATTGAGCCGATCTATCCGAAGCCCCGGCTGAGCCAACCCGGCAAGGGGCACACGATTTATCCTTACTTGTTGCGGGGTTTGGAAATAAACCGTTCAAACCAGGTTTGGTGCGCGGACATCACCTATATTCCACTGGGGAGCGGCCACGTATACCTGACAGCGGTCATGGACTGGTCAAGTCGTTACGTGATCTCATGGAAACTCAGCAACAGTCTCGACGAAGCCTTCTGCCTGGAGTGTCTTGAGGAGTCACTGGCGGCGGAAGGAATGCCGGAGATTTTCAATACGGACCAAGGCAGCCAGTTTACCGGAAAGGCCTTCACGGGGGCATTGAAAGCCCGCGGAATCCGTATCAGCATGGATGGCCGGGGACGTGCGCTGGACAACGTCGTAATCGAACGTTTTTGGCGCACGATCAAATACGACGACATCTACATCCGGGGCTATGAGACGATGGGCGAGTTACGCAAAGGTATCACAGCATTTATAGCCAAATACAATGGTCGCAAACACCAGACCCTGGGCATGAGTCCTGAAGAAAAATACCGTAGTGGGTTTGGGCGAAAGGAGGCGGCATGATAAACCGACCCGACCTGCGTCCGTCGCTTCGCTCCGGCCTTGCCGCTACGCGGCACCCCCACGACAGAAAATCAACCGACCAGGACCCAATCAACTTGACTCTTCCTGCCATATGGGACTTGTTCTTTCCCTGTCAGGATTACAACTAAAACAAAAAGCAATCCTGTCCAACCGATCCGACCACCTCAACAAGCGCAGCGCGGTCGGGAGCGTAGCAATTCGTGGACTGACGCCTTCGGCTGCCTTTAAATATCGGGGAAAGTTGGTGAAAGCATTGAATTGAAGTCCAAATTTCTCTGATATTGATGACGTAGATGAAACGATGAAAAAAACAACAGAAATAAAAACCTGCCGATACACGATCCTGTTTCTATTGGGAGCAATGATCCTTACCGGATGCGGGAAGACGGTGGGCGATATTGAACTGGAATTACCCGAAGGCGAGGCCTTGGCCATGGTCTGGATTGAGCCGGGGGCATTTTTGATCAATAAAGATGGACCCCAATCGGAAGTACATTTAACTGATGACGGGGAGTTCACCGTAACCTTTTCGGATGAAAAAGGTCCACAGACCGAAGTTCTCATACCTGAAGGCTACTGGCTGGGGGCGACCCCGGTGACGCAGGGGCAATGGGAGGCCATTATGGGAAGGAACCCGAGCCATTTTCAGTCCAGTGGTCAGAATGCCCCGGTGGAGAATGTGAGCTGGGATGAGGCGATGGAGTTTTGTCGTAAGCTGACGGAACGTGAGCGTCGTGCGGGTCGATTGCCTGAGGGATATGCCTATACCTTACCGAGTGAAGAACAATGGGAATATGCGGCGCGAGCGGGAACGACAACGCGCTGGTGGTTTGGCAATAGCGAGAGTGATTTGCGTCGCCACGCTTGGTATGACGCCAATAGTGATGGTCGCACGCATGCGGTTGGGCAAAAGGGCGCCAATCCCTGGGGGTTGTATGATGTGCATGGGAACGTTTGGGAGTGGACCCGCAGCAGCCCTCGGACGGGTTTCGAGGATTCAGACACCGACACCTCCATGCGGGCTCTTCGCGGAGGTTGTTTGAGCAGTTCCGCTGGTTTCACGAGTTCTGATTTCTTCATCGGGCACCCGCCGGATCATCGCGGGATCAGCCTTGGCTTTCGTCTTGCTCTTGCGCCTTCACCGTAAAAGAAAGCCGAAGATCCCGGTCCCCCAGTCTAACTAAACACGTAACAACCACCCTTAACAGGAAAGGCAGACTTTGTGTTTTGGGTGCGCTTCGAGAACCGCCCCGGCTCGATTTCCAAAACAATTCGCCCCGGTGTCGCTGAACCCCCCGGGCCACAGAAACAGACAAATCGCTCACCCTTAAGGAGCAGGCCCTATAAATTGACACTCTTAAACCCCACGCCTTGAGAGAGTAGACCCCATCATCACCGCCCGGAAAAACCGAGGAATTTCGCTCAAAGGGAAAACATTTCTTGAAGAGTTTGGAGCACTTTTCCTTGGGCTTCTGGAGGAATTGTGCCGAGCTTCTTAACCAGACGGGTCTTGTCCACTGTCCGGATTTGGTCCAAAACGATCTGTCCGCTCTTTCCCTGGAAGGTACAGCCAATTCGTGTCGGGTAGGACCGGCCTTTAGTGGTCATGGGAGCAACGATGACCGTTCGGATGTGATCATTCATTTCGTTTGGTGAAATCACCAGACAAGGGCGGGTTTTCTGAATTTCACTTCCTTTGGCCGGATCGAGCGAAATAAGAAAAACCTCAAAGCGCTGGATTACCATTCCCATTCCTCTTCATCCCAGGTCGAGGTGGACATACCCTCTCGGTCAGAGAGTTTATCATCCCCATGCTTTGCCATTTCCGCAAACGCCTCCTCCCACCCAGACCGGGTGCACTCCAGCGGGCGGATGACCAGTTGCTGCCCCTTGACCTCTAAATCCACTTCATCCCCAAACCCACATTGCTCAATAAGCGGCTTCGGAAGCCGAATCCCCCGGCTGTTTCCAATCCTGATAAGGCTCGTTTTCATAATTACAATGTACCTACATGTCGAGAGGCTTGTCAAATCCGTTTCCTCGATCCCTTTTTTAAGGGACAGGCCCTATAAATTGACACTAAAACCCGGCCCTGCGACGCTTGATTTGATAAAAAAACAACCCTTTTCTACGATGAGAATGTGGTACGTAACAGCCCTAAGCGCCTGGAGAAAGGAACATTTTATTGGCCCAAGAACGATTCATCAGCGTTTTAGCATTTTTCCACCTCTCCAACACTGCCTTCCCGACTGGCTGTTTAGTACCGTATGAGTAGCGATTATAAGCGGTGAAATTTCGACTTGACTTGATGTCTACATATTTCAATATTGTAAACATGGTTACAAGGACAGTATCCACACGATTAAATGAAGAGGAACTCGCCCTATTGGATGAAATGGCGGAGCGCTCTGGTCTGGATCGCGCTTCTCTGACAAAAACATTGCTGCGGCGCGGTCTCGGGCAACTCAGGTTCGACGAGGCGGTGAGCGCCTACCGAATGTCACAGGTAACATTGTCGCGGGCTGCGGAGATGGCAGGTATCTCCATCTGGGATTTTATCGCACGGATGGATGAACAAGACTTAACTCTTCACTATGGGATTGCTGAGTTAGAGGAAGATTTGAACGGTGGCTGAAGAATTGCGAAAGCCGATCATCGTGTGCGATGCCAGTCCACTCATCTTTCTGGCGAAGCTAAATCGACTCGATTTGATCGAATTGTCGATTGGAGCGCGGGTGGTTGTGCTTCACTGCGTTGTACAGGAATTATTGAGTGAGAAAGCAGCCCCTGGAGAGGCCGAGCGTTTGCAGGCATGGTTACAGTCTGTTGAGGTGGTCGACTACGCAGACACGCTATTTGCATCGCGGGCCCTCAGCCTGAGTGATCGTACCAGCTTGTCCTGGGCATTTGAGCATGGGGCGGATTGGTTTTTAGTGGATGAGCGTCTGCTTCGCAGGTTCGCCAAAGAGCGTGGTATTCGGGTGATTGGTTTTTGTGGATTACTGTTGAAGGCGGCGGAGCAGCGCATTTTGGAAAAATCGGATGTGCAGACACTGCTGGACACTTCGATTCGTGAGCATGGCCTTCGCATTTCAATTCAACTCTACCAGCATATCTGTAACCGACTCAAAGGGGAGCCGTAATACAGGGGACAAAGATCGGAGCCGGACCCGTCCGCCAATCCAAATGTTCCGGTTATTGCGGCCCTAAGAAATGCCGCCCTTTTCCTCCTTCGCTAAGGCTACGCTGCGACATGCTGGGTTTCCCCGCGGAGAAGTAGCCAAAATACTCGGATGGCGGAGCTTACGCATTTATCTCTAACTGAAAAAAGTGACGGTAGATACGCAAAAGGAGACAGGCGCTCCCGAAAACGGGATTACTGCCAAAGGCAAATCTGACGCCCCGGAACGAAGTCTCAAAACCGGTACTTGATTCGTTGCTGTATCTACCGTCTCTTAAAAATTACCAAAAATCCTTGTTCAAGAAAAGGCCAAAGGAGTTTTTTTGGGACTTTGTCAAAAAAATGGTCAACGACAATGATTCCTCCCCGCGTTCGCCCTGCCTTCGATGTTGGCGCTCTCGTTCCTGCCGGTCCTCACCGAGACTCTTCCGGTATTCCGTTTTCACTTCATCCCTAATGTGAGACTAAGGTGTTTCCGACGCCTCTGGAGTGTTGAGCGCGGGGACCCCGCTTGGCGGGATCCCTGCGCGGAGTGCTTCAAGCCAGGGACGTAAAGGACGGAACACTCCAACCCCGTGAGTCTCGTTATCCTTATATTCCAGCTCCGCTGGTAGCAGCGCTTGTTTGCAAAAGCCATCCGCAAGACTCTTGATTCCAGTGAAGTAAAGGTGACACCAATGGAATTTTGTTAAGGTTGAAGGCGCACGCTTTTGGTAAGTCCCAGAGGGACGGCAAGAGGATAGCCGTGGATGAAAATCCACGGAATGGGTATCACACCCCCAATAGAATGCCTCGCAGAGCGAGAGCAGGAGGGGTGGTGCTCGGTGTTGGGCTAATGGGAATGGCACTCGGTTAAGGATGTAATCGACCGCCTTTTGCCTGAAGATATTTGCGCCAACGAAAAAGGAGCCCCGTGCTTTAGCCGCGGAAAGCAAATCGCTGACGGCGGCTAAAGCACGCCGCTCCCCCGATTACCCCCTTAACCGAGTGCCATTCGGGCTAATGGAAAACCCCAAGCCCAACCCTCTCAGGTCTCGCTCTGCGAGACATTTGGATTTTTGCTTGGAGATTACGTGGATTGCCATCCACGCCTACCATCGGCCCGTCCCTCCGGGACTTAGGTTTCTTTTCACCTCTCATGCGATGACTTACCGGTATTCTCTCGCGAAAAGGGTTTCATTTGCCGTTTCACACGATCCATCTGAGCAGAGCCTATCGTCTTGCGCTTAAGTCTTTATTCAAAAACAACTTGAAATTTTCGATGTCGGGTTTCCGGGGAATGTGGGTCAGGAGTCCTGAGTCGACGGGCGGCACCCTCCAACCTTAATTCCTCAGCTGTCGAGCAGGCGGATGCGCTTTTCGTGGCGACCGCCTTCAAATTCGGTGCTGAGCCAGGTGTCCACGATGGGGAGGATGAGTTCCTTGGGAATGACCCGCTCGCCGAGGGAGAGGACGTTGCCGTCGTTGTGGAGGCGGTTGAGGCGGGCCACTTCTTCATTCCAGCAAAGGCCACAGCGAACCCCTTTGACCCGGTTGGCGGCAATCGCCTCGCCGTTGCCGGATCCGCCGAGGACGATGCCCCGCTCGAATTCTCCTGCTGCGACGGCTTCGGCGACGGGACGGATATAGGTCGGGTAGTCAACGGATTCTTCGGAATGCGTTCCGAAATCACGGACTTCATGGCCCTGTTTTTTCAGGTGTTCAATAATGGCTTGTTTGTAACGATAGCCGGCGTGGTCGGATCCTATGGCAATTTTCATTCGGGAAAGAGTTTAGTCGTCTCCCAGACCAAATACGGCCTGGGTGTAATGGTCAACATCGTAGGGTTGCAAATCTTCCTCGCCTTCTCCCAGACCGAGGAAAAATACCGGAATCTGCAGTTCCCGGTAAATGCCAGCCAAGGCCCCGCCGCGGCTGGTGCCATCGAGCTTGGTCACGACCAATCCGGTGAGCCCGAAAGCCTCGTTAAAAACCCGGGCCTGCTCGACGGTGTTGGAGCCGAGGCTTCCGTCCGCGACGAGCCAGGCATGGTGGGGTGCGGAGGGGGCGTGCTTGGCGAGAACCCGGCGGATTTTCGCCAGCTCATCCATCAGGTGGCTCTTGTTGTGTAACCGTCCGGCGGTATCGATGAGCAAAAATTCCTTGCCGCGGGCCTTGGCCGCTTGCATGGCGTCGAAGGCCACGGCGGCGGAGTCGGCCCCGCGTTGACTGGCGATGAGGTCGAGCGAAAGACGGTCGCACCAGGTCCGGAGCTGTTCCACCGCGGCGGCCCGAAAGGTGTCGCAGGCGGCGACCAAAACGGACCGGCCTTCCTTGGTGAGGCGATGGGCCAACTTCGCGGTGGTGGTGGTCTTGCCGGATCCGTTGACTCCCAGCAAAACGATGACCGTGGGCGGGGTCTCGGCGGCCGTGAGCTGGCCGGCGGAACCTGCCAAAACCTGTTTCAACACGGACGCGCCGATGGCGGCGGCTTCCTGTCCGCGCAGATCTTTGTTTTTGCGGTAGGCACTTTGAATCTCCTCCAGAATCTCCTCCGTGGTTTCCACCCCGAAATCAGCGCTGTAGAGCGATTCCTCCAGCTCTTCCAAGGCGTCGGCATCCAGCTTCTTGCTGCCGAAAAGCCCCCCGATCGGGGAGAAAATGGTGCGGGACGTTTTGGCGAGGCCCCGTTTGAATTTGGCAAAAAATCCGGCCATGGCGGTTATTTTTTAGCGTTGTTCGGCTCGTCTGTTTGGGCGGCACGATAAAAGCGGGTTTCCCGCTCCTCTTCCAATTGACTCAGGAGTTGGGCAAAGGGGAGGGTGCCCATTTCTCCATGGGCGCGGGAACGAACGGAGACCTCTTCGGCTTCTTCCTCGCGACCGCCGACGATGAGAAGGTAGGGGATTTTGTCGAGGCGCCCGCGACGGATCTTGGCCCCGAGCTTTTCGTCATGACTGTCGAGGGTGGCGCGGAATTTACGGCTGCGCAACTTCTGCAGGAGCTTTTGGCCGTACGGGACCAGTTTGTCGCTGAGGGGGAGGATCCGCACTTGCTCCGGGGCCAGCCAGAGGGGAAAGTCCCCCGCAAAATGTTCGATCAAGACACCGACAAAGCGTTCCATCGAGCCGAAGGGGGCACGGTGAATCATGACCGGGCGGTGGGGTTTATTGTCGGAGCCAATGTATTCCAGGGCAAAGCGCTCGGGCAGGTTGTAGTCCACTTGAACGGTTCCCAGTTGCCATTCGCGGCCAATGACGTCTTTGACGACAAAGTCGATTTTGGGACCGTAGAAGGCCGCTTCGCCGGGTTCCTCGGTATAGGGAACATCAAGGTCGCGGGCCAGTTCGCGAAGCGCTTGCTCGGCTTTGTCCCAATTTTCGGAGGGCCCGGTGTATTTGGTGGAATCGGGATCGCGGAGCCCGATGCGCACCCGATAGTCGGACATGCCGAGAGTGCGGAAGACGGTTTTGACGAGATCCAAGCAGCCTTCAATCTCGTCCTTGAGTTGATCTTCGGTGCAAAACAGGTGGGCGTCGTCCTGAGTAAAACCGCGCACCCGGGTCATGCCGTTGAGTTCTCCCGATTGTTCCCAGCGGTACACCGTGCCGAACTCAAACATCCGGACCGGCAGGTCGCGGTAGGAGTGCGGCTGGGAAGCGTAGATGCGGATATGCATCGGGCAATTCATCGGCTTGAGGAGGAATCCGTCCACATCGCCTTCGTTCAAACGATTGGTGAGGTCCGAGCAGGAACAGCCTTCATGGGCCATGCTCTCAAGGGCATCCGGCTCCACCAGGGGAGGGTACTGGGAGTCGCGGTAGTAGGGGAAGTGACCGGAAGTTCGGTAGAGCCCGAGCTTGCCGACGTGAGGGGTGAAAACCTGTTCGTAGTTCTGCTTGAACAGCTCATCCATGATGAAATTTTGCAATTCCTGGCGGATGACTGCCCCATTGGGCATCCAGAGAACCATGCCTTGGCCGACTTCCTCGTCGATGGTGAAAAGTTTTTGCTCCCGACCGACTCGGCGGTGGTCCCGCTTCTTGGCTTCTTCCAGGCGCTCCAGATAGTCGGCCAGTTCTTTTTTGTTCGGGAAGGCGGTGCCGTAGATGCGTTGCAGTTGTTTGTTTTTCTCATCCCCCCGGTGGTAGGCCCCGGCGATGGAAAGAAGCTTGAAGGCCTTGATGTGTCCGGTGTGCGGGACGTGGGTTCCTGCGCACAGGTCGGTAAATTCGCCGTTGCGGTAAAAGGTTACCGCCTCGTCTTCGGGAATGTCGCCCAAGCGGCTGATTTTGTATGGCTGCCCGGCTTCCTGAAAAAAGGTTTCGGCTTCATCGCGGGAGGTTTCGATTCGCTCGAAAGGCTGGCGCTCCTTGACCACTTTTTTCATCTCCTTTTCCAGCGCCTGCAAATCCTCGGCGCTGAAGCGGTGATCCAGATCAAAATCGTAGTAAAAACCGCTGTCGGTCGGGGGACCGATATCCAGCTTGGCCTCGGGAAAAAGGCGCAGGACGGCGGTCGCCAAAACATGGGCGGTGGAGTGTCGGAGTTCTTCCAATGGTGACATTGCTTTCATAGGCTGGGACAAGCTATCCAAAACAACGAACATTGGCGCAAAGGTCAATGACGGCTTTTGAGGGAAGAGGGGCACGCGTCCCAACAATGCGCAGAAACGCTTTTTGAGGTGAGATTAGGGGTATTCTGAGGTCTCCGTTTACAGTCCACCCCCAAAAGCAGGGACCTTGTGTCCCTGCGCGGAACACTCCGACCCAAGTCTCATCCCCGCATATTCCAGTTCCACCGATGGCAGCGCTCGTGGGCGGTGCCGTTTTGCCTTGACGAATCGCCATTGGCCTGACATCGCTTTGGACATGCTTTTCTTTCGGAACAAAATTGTTTCCTCCGCGCTAGCTCTCTTTTTGGGCAGCGTCCTGGGACTTTTGGCCCAGCAATCAGGTTCTCCGCAGACGTTTTTGAATTACCAGCAGCAAATCCAGTCCGGCAGCCGCTCCCCCGGGGAAATGGGTGGTGTGCACTCTCCCGGTCGCATCGATGCTCCGGTACTGTCCATGCAGCAATGGGCGCAAGGGCGGAACACCATTGGGCAGACTCAGCATCCGCAAGCCCGGAAGATGATTGATGCCAAGACCGTGGAAACCGCCATCATTGAGCGGCGGGTCATTTTTTCGCAAGAACATGACCAAGCCCGGCAAATGTTTTTGCGGGCGGACCAACAACAGCGTTTCGCTGACGAAACCGCTTCCCTTTCCGATGCCCCTGTTCGCAACGTAGCCTTGGGCGCTCGGCAGTACGCTGATGCGACCGGGGAGGTGGATTTCGATAAATTGAATCGCAATATTTTTCGTCGCAACCGTTCGACTGACCCCGATAGCGGCGAAGTTCCCGTACAACGAGCCGGCGGCAGAGCTGATCCGCAGTAGCGCGGTGCTTTCCTGCCCGCAAGGCAGTTTTCCTGGAGGGACGGAGTTTTCCTTGACCTGTCGCAAACCCTGAGCTTGTCGAGGGTAGCTTCTCGAATTACCCCGTCTACCGAATGGTTGTTTGACGATCATGCTTTTTCGGGCTTTCGTGGTGAGGTTGGAACCGGCGGCTGCCCGACCTATTCTTTTTCCTAATTATTAACTCATAAATCTTAATTTTCCTTCCATGCCTACCCAAAAAAATAAACCCATCCGTTGGGGTCTTCTCGCAGCGGGAGGAATTGCCCGTAAATTTGTGGCCGGAGCCAGAGCTCTGCCGGATGCCCAGGTGTGTGCTGTCGCCTCACGCACTCCCGGAAAGGCGGAAACCTTTGCCCGTGAATTGGCGGTCTCCAAAAGCTACGACAGCTATGAGGCGTTAGTGGAAGATCCCGACATCGATGCGGTTTACGTCGCCGGAACGCACAACCTGCACGAGGGGGCTACCCTGCTTGCGTTGGAAGCCGGAAAACCGGTTCTTTGCGAGAAGCCTCTGGCGGTCAATGCCGCCGAGGTGCAGCGGATGAGAGCCAAGGCCGAGGAAAAGAAATTGTTCCTCATGGAGGCCATGTGGACCCGCTTCCTCCCCGCCATTGTACAGCTGCGGGAATGGATTGCCGAAGGCCGTATCGGGACGGTGCGGCAGGTGATCGCCAGCTTTGGGGTTCCGGCAACACCGGAGAGTTGTCCCCGCTTGTTTGATCCCGCTCTGGCAGGCGGAACTCTGCTGGATCGGGGGATTTACCCCTTGTCTTTTGCCAGTATGATCGCGGGCGGGCAAAATCCGGAAGCGATCAATTCGCTGGGGACCCTCGGGCCGACCGGAGTGGACCACGAGGTTCTCATTCAGGCCCGCTATCCGGGCGACATTCTGGCATCGCTGGAAACCTCCCTGTCCTTTCGGTCTGACAACACCGCGACGGTCGTCGGGACGAAGGGCAAAATTCATCTGCCCGATCTTTTCTTTTGTGCCCAGGAAGTTACGCTGGAAACCAAAGGGGAGAAAGTCGTACGCTCCTTCCCCGAGCCCTGGGAGGAAATGTTCCGCCACCAAATTGCCGAGGTTCATCGCTGTCTGCGGGCCGGGGAATGGGAATCCCCCACCATGCCGCTGGCCGAGAGTGAACGGCTGGCGGAGCAAATGGATGACATGCGGGCCTCTTGGGGCTTACGCTATCCGGGGGAAGAATAAAGAATTGCTGCGGGCATGATTTGCCTGCCCTCCAGCGCTGTGCTATAGCCTGTTTTATGAAACCAAAGGAATTTCCCCAATGGGCGGTGCGAAGTGCCGACTCTGCTGATATCGAGGCTCTCGTCGAACTCAATGAAATTTGCTACCCCTTGCCCGGAGAAAAGAGTGCGCGTTGGACCGCAGCCCATCTCGAGAGCCATTTGCAGCATTTTCCCGAAGGGCAGATGGTGGTGGAAAAAGACGGGGTCATCATCGGTGCGGCTTCCAGCTTGATGGTGCACATGGGCAAGGATCCGCACCGGGCGCATACCTGGGCCGGGATAACCGACGGCGGATTTTTCTCCAATCACGATGCCTTTGGAACCACCCTGTATGGGGTCGATTTGTATGTTCATCCCGAGTGCCGGGGGCAGGGGGTGGCCCGCGCCCTGTACCGGGCCCGGCGGGAGTTGGCCCGGCGGAAAAATATCCGTCGTATCCTCGTCGGGGCCCGGCTCTGGCATTACGACAAGTATGCCGATAAAACATCCCCCGAGGAGTATGCGGAAAGAGTCGTGCAGAAAGAAATTGAGGATCCGGTGTTGGGAACCCTTCTGCGGGAAGGGTATGTTCTGCGGGGGATTTTGCCCCACTATACCCCCGATCCCCGCAGCCGGAATTTTGCCGCGCTGTTTGAATGGCTGAATCCCGAGCACGAGGCGCCGTCGCGGGAGGTCCGTAAGGCGCGTATATCATGCGTGCAATACCAGATGAGGAAACTCAGCTCCTTCGATGAATTTGCTGCGCAAGTGAAGTATTTTGTCGAAATCGCCGCCGAATACGGCAGTGATTTTGTGCTTCTGCCGGAATTTTTAAGTGTTCAGCTTCTCTCCCAAACCGGCACTCATACTCCGCAGGAAGGCATCCGTAAATTGGCGGAGTTAACCCCGGAGTTTCGTCAATTGATGAAAGGTTTGGCGGTCCGGTATGGGATTACGCTGATTTCCGGAAGCCATCCGGTGGCTCGGGACGATAAAATGTTTAACATCTGCTTTGTTTGCCTGCCGGATGGCGAGGTGGTGGAGCAACCGAAATTGCACATCACTCCCAACGAAAGCAAATGGTGGCAAATTACCGGTGGGGATTGTCTGCGGGTGATTGAGACCCCCAAGGCCCGTATCGGCATTCAGATTTGTTACGACATCGAATTCCCCGAAGCGTCCCGGTGGCTAGCCGACCAGGGGGTGGATATTATTTTCGTGCCTTTCTGCACCGACAACCGGCAGGGGTATCTGCGGGTTCGCTATTGTGCCCAGGCGCGGGCGATTGAAAACCAGGTCTATGTGGCTCTTACCGGAACCGTGGGCAATTTGCCGGATGTTTCCAACATGGACATCCAGTACGCTCAGGCCTCCGTGCTGACCCCTTCTGATTTTGCCTTTGCCCGCGACGCCATTGCTGCGGAAGCGGATTACAATGAGGAGACCATTCTCGTCTGCGATGTAAATCTCGACGATCTGTACGAAGCCCGGGAGCACGGTTCAGTGACCCCCCGGCTGAATCGCCGCACCGATCTCTTTACCTACCAGGCGAAACTGACCAACTCCGGCCGCGGCAACCTTCCCGAAGTTTCCCGCGACGGCGACGCCACCCCCCTCGGCCTAGGCAACGAGTAACAGGTGATGGAGGAAGCCGCAGTTCGAAGGGCAGTGTCAATACTGTAGGGACAGTCCCTTGAAAATGCGCCCTGTAGGGACAGTCCCTTGAAAATGCGCCGTTTCTTTTGCGTTGCATCTTGGGGGAGAGACTTTCTAGATTTACGAACAGATTTCATCGTTTTTTTATTATGGCACCCATGGAGCAATCAAAAATTCCTTCCCGCGGGCAGTGGGGTTCGCGTTTGGTTTTCATTTTTGCGGCAGCCGGTTCCGCCGTTGGTTTGGGGAATATTTGGGGCTTTCCAATGAATGTGGCCCAGAATGGAGGCGGAGCCTTTGTCCTGGTCTATCTCTTCTTCATGTTTGTTGTGGGCTTTCCCGTTATGCTGGCGGAGATGGTTCTGGGCCGGGCCGGGGAGAAAAATCCGGTGGGGGCGCTAAAGAATCTTAAAAAGGGAACGCCCTGGTACCTGGTTGGCGGTTTGGGGGTTTTTACCGGCTTTGTTATTCTTTCCTTCTACATCGTAATTTCGGGGTGGACGGTTTTCTATTTTTTCCAAGCCGCCGGGGGGAATCTTATTCTTCCGGAAGGGACCGCAGAGGCCGGTGTTTACTTCGAGGAAATGTATGAGAGCATGACCGCCAATGCCGGTTACGAGGTCGTCTTCATGGGCATTTTTCTGATCCTTACGGCGGTGATTGTCGCTGCGGGGGTCCGGACCGGGATTGAGCGGGCGATCAAAATCTCCATGCCCCTTCTTTTGATCATTCTGCTGATCTTGATGTTCCGGGCATTGACCTTGGAGGGTGCGGGCGAGGGCCTGAAGTTTTATTTGGTGCCGGACTTTTCGCAGCTTACCTTTGGGACCTTGAACATGGCTTTGGGGCAGGCGTTTTTCTCCCTCAGTTTGGGAATGGGGGTAATGATTACCTACGGGAGTTACCTGAGTAAGAAAGAGAACCTCCCCACCTCTGCCGGGCAGGTGGTCTCGATGGATGTGGTGATCGCGATTCTGGCCGGGTTGATTATTTTTCCGGTGATCTTCTTCACGGTGGTGGTGCATGGAGGAGATTTGGATTCCCTGCTAATGTCGGGCATGGGCTTGGTCTTCCAGGTTTTCCCCCAAATCCTCGGCGAGCTTCCGGGTGGCGATGGGGCGGTTATCTTTTTCAGCAGTGCCTTTTTCCTTTTGTTGGGGATCGCGGCGCTGACCTCGGCTATTAGTATTCTGGAGGTGATTACCGCGCACTTGGTTGATGACTGGAAAATTGGTCGCCGCAAAGCGGCCTGGCTTTCCTCGGGAGCGGTTTTTGTGGTCGCCATTCCAACCGCCCTCGGGTTTGGGGCCTCGGCCTTTTTCACCAATCTTCCTTTCGCTGGAGGGATGTCGGTTTTTGAAGTTAAATACCTCCTTACCTTCCAGATTTTGCTCCCGGTGGGGGCGCTGGGCCTCTCACTCTTTGTCGGTTGGGTTTGGGGTATTCCGAATGCCCTCAAGGAAATTCAGCATGAAACCCCGACCTTTGTCCTGAAGCGGACCTGGTGTTTTATGATCCGCTATGTGGCTCCGATTGCGATCTTGATTGTTTTGGGGTCCAATCTGGTCAGTATATTTCTCGGATGATCCCGAGGGACCGTATGGGTTTCCCCGTGTCGCATCGGGAAGGGCATTCTAAAAACCGGATGTATCTTTACGCTTATTCTTGTCCTGATGCCCGCTGACCAAACACCGGAAAATTCGCGTGGACATTGGGGTTCGGGGCTCGTTTTTATTTTTGCGGCGGCGGGTTCGGCCATTGGGTTGGGCAATATCTGGCGGTTTCCGATTTCGGTAGCGGATGGCGGGGGCGGCCTGTTTCTGCTCCTGTATATTATTTGCATTTTGGCCATTGGGCTCCCTGTCATGTTGGCCGAGATGGTGATCGGCCGGGCCGGGCAAAAAAATCCGGTGGGGGCGATGAAGCGGCTTAAGCCGGGGACGAATTGGTATCTTTTTGGCCTGTTGAGCGTTGTTACGGGAGCGGTCATCACTTCGTTCTACAGTGTGGTGGCGGGTTGGGCGGGGATTTATCTCTTTGCCTCGTTTGCGGGAACCTTTACCGAGCCGGTGAAGGAGGGGACGGCGGCTTTTTTTGACCGTACGACGGCCAATGTTCCCGTTGTCCTGCTGGCGCATTTTCTTTTTATTGGGCTAACCGCGGTGATCGTGGCCTTGGGGATCAAGCGGGGCATTGAGGGGATGATCAAATTCGCCATGCCCCTTTTTCTTCTCCTTCTGCTGGCCTTGATGTTCCGCTCGCTTACCTTGTCCGGCAGCCTGGATGGTTTGCAGTATTATTTGGTCCCGCGGTTTTCGGATTGGGATAGCTCCTATTTCCTTCTTGCCCTGGGGCAGGCGTTTTTCTCTCTGGGACTGGGGATGGGAGCGATTATCACCTATGGTAGCTATCTTCGCCAAAAGGAGAATCTGCCGAATGCGGCGGTTTCCGTGGTGGGGCTTGATACCTTGATTGCCGTTTTGGCCGGGTTGATTATTTTCCCTGCTCTTTTCACCGTAATGGCGGTGGCTGAGGTCGAGCAATTGGACGGAGGCGCCGGGCTGATCTTCGTGGTTTTGTCGGGAATTTTTCACGAGTTGCCCATGAGCTGGCTGTTCTCGGTTTTGTTTTTCGCCTTATTGCTGGTTGCCGCTCTGACTTCATCGGTCTCGCTTCTGGAAGCGGCCACGGCCTATTTGATTGATGAAAAAGGGATGAGTCGCCCGCAGGCGGCGTGCGCTATTGCGTTGGGGGCTTTTTTGCTCGGAATCCCATCCCTCCTGAGTCAGGTGGACACGAGTTTTTTCCATGCGAGTGGCATGTTTGGGTGGGGCTTCAGCTTTTTCAGTCTTCTGGATAATATATATGTCACCATCGCCTTGCCGGTGGCCGGATTGGGGATTTCCCTTTTTGTCGGCTGGGGGTGGGGCATTGAGAATGCCTTGAAGGATCTCCAACAAGGAAGGCCTTCGGCCTTTCCGTGGCAACGAATTTGGTGCTTTATGATTCGGTATGTCGCCCCCATTGCTATTTTGGTGGTTTTGGTTTACAACGTCTTTGAATTTTTCAACGGGTGATCTAAATGGCTGATTTTCGATTTATACATGCTGCCGATTTGCATTTGGAGAGCCCTTATCAGGGGCTGCACCGGTTGGATGAGGAGCTGGGCAAGGCGTTGGTTCGCAGAGGGCGGAAGGCGTTTGAACATTTGATCGGGGCTTGTTTGGAAGAAAAGGTCGATTTTTTGCTCTTGGCGGGTGATACCTTTGATTCAGCGGCGGTCAGTTTAGGGGCTCAGGCACATTTCTACGAGGGTCTCCGAAAACTGCGGGAAGGCGGCATCACCGTTTATTTGATCTGTGGAAACCACGACCCCTTCGACCATTGGTCCAAGGGCTTTCGCTTGCCGGACAATGTTCATCGCTTCCCGGCTGGTTCGGTGGAGCGGCGGGTTTTTTCCCGTGGCGGCAAGGATCTGGCGGCGGTTTATGGGGTGAGCTTTGGCCAACGGGAGGAGTATCAGAATTTTGCCGTGGATTTCCGCAAAGAACCCGGCGACCCATTTGCGATTGGCTTGCTTCACGGGGCGGTCAGTGGAAACAAGGACCATGAGCCTTATTGTCCTTTTTCTCTCGAGGACCTGCGGCGGGCGGGGATGGATTACTGGGCGCTGGGACATATCCACAAAGCGGAGGTCTTGCAGGAGGTGGAACCCCGCATGGTCTATCCCGGAAATTTACAGGGTCGGCATTTCAAGGAAACTGGTCCCAAAGGGGCTGAGTTGGTCGAGGTTTCAGGTCAGCATTTGACGGCAGATCGTTTCCTGCCGCTGGCGGAGGTCGAATTCCGGACGGCACGGCTGGACCTCAACGGGGTGGAGGACGAGAGCGGTCTCTTTGATCGTCTTCGGCAATTACGGGAGACGCTTTTGGGGGAAGGGCGTTCGGTCTTGTTGCGTCTGCAGGTGACCGGGCAGACGCCGTTATTTTTTCGGCTGTCGGAGGAACGGCAGGTTGAGGCGTTGCGGGAAAGTTTTCAGGAACTCAATGATTACGAGAGCCGTTTTATCTATCTGGAAGGCCTGGACAATCAAACGACACCCCCCATCGATTTGACGGCTCGGCAAAAAGGGGATGACTTTGTGGGAGAGTTGCTCCGCCATTTTGCGGAGCTTGAAAACGGGGAAGAGTCCTTGGGGGAGTTGCTGGAGGAATTGGCGGGGGAAATCCGTGCTTCCTCCATTGCCGGGGTGCTTCCGGAAGGTGAGGGGGCTTTGCTGAAGGATCCCCATTCCCTGCTGGTGCGGGGGCGGGGATTGGCGTTGCGGGGTTTGCTAAAGGAGGTCGGCGATGAGAATTGAAAAACTGCACATCGATGGTTTCGGCATCTTTCATGATGTGGCTATGGGAGAGTTTTCCGAGGGCCTGAATCTCTATTATGCGCCCAATGAGGCGGGGAAATCCACCCTTCTCGATTTTATTCGTTTCACTCTGTTCGGCTACCCTCGCGCACGAAGCGATCGTCGGCCGCCTCTGGCGGGAGGCGATCACGGGGGGCGGCTTTGGCTTCGTTCCCGGGAAGGGCAGGCACTCTTGGTCCACCGCTGCGGGAATCACGATTTTTCGGTCGACTTGATCGATCAAAATGGCTCGGGGGAAAGCCTCTTCGCCAATTTACTCGGCGATGCCTCGGCGGATTTGTACCGCAATGTGTATGCTCTGACCCTGGATGAACTCCGGGGGCTTGAGCAGCTCAATGAGGCGGGCATGGAGAATCGGATTTTCAGTATGGGCATGGGACTGGGTTCATTGGATTACGGGGCCTTTGAACGAGACCTTCATAATCGGCGGGATCGTTATTACAAATCCCGGGGCAAAACCCAGGAGCTGATCGTTTTGGCCCGGGAGATCAAAGAGGAGGAAAAAACGATTCGGGAGCAATCCGCTAAACTGGAGACGTATGAGCGGTTGAGCCAGGAGTTGGAACACTTGGAAAAAGCTTATCAGAAGGCCCGCCAAGAGCAGGCTACGGCCCGGCAGTTTTTGGAGAAATCCCGCGCTCTGGTGAAAGCCTTTCCGGTGTATGTGGAATGGCAACAGGCGGTCAACGAGGAAAAGGCTTTGTCTTCCTATGCGGAAAAACCCGGGGAAGTCCGGGATGCCTTTCGCGAAAAAGAAAGCCGCCTGACTCAATTGGAACAGAACCTTTTGTCCCTGCAAGAGGAGGAATCGGCCCACCAGCAGGAAGGAAAGATCTTTGAAGAGTTGGACCGTTTGCCAGTGGACCGCTCGGTTCTGGTCGAACTGACCGCGGAGGCCAAGCAGTACCGGGAAAATCTCGCCAACCGCGAAAGCCGGCGCCGCGAAAAGGAACGTTTGGGAGAGGAACGGGACAAACGCTGGGAAAGGATGGGACCTGTAGAGAATCGGGACAGGCTGCTTCGCCTGGAGGGGCTGTATCGTTTGCGTCAGGAAGCCGAGGCCTTGCAGGCGCATCTGGGGCAGCGCCGGAATGATAAAAATGAGGTTGTCCGACGCCAGGAGGAGGGGTCGCTGAAGGAGCGGCAGATCCGTGAGGAGATCCATAAACTGGAGGAACAACGCAAAAACGCCGACTGGCCCGAGGACCAAGCTTTAGCCGAACGGGAAGAATGGTTGCGGGAGGCGCGATTTGACCTGGAGCAAGCCTTGGCAAAACCTACCCATCCCGCGCCTTCGCCCAAAGCAATCCTCTCCGAATGGCCGACCTTACTGGCGGGGATGCTGGTCTTTGTGGGCGCGTTTCTTCTTTGGCCGCAGGAAAAGGTTTGGGCGATGGTTCTCGGATTGGCCGGCGCAGGGGTATTGGCCTTTGGTTTTATTCGTTTCAGGAAAACGCCTTCATTTACTCACCCTACTATTGATGCGCGAAAATTGCATGGTGAGATAGAAGAAACCAAACAACTGGTTGAAAAGGTCAAACAATGGCAGGTGGCAAGGGCGAGTTGGGAAAAGAAACTTTCCGAGCAACAAGCCGTGGGTGAGAAAATGGCCCGACAAATTGAACAGTTGAACGATGAGGAGGCACGGGACCAAGAGGCATGGGCAGGTTTGCGGCGGGAATTTGGTTTGCCGGAGGATCTCGAACCAGCGGGGGTGAAAGCCTTTTTGGACGAACTCGAAAGTTTGCAGTCCACGGTTCATAAGGAGAGAGAGGTTTCGCGAAACTTGGAACATTGCGAAGAGAAAATCCGTAGCTTTCTCGAGCGGGTCCGGCAAGAGCAACCGGACATCAGTGAGACTCCGACACCGGCTCAGATCGAAGGTTGGCTGGAAGACTTGCGGGAAAAGGACAAATTGGCCCAGGAAAAGGAGTTCTGGGAGCGTAAGGGGAAAACCTTGGCGGAACGTCGGAAGAACCTGCTCCAAGAGCAAAAGAAACTTCAGCAGGAATTACAGGAGGCGTTGGATCAGCTGGGAGTCTCGACGGCGGAGGCTTTTTATCAATATTTCCAGCGGCTAAAAGAAAAGGGGGAATGGCGGGGAAAACGGGAGCAGGCGGAGAAAGCCCTGCAAACCTTGCTCGGGGTCACCGAATGGAAGGAAGAGATCAAAACTCTCGCTGCCAGTACTCCTGAAACCTTGGAAAGTCAGCGTGCAGAGGCCGAAAATTCTGCGAAGGAATCCGAGGAGCAGGCGGAGGAACTCAATCGCTCCCTCGCCTCGCTGACGCAAGAGCGCAAAACCCTTCTCCAGCCCGATGACCTCTTTGCCCGCCGCAATCGGGTGGCGACCCTGCGCAACGAGTTGGCGGAAAAAACCCGGGAATGGCTCGCCACCAAGTTGGCGATCGAGATGTTGGGACGGGCCAAACAGCGGTATGAGGAGGCTCATCAGCCCGTGGTTTTGCGGGAGACCAAGGCCTTTTTTTCCCGTATTACCGATGGGGCGTATCAGGATTTGCGGCTCTCCCTCACCGAAAAGCATGTGTCCCTGGTGACCTCTGATGGTCGTAGCCGTGGGGTGGCGGAGCTGAGTCGGGGAACCCGGGAACAGTTGCTCCTGGCGTTGCGCCTGGGACTGATTTCTGAATACGAGCAAAACCGCGAGCCCCTGCCCATTGTGCTGGATGATTTATTGGTAAACTTCGATCCTGCCCGGGCGGCCAGAATTGCCGATGTGCTGACCGAGTTTTCGGTGGGCCGACAGATCATTCTTTTCACCTGCCATCCGCATACCAAGGAGATGTTCGTCAAACGAGGTGCCCGGGTGGTAAATCCATAGGGGTCTCTTTACTTTACCATGGATGAAGGTACGGTTTTCCGGTGAAAATCGTCGGATACCTCCTCTTCACTGGATTGGCGCTGTTGGATTATCTGACCGCACAACTCCTGATCCGTCATTGGGGATGGATACTCGTCGTGTTCGGGAGTTGGTGCCTCATCCTGAACTGGCAGGGCCCTTCCTCCGAAAAAGAGGAGAGCTAGATCCGAACGGAAGTAGGGCTCGTGCTTGCACGATGCCGTCGCGGGGTGAACCTTGGAATATTCCTGAAACCTTAAAACTTTTCTGTTAAAGAAGCTGCCTTGAATCCATCAATTCAAATAAGGATTATCGTTTGGCTGTTACCTTGCTCTCTGCCCGAAAGACCAAACCTTATTGGCTATTCTCCCGCACGTAGGCCTGGCATTCTTCCGATAACATATCCAGGGGAATGTTGATCGGTTGGTTGTTGTCTTTTCGCAGGACCCGGACTTGATCGCCTTCCAGGCGGATCATTTGGGCCTCGATTTCCCGTCCGTCGGTACTGGTCCAGGTCCGGCCAGGGAAGTTGGCCGTTTCCCCGGGAGCTCCTCCGGTTTGGCCGCCAACACCATTCATGATCAGATAGATTCCGGTGTGGGAACCGCCTCCAAGTTCGGACTGCAAAGGGTAATGGTGTAGGTAGAAATCCTCGTCAGGATCCTCGGGGAGGCGATGTTTTCCCGTAACCACAATCATCGGATCATCCTGCCCGGAAATGGTGCGGGCAGCTACGCTCCTCAGGCTTCCTTCATTAAAATAAGTACCAAACACCCTCGACCCGAGCTCGTGTTTCATACCATGGAGAGTTGCGCCTCCCCGGTAATTTGGGTTGGAAGTGGCTGGTTTGAACGTCATCGGGCTGTGGGCAGCAGAGGCGCCGGCAAAGAGCAGAAGACCATTTTCCGCCGCGGCCAAACTTCCCCGGGTCATTCTCCAGGCATTGCCGGTTCCATCATCCAGGCGGGCGGTGAATTCCTGCCCAGATAGAAATTCCCCGGTATCGGGTTCGTAAATACCGATGAACGTTTTGTGCTCCGATCTGGTCCGGTGCATGGCGTGATAATGATCTCCCCCCTGGTGACGATCCGAAACCCGGTCTCTGATATCAAAAGGAGAGTAGCGGAAGATATGGTTCCCTCCAGCGACCTCGTAGCCGACATAGAGGAGTCCATCCCTTCCAAGGGTCATTCGGTAGCCGCGGGTATCGGCCATATTGTTGTCTCCGTTGTTGAGGAAGTCATCCTCGCCTTTGGTCGTACTCCAATCGTATCCGGTCCACTTGACCTCACCATCGAACCCGACTCCACGCAGGTAGGCAATTTGTACCGGAAGAACATGTCCTCCGTCGGGTTGCCAGGAGTTGGCTTGTCGCCAACCTGTATGTACAACGGTTTGACTTGGTTCATGGATCGCTAAATCGAGAGTGTGCCGGTGTCCGCGGAATTCCGAAAGTTTTTCCCCGGAAGGGTCAAAGAGATACATGGTTCCTGCTCGAGGGGTCGTTTCGCGACGCCCAATGCGGTCGCTGTTCGGGGCCAACGAAACGTAATATCCATTCGGACTGACCGAAGTGCGATGCGCCCATCCTACATTGTCATGGTGGCGAAGAATTTCCGTGCCCGTTGGATCCAGAACAAACACGCCATCCTCACCAGCCGCCACATAAATCTGGTCCTGGTCATCAACGGCGATTTGGGAGATAAAATCGGCCAGGCGGGATGCCTGCAGGATTTCCTTTCCGTCCCCAGTCAGCCGGAGTAAAATACCGCGGGCATCACGCTCAACCCTTCCCAGGTCTGTAACCTGTTGTAGCGCAGGGCTTTCTCCGATAACTCCTCCCAGCAGAACGGCCCCGTCGCTCTGAATGGCCGCAGCGTTGATGATGTTATCGTCCTGTTGGTCCCCCAGGATTCCGGTGGCGGTGATTTTAAAGGGGGATTCACCCATCGGATGCGGGGAAGGTTCCCCGACTTGCCGAAAAGCTGAGGCCGGAGAGTCTTCCAATTCTCTTTCACGGGCGGCTTGTTCCCGTTTTTCACGCAACTCTTCCCGGACTTCATCGGCGACGATAGCGATGGTGGCGGCATACGTTTCCAGCCACTCCTGGTCTTTCTCGCTAAGGACATCGTAGGGAATTTCAAACATTCGTTGGTCTTCCTTGCGGATAATGTGAACGGTCAGGTCGCCGGGGACGTGATTGGCAATTCGGGCTTCGATAGTGACGCCATTGGTGTTGGTCCACTTGCGATAAGCACGAACCGTTTCGAGGTCTTCCTCGGTAGGCTCTTTGGATTCTTCCGGTTCAGGCTCAGGCTCAGGTTCAGGTTCCGCTTCCGCTTCCGGTTCGGGCTCAGGCTCCGAAGAGGGCTCTTCAGCGGCCGGCTACGTCTCTCTCCTGGGGCTCTTCGGCGAGATACAGAGTGTGATAAATAAACCCTCCTGCAGCGAGGATCGGCAGGAGGAAGAGCAGAAATAGGCCGATGCCGCCCCGTTGTGAGGCGGTTAATGATAAGGATGTCGGGGTTTTCATGTTTTTCTTTCGCGATAAAGACTGGTTTTTCGCTAAAAGGTTCGCCTCTCCAAGAATCTAAAGGAGGTTTTTAATTAGTTACCCGAACTCTGGCGGAACGATCCGAACCTCGGTGTAAAAATTCTGGGATTTTCCGGGCTCGACCCAATGGAGACCCTCCGGGTCGGTCCAGGAATTCGGCGGAGCCATCCAGGGCTCTACGCAGTAATAGGGGCTTTCTGCCGATTCGGACCACGTGAGACAGGCCATCTTATTTAGAAAACCTTTGTTTTCATTCGTCCGGATGAGGAGATGTCCGTCCTCGCCTTTTTCGCGTAAAATGAACTCGTTGCTGCGGAGACCCGTATGGATGCGGTTCCATAACTCCGGATTGTCCAGGCAGGCGAGCTTCCCTAATGGCTTGAGTGCTTCCAAATCACCATCTTCAGGATTCTGGCGGAAGGCCCGACGGTGCGGAATCATCACCTCATACTCAGCGCGGCTCTTGCCCTCTGTCCAGGGGGCGGCTAAATAAAAATGATGTCCGGCGGCCCAGGGGATTGGCTCGCGATCATCGTTCTGCAGGGTTAGATCGACAAAAAAGGCAAGCTCGCTAAACCGATAAGTAATCAGAAGTTCGTACTGAAAGGGATACCCCTCCTTGGCCGTTTCGTCAGGCAGGAAGCGGGCACGGAAGCCGGTTTCGTGCAAATCCAGGATTTCACATTTTCCCTGTCGGAGAAAACCGTGCTGGGGCATCGGTCTTTTGAGCTGCCGCTGGTCCTCCCAGAAGCCCGCTTCCCCCTCCACATAGCTCGCCCCCGCAAAGGGGAAAAGAAGGGGGTTGCCCCCTCGGATCTTTGAGAATCGGGAGAAATTTGCCTCCTCCGGCCAGTACAGGACCGGGCGCGAAGTGCCATCCGGCAGGTCGAGATTCCAGAACATCAGGCGAGCGCCGTTTTCGCCGGAAGCGAGAAACGTGGAGCGGCCGATCTGCCATTTTTGCACCGGTTTGTCTTGGTAAGTGAAGCAAGTGGGATTCATGGAAATAAAGGGGATTCACCCTTCCCGAGAGGGAAGGGGAAAGGTATCGCCAGTTTCGGAAATCCATTCGGAGAGGAGGTCGTGACAGCGTTGACGCTCCGCGGCAAAGGCTTGGTCATGGGCGTAGTTGGCCAGTTCGTAAGGGTCTTCCCGGAGATTGTGTAAAAGCCAATCGTTTCCTTCCTGGCAAACATATTTCCAGCCGTCCCGGGTGACAACCCCACGCCAGGCTTTGTTGACCGAGTGAGGATGAAATTTGCGTGGGATCTGTTGGAGAAAAGCCGATTCGGGTGGGCGCCCGGGGGCAGGGGTATTCTCCCGCCACGGGTCATCGACATGTAAACACTCCTTGGCGTAGTTGTAGCCAACCATATCGGCTGGGGTTTCTATCCCACAAAGTCCAAGGGTGGTGGGCGCAATATCCACATGGTTCAGGACCGCGTCACTGATCCCAGTCGGCATGCGCTCCTGGCCTCCCAAGCGGGAAACAATGAAGGGAATACGGATACTTTCTTCCCAGGGACTGGATTTTTCCCACTGCCCGTGACTGCCAAGCATATCGCCATGGTCCGAAAAAAAGATGATCCAAGTGTCTTGATCAACCCCGAGTTCTTTGAGCTTTTCCCGAATCCGGCCGATATTGGCATCGAGGTTTTCGATCATTCCCGAATAACCGTCGTAGTCGAGTCGCGCCTTATCCTGTATCCAGGGAACCGGAGGAACATTGGGTCGCAACTTTACGTTGGCCGGGTTTCGGGATTGTACGGAGCCTTTCCATTCGTGTGGGCCAACATAGGGGCTGTGCGGAGGTTGGACCGACAAAACGGCGAAAAAGGGTTGGTATTCTTCCGCATTTCCGCCCACATGGCCTGACAGATGATCCAAAAAAATATCGGTGAGACTGTCGGTTTCGTAGCCGGGGAGGCGGCGCGGTGTTTCGTCATCGGTGCCATAGACGAAAACTTCATGCTGATTGTTGTTGTTTTCGTAACCCTTCCAAAAATCAAAACCACCTCGTTCCCCCGGAGGAACCCGGTTTTCGGGATCGTTGGAGCCGTGCAGGTGCCATTTGCCAACATAGGCGGTGTGGTAACCATTGGCACGCAGCGGTGCGGTCAACGTCGGAAGAGCCGGATTCAAGTGTCCGGGGGTTTGGGTAACCCCATTTCGATGGGGGTACTGCCCGGTCAATAAAGCTCCCCGGAAGGGGCAACACCAGGGGGTTCCGGCAACGGCTTGGTCAAATCGACGGCCATTGCGGGCCAAATTGTCGATATTCGGGGTAAAGACATTGGGGTCACCGCGGTAGCCCAAGGACTGAGCACGGTGCTGATCACCGAAGACCCAGATAACATTTGGCCGACGAGGTTGTTTCATTATTCTTATTTTCTGCCCCCCGGTTAAGACGCGCAAGAGGTTTTTCCAGAGCTCACGGATTTTTCTGATCATTTCCCCAGCTTGGGGCGGTAAACCTTTTCGGGATCAAAGGCTCGCTCCTTGATGGCGAACGTGAGGGTCCTGCTTTTTCCATCCTCTACCTTGCGATAAAAACAGGAGCGGAAACCTTGGTGACAGACCCCCGGCGCGGTGGTTTGTACCTTGAGGAGAAGTACATCCTGGTCACAATCAATACGGATCTCCTTTACTTCGAGCATCCTCCCGGAGCTTTCTCCTTTGGTCCAGAGCTTTTTGCGGGAACGGCTCCAAAAGGTTGCCTTCCCTTGCTCCAGGGTCATCTGCAAGGCCTCCGGATTCATCCAGGCAAACATCAGGACCTCGCTGCTCTGGTGGTCTTGGACGATACAGGGGAGTAGCCCGTCCGCGTCAAATCGAGGGAACAGCTTGGGGCCTAGTTCCAAGGCCTCTGGATCGTCTGGTGGAGGGTCGAAGGGGGACATCGGGCTAGGCTTAGGTGGAACCGGGGACGATGCCCCGTTGAACTTTTTCCAAAAAAGTAATCATGGCCGCATAGGGCTCCTCACCGGCCTCCGGAAGGTCGCGTAGGTATTCAATGGCCTGGCGGCGGTTGCGTTTCTCCCGGTAAATAATTCGGTAAATCTTGCGGGCCGCATCAATTTGATCCTTGGTAAAACCGTTTCGTTCAAGGCCAACGGTGTTTACCGCCCGCATCGCCGCCGGATTTCCATCGGCAATGAAAAAGGGCGGCACGTCTTGGGTGATTTTGCTCATTCCTCCAAGCATGCTGAATTGGCCCACGCGGACAAACTGATGAACTCCGGCATAGCCTCCCATAACGACTCCATCCTCGACCGTGACATGACCCGCCAAAGTGGCATTGTTGCTCATGATAATGCGATTGCCCAGAACACAGTCGTGGGCAATGTGGATGTAGGCTAGGAGATGGTTTTCATCACCAATGACTGTGGCCTGATCGGCCTCCGTCGCGGTGTGCACGGTACAAAACTCGCGGAACACATTGTTTTCACCTACCTCCAGACGAGGCTCGCCGCCCTTGAATTTTAAATCCTGAGTGGGAAATCCGACGGCGGCATAGGGGAAAATGCGGTTCCCCGGGCCCATGGTGGTTGCTCCCATAATGCTGGCGTGATGACCAACTTCGCAATAAGCGCCCAAAGTGACCTTGGCCCCGACAAAAGCGTAGGGCCCGACCGTGACCGTTTCGTGCAGGCGGGCCCCTTCTTCAATAATTGCCGTGGGATGAATGCGGTCGCTCATGAATCTGGTTAGAATCAGGCGTTTTCCCCAGCTTCGGCAATGATAAACATCAACTCGGCCGAAGAAACCACCTCTCCGTCAACTTTGGCTTTGGCCGAAGCCTGCCCAATTTTATTGCCTCGGCTTTTCAAAAGTTTGACTTCGATAACCAATTGATCGCCAGGTTCAACCGCTTTGCGGAATTTGACTTTGTCCGCGCTCATAAAATAAGCGAGCTTGGCAACGTTATCCAGCTTGCGCAGCATCAAAAGTCCGGAGGCCTGAGCCATTGCCTCGACCTGCAAAACGCCTGGCATGACCGGGCGACCCGGGAAATGACCGGTGAAATACGGCTCGTTGATGGTGACATTCTTGATCGCCACCAAGCTTTCGTCATCCGGAAAATCCACTACCCGGTCAATCATTACGAAGGGATACCGGTGCGGGAGGGTATTGAGAATCTTGGTGATATCGATTTTTTTGTCGTTCGCCCACGGAATGGCCGTTTTGGGCGCAGGGGTCTTCTTCGCGCTCTTGGCCGTGGCGTTCATCTTTTCAAAAAGAGCCTTGGTCAATTGCGAATTGATGTTATGTCCCGGCCGCATGGCGATAATATGGGCCTTGAGCGGTTTTCCCAGAAGGAACACATCGCCCACAATATCGAGCATTTTGTGGCGCACAAATTCGTCCTTAAAGCGCAGGGGCTCTTTGGAGAGGATTTTGTCTCCTTTGATGACCACCGCATTCTCCAGGCTTCCTCCGCGGATCTTACCTAGTTTAATTAACTCCTCAATCTCTTCGTAAATCGTGAAGGTTCGGGCCGGGGCCAACTCCTTGGCGTAAACTTCTGCGTCTATGTCCAGGGAGAGGTGCTGCGTATGGATTCCCCGGTCGTCGGTCGAGGTGCAGGAAATTTTCAGATGATCACAGGGGAGGGCGATGATAGAGGAATTGCCATGGGTGACCGAGATTGGTTCGGTGACCTCGTAGTATTCACGCTCTTTATCCAATTCCACCGGTTCCGCTTCCTCAATGAGTTTTACAAAGGGGGCCGCCGAACCATCCATAATCGGAGGTTCACTGGCATCCATTTCGATAATTGCATTATCAATCCCACAACCATGCAAAGCGCTGAGGACGTGTTCCACAGTGTGAATCTTGGTGTAGCCAGAGGCGATGGTCGTGCTGCGGACAAGGTCCGTTACCAACTCGATTTGCGGGCGAATTTCGGGCTTACCGTACAGGTCGGTGCGGCGAAAGATCAATCCACTATTAGCGGGGGCGGGTTTTAGGGTGAGCCTTACCTCGTCACCGGTGTGGAGCGATTTGCCTTTGATGGAGGCTTCTCGAAGAAGAGAGCGTTGTTTCATGCGTAAAATTCGTTTTAGAGAAAAGTTTAAGCTTATACGGCTTTCCGAAGAAGCTGTAAAGGACGAAGGCTGGCTCCTCCGTCTGAAGACCTCAAGACCTTGTTTTCTCAGCCAAACTCAGGATCGGCGGCGCGGCGGTTGCGACTATAGCGTTTGCGGTAATCAGATAGGGTCAATCCCGTTTCTTTACGAAAGACTGTCGCCAGGCGCTGAGAGCTGCTGAAGCCGGTTAGCTTGGAAATATGGCCGATAGGAATTTTGGTTTCACGGAGAAGACGGGACACCTTCTCCATCCGGAATTCATTCAACTTCCGGCCGACGGAGTCTTCCAAATCCCTCTTGAATCGCATTTCCAGAATCCGTCGGGATACCCCTGCTGCTTTGGCAATCTGAGGTACGCTTATTTTCCGATGCAAGTTCTGGTGCATGTAGTCTACCTCCCTACGAATGGCCTCGTCTTCGATTTTTACCCAATCCGAGGAAGCCCTTTCAACAATCCCTTTGGGGGGAATCAAACGAACCGATTGCCCAGGGTCGTAGCCATTTAAAATCTGCCATAGGAGCGCCGTTGCCTCATATCCGATAAGATCACTATTTACGTTGACGGAGGAACGGGGAGTGGTTCCCAAGTGACAAAACCTCTCTTCGTTATCGCAGCCAAGAAGGGCAAAATCATAGGGAATTCGGTAGCCCATTTCCTCCAATACGCGACCCAGGTGTTGGGCCTTTAGGTCATCATGACAAAAAATGGCGGATTTCCCTTTCAAAGGACCAAGATAATTTCTCACCTTAGCCTCATCAAAATAAGTATAGCGCCAATCCTCAATTTTTTGGGTTCTGATTGCCAGTGACTCGCAGGTGAGTGCCGACACTTGCCGTCCTCGGGCGTGCGCGCGCAGGATAAAGCCCCTTTCCCGTTCGGCCGAAAAGAAAGTGGGAATGGATAAACTGATCAGATGATCATAGCCCCGGTCGATCAAATAGTTCGCCGCCATAAAACCGATCTCCTGGTTATCCATCGTGACCGTCGGCAATTGCTTAACGACTTCCTCCCGCAAACCCGAAATGTTGACCGAGGGTATGCCCCGGTCAACCACCGCATTTCTTATCGCTGGATCGGCCAAATTCCCGATGACCCCGGAAGGGGGGTACAATTCAAGGATTTGTAACAGCGTTTTACTGCCGGGCCGATCATTATAGTACAGTGATAGTGGAACGCAATGGGTCTCGATAAATTTGGACATTCCCCGTAGCATTCGGTTGTTGACCTCCGATTGCGGGAGTAAAACCATAATATTTTTTTTGGCGTGCACCATCGGTGTTTTAGAAAAGTAAACATTTGCAGGCAAATCAATGCCAATTAGAAAAAATCTCTGGGTGAAAATCTTTAGCAGTCGGTGCCCTCACAACATCCTGGGGTTGCCGTTTGTCTCCAGGTCTGCGAAAATGTAAGCTTATGAAACGCGAAAGTGAATTTGATTTTGTTGTTATCGGCGGAGGCAGCGCAGGGTATAACGCCGCCAATCTCGCCGCTTCCCAGGGTGCCCGCGTGGCCGTCATCGACGGAGCTCAGGAACTGGGGGGGCTGTGCATCCTGCGGGGGTGCATGCCCTCCAAAACCCTGATCTATTCGGCGGAGGTTCTCCATCTGGCCCAAAAGGGGGAAACTTTCGGCTTGGATATTCCTAAGGCCCAAATCGATATGAAGAAGCTTGCCGAGCGCAAAAAAAACATTATCGGCGATTTTGCTTCCTACCGCCGGGAAGGTCTTCACTCCGGACGCTTTACACTTTTTAACCAAAAGGCCCGTTTTGCTGATCCCCAGACCGTGGAATTGGAGGATGGCTGCCGGATTACCGGGAAAACATTTCTTATCGCCACCGGAAGTGAAGTTCAGTTCCCCCCCATTCCCGGCCTTGATAAAGTTCCCGTTTGGACCAGCGATGATGTTCTGGACCTTGATTTCCTGCCCGAATCCGTTCTCGTTCTGGGGGGTGGGGTCGTGGCTTGCGAATTGGCCCAATTTCTCGCCCGAGCGGGCAGTAACGTCACCCAGATTCAGCGTAGCCCACACCTTTTGAAGGAAATGTCCGAGGAAGCCGCGCAGGTCGTCGAAACTGTCTTTCGCGAGGAGGGAATCGAACTCTTTACCAATACCCGCATCGAAGATATCAAATGCCATGGTCAGAAAATGGAGGTTACTTTCATGCACGAAGGCAAAAAAATCGTGCGCCAGGCCCGGCACCTCTTTAACGCCTTGGGACGTGTCCCCAAAACCAAAGGCTTGGATCTCCCCACGGCGGGCGTGGAAACCGGATCCCGTGGAGAAATCCTGGTAAATGGCTACCAACAAACAAACCAGCCCCATATTTACGCCGCCGGTGACTGCATCGGAAAACACGAGATTGTCCATATTGCCATCCAACAAGGCGAAACCGCCGCCCGACACGCTTTGGGTAAGAAAACCGACGAAGTCGACTACCGCTGCCTCATGGGAGTTGTTTTTACGGACCCCCAGGTTGCTTATGTGGGGGCCTTGGAACGCGAGTTGAAAGAGCGCGGGCAGGATTATGTCGCCGCCGATTACCCCTTTGACGACCACGGTAAATCAATTCTCATGGAGATAAAACACGGGTTTGTCAAAATCCTGGCTTCTCCCGCTGATCGACGACTTCTCGGTGCGGAAATTGTCGGCAAGGATGCCTCTGAGCTGATTCATGTCCTCTCTACGGCCCTTCACCTTAAGGCCACCGTAGATGATTTGCTTCGGGCGCCTTGGTATCATCCCACGCTGGTTGAGATTTTGACCTATCCACTGGAAGACTTACAAGAAGCTCTTGATCAAAAATGAAACCCGAATGGTCGGATTCCTGCTTGAATTCGACCATGCCCTTTCCCTTTAATGATTTCATGAAAGATAAGTTCTCGGCCAACGATCGCAGCGACTTCCAACTGGATCCACTTCAGGAGACCTACCATGAAAGTATCGCGGAAAACCCCTTCCACCTGAAAAGCCTGGAAGCCAGGGATGCGGCTCTTCTTACCATCGACATGCAATACCTTGATGCCGCTCCCGGCTTCGGAGTTTTCTCCGATGCCCATAAATCGGGAGTTCCCCTGGAAGCACAGGAATACTATTTCAAAAGACTCAAAGACGTGGTGATTCCCAATGTTAGCCGCTTGCAAAAAACCTTTCGCCAACACCAACTCGAGGTCATTCACACCCGCATCCAATCAATGACCAAGGATGGGCGCGACCGCGGGGCCGGCCACAAGCGCTTAGGCCTACATGCCGCCCCAGGTTCCAAAGAGGCTGAGTTCTTGCCCGAAGTTGCCCCTTATGGGGATGAAATCATCATCAATAAAACCTCCAGCGGAGTCTTTCCCACCACGAATCTCTACTACATTCTCAAGAATATCGGGGTCAGGGCGCTCTTCGTTACTGGTGTGTACACCAACGAATGCGTGTCCAGTACGATCCGCGAAGCCTGCGATCTCGGATTCCATGTTTCCTTAATCGAAGACAGCTGTGCCACCGTGACCGCCGACCTTCACAATTTTACCGTCGAAACCCTGCGCGACCGCTATTGCCGGGTCATCAGTACCCAGGAAGCCATCGACGAAATCGCCACCCACGTCAGCTCCCAAAAAATCCGCGATGTCGCCGAATTCGTCCCCGAAGACCGCCTCTACCGCGCCGCCGACTCCGCCAAATCAGGCTAACCCGCAACCCTCACCGATTAAATATTGACGCCCAGTTCAAGGGACAGTCTCTTGACTTTTTACTTTGAGGCTCTGACCCGTTCTAGATCTTGGAAGAAAATTTTGCCCTCCGACGGCGAAGCGGTCTTTGGACGGCGGAAGCTTGATCCCGAACCGTATGGTTCGCAAACATTGCCGCAGTGTTTGGCTGGAAAAAGAGTCCGACTACGGCTTATAGCTCCAAATCGTCGCCAGGCTGAAGAATCACCGCCTGCACCCCGAGTTTTTCCGCTTCTTTGGCAAAATGAGCCGTATCCACTTCAATTAAAGGCCAAGTATCGTAATGGACGGGGATAACCGTTTTCGGCTTTAAAAACTCCAGTGCCTTCAGCGCATCCTCCACTCCCATGGTGAAGTTGTCGCCAATCGGGAGAATAGCGACATCAATTGGGTCCATTTCCCCGATCAATTTCATGTCGAGAAAAAGGCCGGTATCACCCGCATTGTAGATGACTTTGCCGTCCATCTTAAGCAGGTGCCCCGCAGGGTTGCCCATCGCGATGCGGCCATTCTCGGTTCCCAAACTGGAACCATGGTGAGCGATGGTAAATTTTAACCTTCCGAACGGAAACTCATACGCTCCACCAATATACATGCCGTGCGTTTTCAGGCCCTTGCCGCCGAAAAAGTCCGCAATTTCAAAATTTGCGATAATGGTGGCCTCATTGGCTTTGGCAATCTGTTCCGTATCGCCAACGTGATCGTCATGCCCGTGGGTCAGCAAAATATAATCGCACTGGACCTCTTCCGGCTTGACCGGACAAGCTTCGTTTCCGCTCAGAAATGGATCCACCAAAAGGGTGTGCTCCTCGTTGTCAATTTGCAGGGCAGAGTGGCCGAGATAGGTAATTTGCATGGTCATTGTGGGCTGAAGGTTGTTTAAACATTTTAATATTAAAAAAAGAATCTGGTTTATTCAAGCTTCCGCAGCCTCCGCATCAGCAAAAAGTTCACCTCCGGAATCCCGCTGCCATTTAACCAGAATTGCCCGGCAGCAAACCTCACAGTCATAGTCAAATTCCCCTGATCTCGAAAAGGGATCGGGTATTGCTATTTGAATCTTCTGAAAACAATGCGGACAGGTCACCGTGCAGAAATCTTCCATTCCACCATCAGACCCTGAATATGGCCCCAAGTTTCTTGCCCAGCAAAATACTCGTTGCGAATATTGTCAGGGCGAGAAATACCATTGCCCAAACTCCCAGCGCTGCCGCGATAAATCGACCATCACCCAGAACTTGGAAAAGTTCATAAATGGCCTTCGTTATAGGATAATACATCTGTTGCTGAGCCAATATCAAGGAATCTGAAACCTCCAGCATGGCAAAGGCAAAACAAAGCAATGCGCCCGCCATGATATTGGCCGTTATCAGGGGTAGCGTGACTTTAAACATGGCCTTTAAGGGCGGACAGCCCAAGTTCTGAGCAGCCTCCTCATAAACTTCCGAAGTCTGCTGGAAGCCTGCCGCAGCCGCTCGGACCATGTAGGGAAGACGGCGAATGGCATAGGCAATGATGAGCAGAACCGTCGGATCCTCCACCGGGTTCAGAAAGTTGAAGAATTTCCCTTCCTGGGTCATGGCCAGGTAACCAAACGCAATGACCAAACCAGGAACGGCCAATGGCAACATCGCCATGGCGTCCAATATATTACGGCCCGGCAACTTCGTTCGCACCACCACGTAAGCAATACAAATCCCCAGGAAAACATCGAGAATCGCCGAAATACTCGCGTATTTTAGGCTGTTGCCAATCGATGAAACGGTCAGCGGGTGAGCGAGCGCGATTTCGTAATTTCGAAGCGTCCACTCCGTTGGCACCAGCGTTCGGTACCAATCCTCGGAAAGCGAAATGAAAATGACGCCCATATGCGGCAAAACCGCAATAAAGGTAACCGCAGCAAAGGCAAAGGTGCATCCCCAGGCCGCTAAAGGACTGATTTTTTTCGGGCCCGACGAAGAAATGGCTTTGGCCATCATCGAATAATGGTGCCGTCCGAAAAATCCTTTTCCCAAGGCATAGAAAAGGATCGCTGCCGCCAGCATAACAAAGACCAGGGCAAAGGGGAAGGGATTGCCGCTCAAGTCCTTTATGCCATCAAAGATTTGCACCGAGGTAATGCGGGTATAGTCGAAGATGAGAGGAACCCCGAGCTCGGTGAAAGACCAGATAAAAACGATCGTCCCGCCCGCAAAAATGCCCGGCCGGATGAGGGGAAGAGTCACCTTTCTGAACTTTCGAAATCCAGTGCAGCCCAGATTTTCCGCCGCCTCCTCCATGGCCGGGTCCACATTGGCCAAGGAAGCTACGAGATTTAAATAAAAAATCGGATAAAGGTGCAGCGCGTTCATTATGACCACGCCCCAGAATCGGCCCGTGCCCAGCCAGTCGATCGTTGCGCCGTCAGACAAGATCCCGATGTGTGTCAGTAAAACATTCAGGGCACCGTATTGCCCGAGAATCTGTTTCACCCCAATCGCCCCCACAAAAGGAGGAAGGATGATCGGAACCAAAATCAATGCGGCAAAAAGCGTTTTCCCCGGAAAAATAAATCGATCCGAAAGGAAGGCTAAAGGCATGGCGATGAGGAAAGACAGTAACGTACTGAAAACCGCCATGAAAAAGGCATTGCGCAAACCCTCCAGATATATCGGATTCGCAAAAACCTCGATGACATAGGCAATGGTAAAACTCCCATCCGCATCAAAGAAGGCTCCCTGCAAAATTTCCCAAATCGGTAAAACAAAAAAGGCACCGAAAAACAAAGCGGTAAAGATATAAATAAAAATGGCGAACCGATGGGACATAACTGTTCTTCCTTGTTTTTAAATAGCGATTTTTGAAGACGAGCAGGTTTCGTGCGCAAAGTTTGGGGGTCAGCTGATCGCTGGCAATCATGGATTTTTCGGAAACCGTGAAAACCCATTCCCCCGAGATCCTTTCCTTGAATGTAACTTGCTGCTCTGAAATGAATTATGGTTGCGTGAAGGATGATATGTTACTTTTCTGTATCCATGCTCCAAGTCCAAGGGAAAAAGATTCTTATCAATGCGGGCCCCACTAGAGAATTCCTCGATCCCGTGCGTTATCTGTCCAACGGGTCCAGTGGCAAAATGGGTTATGCCCTTGCCGAAGCCGCAAAGGCGATGGGGGCAGAGGTCTATCTGGTCAGCGGACCTGTCGCTTTGAATCCTCCCGATAGGGTAAAAACCGTACCTGTTGTCACCGGAGAAGAAATGTTTGAGGCCATGTCCGGCTTCCTTGATCAAGCAGATTGGATTATCGGCTGTGCAGCTATCGCCGATTTGGCTCCAGTCTCCTGTGGCGAACAAAAGATCAAAATCGATAAAGAAACGGGCAAACTGACCATCGAATTACACCCGACCCGGGACATAATCGCTACCCTTGCCAGCCAACGCCGCGACGGTCAGGTCTTTATCGGCTTCGCTGCCGAAACCCAAAATGTGGACGCTAACGCCAAAAGTAAACTGATTCGAAAAGGCCTCGATTACATCGTCGCCAACGACGTAAGCCAAAACAATGTAGGCATGAACGCCGACCAAAACGCAGTCCAGATTTACGCCCCCCCCGGACTTCTCACCTCCCTCGGCCCCACTCCAAAACATCAGATCGCGAAAGATATCCTGCGCACCATCGCGAAAGATATCAAAAAATAAACGATCATGCAAAATTTTAAGGGATTGTCCCTTGACTCTTGACGGATTTTTGGTTTTTGTGGGGGTATGCGTAAGGAACGATTAAAGATTAAAGGCCAGCGGGCTTTGTATCATGTGATGTCGCGGACGGTGAATGGGGAGATCTTTTTCTCGGAGGAGGAGAAAGAAGTGATGCGGCGGATGTTGTTTAAGGTGGCGGGGTTTTGTGGGGTGAAGGTTTTGACCTATTGCCTGATGGGCAATCACT
>JAFIGF010000120.1 GCA_020831535.1 Opitutales bacterium | reverse complement strand
AATGCTTCAGCCATCGCCACTGAGACGACTCGCAACACCCTCGAAAAGATGCCCGGATACCATAAGACCATTGGCGAGGAGGGATCCAATCTGTGCAAACGTGACTTTACTTACACCTTACAGGAGATCGCCAAACAACTTATCTACGGACGGGAACAAGTTGGCGAAAACCTTTTGCAATGGTGGAATGAGTCCATTGGGCAATATCTAGCCAACCGTCCCAAGGATTTATTTACAATTTCCCTGGAATCTTTACAGGACGCACTCCTTTCAGGTCTTTCCAATGAGCCCTATGACCTCACCTTGGAAATTGTTCAGCAGTTATTCCGGGATGCCATGGGAACTCCCTTTTCGCCGCGGCGTTTTTTCTTTCAGGCCCCCTCCCCCCACCAAAGCCCTGAATACTCTGGCGTGAAAAACGAAAAAACCCTGCGGTCATTTTTCCGAAATCTCAGAGATCGCATTCCTGAGGACGATCTGACGAAGATAAAAGAATTCATTGAAGGCGAAGCCGAAATTCAGGAAATTATCATTGCCGCAGACAACCCCCGCAGCCTGATCCTGGCTTTTGGAGAATCTCTTACCTGCGATGAGTCCCATCTTACCCAAGGGCTCCTGTCTTCCCTTCTTGCGTATAGTCGCTATCAATTCGCGGCCGCCCTTCTCTCCTGTCTAGCCGACGAGGATTCGAGGGCGGGCCAAGAGCTATTCAATTGGGTCAAACAATGGGGCGCGTACACCGATATGGAATGGTTTACCTGGGAAGGTCTGCGGTTTTTAGCTGAGGTTCTTTTACCGCTCTACGAAAGCAACGAGCTTGAGAATTTGCTTCGCCGGGCTCTTAAACGAGCTGAGGAGGAAAAGGAAACCGTTTTCTGGAGTCGCCCTTTTTTCCAATTCCTGCTCGCGGGCTTGGAATCACTTAAGCCTTATGAAACGTTGATTCGCTTGACCCTAACAAGTGAAAAGCCCGTCTTTTCCCAGGACCCAACGGAGGAAAAGGCTTTGCGAGGCCTTTTTGCCCTTTCACTTTTGGGTTCCCATCTAAAGCTTGTTAGACCAAAGTTCGCAGACCAGATCCTAACGCAAAAATTTGCCGCCCTCCCTTTGACAAAGGAAGTTTGGTCAAAATCGTCCGAAATCTTTCATACCCATCTGGATCGTTTGTTTCACGAATTAGATGGGAAGGGGTTTTATGAAGCGATGGAAACCATCAAGAGCCTGCCTTCGCAAAAACCGGAAAAACTTCGCTTTTCCTTTAAGGGAACCCCGACCAAAGAAGTGCGGAATTATCTGTCGGAAGTAAAACCGAAGGGGGTTCCACACGCAATTCGCAGCTTGTTGGGATGCAACACCTCCGATCCATCCCAACTTTTATGGTATGCGGCCCTGTACCTTTCCTCGGCGGTCTCCCACGAAACGCTCCCCGCTGAGGAAATGTATCCTCTCCTTCAATGGATCCAAAACGAACTTCCCCAAGGGGAATGGGATGACTTCAAAAAGAAAACCCTCACCGGTGGGTATACCCTTCCCAAGTTGATTGAAAACATTGAATCCGATCCCCAACACGCAGCCGAAAGTGCTTTTGCCCGATGAATTTCCATCCTCTCATTACCGCTAAATGGTGGCCTTTTCTAACCTTTCCGCACGGAAGCCGGAAATGCTGTGGATTCCCCCAGTCGGCCGATCAACCCGGTAGAGCCGCTAAGCAAAGCACTCGTTTCTCATTCAACGCATTGGGGAAGGCCTCGGAATTTTCACGTTTGCCGGGGTTACCTCGAACCTCACAGAAGGCTCATTCTTCGTCCCTTGAAGAGACCCCAAATGTTCCGATACTGGAAGAATCCACTCCGGGCATCGATACCGATGCGCTCCTCAACCGAAAGGTTCCCGGAGGGCGTACGGAACAGGAAATTCTTTTGGTCATGAATACCGGACGCGCCAGGGAATTGCGAAAGTTCCAAGGCTTTGGTCCTAAAATAGCGGCCAATATCATGAAGTTTCGCCGCAAGGAAAAGTTTTTCACTTCTTTGGATGAATTGGTTCGAGTCCCCCTGATTGGACCTGTTCGTTTTACCAGTTTGGTCGGACGGGAGAGCCTTTTTTATACCCATCCTCTCCATGCAATTCTCCGCTACCCCCCTTCCCGGGATATAACCATCAATTATTTACAGCCCCTTCTTTGGCCCACTCCCGAGATTCCACGCATTTTCCTGGGCAATCCTGAAGACACTCTGTTGGAGCAACGCCAGGCCCGAATCCAAAATCATCTGCTGCGAATGCACCGCATCGGGCGGTCAGTTCTCTTTATTCATCAAAAAACCAAAACTCTATCGGGTTGGTCTGATTACGTTCAAAAACACCTCCCACGCCTACTCCGTAAAAACCTAAACAACCTAGACAAATCATGAAAGATGTCACTCTCCAACCGATCAACGAACGGGTCAGTATCAAAACCGACACCCGGGTTCTCGACACCCTATTAGCCAAAAATTGCAATGTAATGATGGCTTGCGGCGGCCAGGGAATTTGCGCCACTTGCCATGTCTATATCAACAAGGGCATGGAGTCCTTGACCCCCATGGGAGACCGCGAGCGAAGAACCCTCGGGTTGATTACCGGGGCGGGCGAGAACTCACGCCTCTCCTGCCAATGCCGGGTTTTAGGTGAAGGTGTCGAGGTACAATTGCCGGAAGGCATGTATGTGCAAAGTTTCAACGACCTTGAGTCCCTGATAGGGAAACGCAGTCAAGTGGCCATTCTCCATCCTGCCGACGGAAGAATTCTGATTGAAAAAGGGAAATTCATCACCCGCACCTCCATTATGCAACTCAGCGATGTTGATTTTGATTTCGAAAACTTGGAAATCAGCGATCGCTGAAAACTACCACCATCCAAACCAAACTAATATGAGCCAAACCTATACTGAACAAAACCCACCGATTAACCCGAATGATGGCGGCTTTAAAGGCTACCATAATTACTATACCCGTGAGGAGTTCTTCCAACGAGACCCGGCAAAAGGAGAGATTCATCTTCGTGATGGCCAACGCGCTGCCGCCGTTTCCGAGGACTTCATCAACGGACTGCACCACGGCCTTGAAGAAGACGTGGGGGATGCTTCCAATCTGATCATGTACAAATGCGGATTTGAATGGGGCCTTCAGGACATGACCCGTTTCAACAACCGTATGCGTCATGAATTTGGAGGCGGCAAATTGGATGTCTGGCAAATGAACCCCGGTTTTGTCTTTGAGACCTGGTGGTGGCCTTTGACCGTTGAGGGATGGGGTGCCTGGACCCTCGACCTGAGCTTTAAGGCGAAAGAAATTTCGTTCGTCGAAATCCGGAACAGTGCAGTCGCGTATTCGATGGAGCAAATCGGAAAACCAGTCTGCCACCTTTATGCGGGAATGTTTGCGGGTGTAATGAGCTTCTTCGAACGGACCGAGAGACAATGCATTGAAGTACAGTGCTATGCCATGGGGAACGATTGCTGCAAATTCATGGTGGGGCCACCCAAACAGGTAAATGCGGCAGAATTCTGGCACCAGGAAGGCGCTACCGCAGAAGATATCCGAGGCAAATTAACGTAAGTACCATGAACCTCTGGAAAGAAATCCACTACCAGCGCCTCGAAAGCTTTCTCGACAAGCTGAACGAGGTCCTGCGGGAACCAAATGGGGAGATCCCTCTCTCTCCAGAACCTCAGGGAGCGGATTCATCCGTTTCTCATTCGGATGAATCCACTACCACCGCCATTCAGGAAACTACCGAGAAGACCTCCGCCATTTCTCCGCCAAACGCCATCCGCCCGAAGGCTACGGACGAGAAGTCTCCTTCGACACCCAGCACCGCTGCGGAAGAAGGGGAGGCCACACCCTCCACGGCCCCTGATAAGGTAAGCGACAGGGAGGAAAAATCCACGTCTCCTTCCAGCCGTGAGTTTTTTGGCTCCATTAATTGGAACCTTTCCTCCCCTTCATCGCCGAAAACCGCCTCTGCACCGGCCAAGGACTCCTCTGGGGAGGAAACACCTCCTCCCCAGAAACCGGCCTTAAGCGATCCGGAGAGACCGACTGGCAAATCGTTCTTTTCCCGTGTTCCCTGGGAAAACACAAAAAAGACCCCACCAACACCGGAACCAAAAGATCAAGGAGGTGGAGAGGTTCAACCCGTTGTATCGGCTGAAAAGTCTCCCGAAGCTGCCCCCTCAGTTGAAGAGATTCCCTCAAAACCAGTTGAATCGAACGCTAAAGGGTTCTTCGGCAATCTCAATTGGGAAGGCCGCAAGGAATCATGGGAGACTTTGGAGCAAGCACCGGATCGGGCCCCGCCGGTAAAAGTGGCGGCACAACGTAAAACCCTTCCCCGGGACGAAAAGAATTCAGCGGGAAATCCTCTTCTGGCGGCCACCCGCAGCGCCATGGTTACTTCCCGGAAATTCGCGGAAACACCAAAGCCGAAAACTTCGGAATCCTCGCCTCCCAAGAGTGCCCGGTCCTTTTTCAACTCTGTCCGCTGGACAAAACATTAATCCCAACCCAAAAACCAAGAAAATATGCCACCCATCGATACTCAATCCTCCCTCCGCACGCATCCTGATCTCGCTGATATTTTTGTTGCCTGCGAAAGTCGTCACCTAAACGAAGAAGAATTCGAAACCTACCTCTCGGTAGTACCCGAATTTCAATCGCGGGCCAATGCCGCCAAGGAAATGAAAGCCAAGGACGGCGCCGTGGTCCGCCAAACGATCAAGGAATTGTACGAAATTTATCCATACGAAAAATTTCATCAAATTGCGATGCCCAAGTGTATTCGCGACGTTCGCTACGTAACCGCCTACGCAACCCAATCCATGCTGATGGGAGACCCTGACTGGTTTCGCGATAAATTGTTGATTTGGCTAAAAACCATCCTGCAGTCTTTCCAATATCCCGACATACCCAAGGGGACGACCCGTCGTCTTAACCAAGAACCGGAAGCTCTCCAGATGGTGGAAAGCCTGAAACCTGAACAGCGCTCCGTTTATGAATGCTACTACAAGGTGAAAAAAGATTTACACAAGGAGCTTTCCTCTGATGCCTATGCCGAAATGGAAGCCTATCTCCAAATCTCCATTGATATTCTCAGCAACGATTAAGAACCATGCAAAACACCGAAGAAATTCTCTCAGCCCTCAATCTGGATGACTTTTTCAAGGAAGAGACCTATGTCTACGACCTTGAACAAGGAACCGTTAAAAATACCTCCGGAACTCGCATTGTCTATGTCTCTGCGGATTTGATGAAAGGTATTCAGCAAGCCCTCTACGAGGAAACTGCTGAGGCCTGGAAAATCATTTTTAAAAATTGCGGCCAAACCTGGGGGAAAAAAGTTGCCGCAAACTTTGACCGGGATATTAAAAAAGCCGGTTACGAGTCCCACGGGGATCTCCCTATTGAAGGATATATTTCCTTTATCGAGGAATATTTCCGTCAGCACGGATGGGGCGAACTTCGCATGGATATTTCCATGGCGCAGGAGCAAGGATTGGTGACCGCTCGTCTCCAAAACAGTTATTTTGTTGCTGTCTTGGATGATGTGGACGACTTTGTCGATTCCCTTTTGGCCGGCATCTTACAGGGGTTCCTCGAATATGTCAGTGGTCAGGAACTGGGATCCGAGGAAATCGCATGTGCCAAAAAAGGCGCGGACGAATGCGTTTTTGCCATAACCGCGGCCTCCCGCCTGGAACAAATAGAATCACATATCGGAGAAGAAAGCGCCGAGCAGATCCTGGAACGCTTAGCCAGCTAAAACTCATGAACTCTTCGCGTATAACCGCTCTGTATTACGATCAGGGAAACGTCTCGCTCTTTCTTAAGAAAGGAACGGGACGCCCCCTCGCGGGGGACCTCCTCGTCGAGATCAATACCCAACCTGGCCTGGCCTATGCTTTGGGACTGGAAACCCCACGGGGATTTCCCGGCATCATTGGTCTTCTTTCGGGGATGAAAATCGCTGATCTTCAACACCAATCGTCCCTCTTCCCGGCACCTCTCATCCCCGCTCCGGGGCCATTGGTCAACGGCTCTTTGCTGACCGAAGCAATTTGCCATATGCGAACCACCACCGATTTGCCACAAGAGGTTTCCCTGCTGATTCCTTATCGAATGATCCCAGTCCTGGGACCGGCTTTGCTTTTGCTGGATCAGCATGCCATCCTTTTGGACACCAGTCTTCCCCCGCATCGCGATCTCACGAACTGGATCACGCCACTACAGGAAGAAGGAATTCTATCCGCTTCCAATTTCCTTGGGTTGTTTTCTTATCAATCGAATCCGGCATTCAGCGATGAGAAACAACAAACCCTATTGCGTGATCTTCTTGCCGCCAAACTTTCCGATTTAGCCAAAATGTAGTTTCGTGCGATTACGTCCTATCGTTGCCAATCTGTCCACGAACTCCCTGTCCAATAAAAAGACCCTTCACCCATCTCTCCTATTATGATCTCTTTCGACATCAACAGTCCGAATACGTATCGGCGAACTCTGCGTATCCATGCGAATGACCCTGCGGAGGCTTTTGCCAATCTGTCTCTGCGGCTCATCAATCGCTTTCTGCAAAACACCGCACAGGAATCTATTCCCGAGAGAGAGACCAGAGCCATGCTTCGGGAAGTGTGGGCCGTGGCCGCACAGGAGGGATTCCCTGAACCTCTGCCTTCAAAGGAATCCGGGGAACCGGGGGAAATGTCCACCGAGGATCGACGAGCTTGGGCCGATAAGATTCTCGCCAAGGAAGAATGGCAGGCCTACCGCGAGCGCCTTCTTCCCCCTTTTCAACAACTTTTTGCGGCCCTTCTACTCCCGGAATTCAAAAAGTGCCGCCTTTCCTATAAGGAGAAAGATGAGAGTGGAAGCTGCCAACGCCAGGATCCGGAGCATAACCGGAATAGAATTTGCGGCTCTCACTGTGCGGACTGCCCTTACTGGGTAGAACTCTCTCCCGAACAAAACGAAAAACTCCTGCGCAAATCCTGGCCCCCGGAAAATCTTTCCGATTTTATCGATCAGCAAGATCTCTTTCTTCCGGAAGATTTCCGGGTCCTCAGGCACTTCCTCTACATGAACCGACGATTCGGCTAGAACGATGATCCCGAATTCCCTACAAAGTCTTGAACGCTACATTGTTCAAAGACCTCTGGGAGCGGGAACCGAAGCCTCTCTCTGGTTGGCCATTGAAAAGACCGGGGGACCATTAGTCGCCCTGAAATCTTTTGCCCCCAACACCCAGGGCAAGGCGACAGGATTAAAGGAACTGGGCAGCACTCTGGCCCTCCCGCCTTTTCACCCCAATCTCGCTCTACCCATGGACTACGGGTATTTACCCGATGGTACCGTATTTCTCATTTACGAATATGCCCGGGGAGGAAATTTGCGGGAGTATCTGGACGAACGAGAGAATCTTTCGGTTTCCGAAAGCCTGCTCATTTGCGCCAGCCTCTTATCAGCCTTGGATTGTTTGCACGAAAACCAGCTTCTGCATTGTGATCTGAAGCCCGAAAACGTTCTTCTATTCCCTTCCGGATCATCGTCCCCTCCGATATTTAAATTGGCTGACTTCGGTCTTTTGCACAGTTATTCGTTTCTTAACCGGGGAGGAAGCCGCCGACTTGCCGGTTCCCCTGCCTACATGGCACCAGAAAGATTCCGGGATGAACCCATGCACCAGAGTGACCTCTACAGCCTGGGCGTTATTCTTTATGAAATGCTCGCGGGGACCCGCCCCTTCGATGGCTCACCCAAAGAATTGGCCAAAGCGCATCTGCACCATCCCCCTCCCCCTATTCCCGACCTTCCCCAAGGCCTGACCGCCTTCCTCCAAAATCTTTTACACAAGGACCCCCAACAAAGATTCGCTTCCGCAGCCGAAACCCGCCTGCATCTTCATCGACTGATCAATCCATCAACCCTTCCCCTTCCGACGTCCCCTGATTATTCACCTCCATTGCCGCGTCTCCGTCCATTGAATGGCCTTTGGAAAAGCAAGAAAACGATTGGCCGTTTTACCCTTCCCCTTGCCCGTCACCAAACCTGCCTCCTTTTGGAAACCGCCGGAAACCCACGACTTTTGATCGCTTCACCGCAACAGTTGGTCTTGCACGATGCCCGAACAGGGTGCCATTTTCACCCGATCATCCAGCGGGATGCCGAGACCCTCCAACGAACCCCGGAGGGGAACATCCTTCATTTTCGGGAAAGCTTGGTCAGCCAGTGGACCGTAGCCAAGGGCCGTTTTCAACCCCTTTTTCAATTACCTCGAAAGCCTCGGTTTCTGGCCTGGAACAGCTCGGAAAACCTTCTGGCATGGAGCGACGGACAAAAGCTTTATCAACAATCTGCGGGAAACCTTTGGCAAGGCCCTCTTCCCGGAACGCTCCAAGGGCTTTATTGGCCCCAGGAACATCCTTCCTCGATCATGCTTCTTTGTGGTCCAATGCGACCCCGCTTGCTTCTCTATGCCCCGACCGAACTCTCCCATCCCATCGAAACAATCGCCCTTCCCGGGCCCGTCTTTCAATCGCCGGAAACCGGTTGCCAACCCTATTGGATTTGCCAGGATCCTTCGGCTCCGTCCGGGATGACGGCCGTTCTCACCCCCTATCACCAAACCCCGGTAAACATCCCTCTTCCCGAAAACCTCCTTGATGCCGAGGCCACTCCTGAAGGCTTGGTAACCCTTCACCACCAAGGTAAGATTTGTTTTTTCGACACCAACGGAAAACAAACTGGTCTATGGTCTCTACCGGAATCACCCCAGCACCTTCTATGCAGCCTCCGGCAAAGATACCTTCTAACCTGGTCCCGAAATTCTTCCACCGCAAATTTCACCTGTTATGAAAACCTCCATTGAAAAACCGCCTTTGTTACTGGGAAACCTTTGGCAGGATATGTTTCAAATACATACTGCCAATCTCACCCCACAGCCTCTTCCTGATCCTTTTCAGACAACGGAAAAACGGGGCGAAATTGAGTTGAAAACTCAATTGTATTCCCTCTTCAACCAATGGGAAATACGACTCGCCCGGGTAACCTCACCGAAAATAGACATCCTGAATCTATATGCCTTCCCTTTTGAGAAAAAGGACCTTCCCGTCGTTGTCATGGAAATGGTTCGCTTCGGACCCAAACCCCTTGTCGCCGTGGCGGATCTTATCGGCTTTGGGGAGCAGAGTCGCCTCGCCGCCCGGAAAGTCCTTCGCCTTGTCCACTCCGCTTATCCCTCTTTAAAAAATTCGCAAGACCCTCCGGTTTGGTTTCAGGAATGCCGGTCAGGAGAAGATTTTTTTATTCGTCCGCAAAACCTTTTGGAATGGCAAACCTGCTGTTTCGCTTTTCGCCAGTTGTGGAAAAAAGCCTTCTTCCCCCTCCCCGGAGTCGATCCCTCCCCGGAAGCCCATCAAGCGCTCGGACAATACAAACAACATCACTTGGTCAACAGCCCCAGCCGACCCTTTCTGCAAAAAACCTTTGGGGCCTCCTGGACCGAGGATTATCTTCACAAAGTCCTCCTGCAATGAAACCATTTCAAGCCGCTGCCGCCACCCATAAGGGCCATCGCCGCTCCGACAATCAGGATCATTATTTTATTGATCCCAACCTCGAATACTTTGCCGTTGCCGACGGTATCGGTGGACTTCCCGCAGGTGCCAAAGCCAGCGCCGCCGCCATCAACTCTCTCCGACGACAAATTTCCGTTTTTCCTCCTCCCGAAATGGGGGAATTATTCCAAAACTGTCACCACGCAGTCCGGGACATCGCTCGTCGACATAGCCCCATTCTGGGTTGTGGAACCACCCTAACCGTCTTGCGCCAAAGCAAGCCCTATTGGGAAATCGGACATATCGGCGACAGTTTGGCCTTCTGTCTATCCAAGGAGCCTCCTTCCCTGCGAACTCTGACCAGTTCTCACCAAGTCGCGGTCGAGGGAGATCCTTATCGACATCGATTACACCGCTATCTCGGGCAGCCGGAAAGGATGTTTTGCGAATATCGCAGATTTCTCGGCTGCGGGGATGAAACGCTGCTTCTCGCCACTGACGGAATTGGCGAATTGAGTAAGCTCGAAAAACTACGGCCTTATTTACAGCGAGAACTCCCCCCTCAAGCTCTGGCCAACCTCCTTCTGCGGGAATCACTGCGTCTGGGGGGCCACGACAATGTGACGATCTTGGTTTGTGGAAAATAGCCTTTTGATATAAAGAAACAATATGAAAACGAGCAACTCAGCACCCCACCCGGATTGCCTTTCCGGCTCTCCCAACCAAGGACACAGTTTTCAACCATTTGCCTGTTTTCTAGCCGGAAGAGCCGATGATGAAATCATCCATGCCATAAGTGCAAATGCGTCCGAAGTAAGCGGCCTTCCCCGCGATGAAACCATCCTTGGGCGACCAATCAGCGATTTGTTCGACGGTTTTTTTCCGCCCGCCCTGGCACGAACCCCACCCGGAAGTCCTCTCTTATTGCCCTTAAACAATCAACGGCTGAAAAAGCAGTTTTATGGCACCTTTACCAGAGATGATCATTGGTGGCAATTACAGGTGGAACCTTTCCCGCAGAGTCGTCCGGAATCATCCCATTCTTTGCCCACGCTACTCCATCAATTGAGTACCGCCGAATCCATGGACGCACTATTGGGGAAAGCAGCCTTCCAATTTCGACGACTTCTTCGATTTAACCGGGTATTGATCATCCGTTTCGAGGAAGATAATGAAGGCGAAGTAGTTGCCGAATCCTTACAAGGAGATGGCCAGCGGTACCTCGGCTACCATTTCCCCCTTTCCGAAATCCCGCCGGAGGTTCGGGACTTGTATAAAGTAGAACCCTTGCGATTTATCCCGGACACCCGAGCTCCGGAAATCCCTCTTCTTTGGGGAGAGAACATTGCGGAAAAAACAGCCTTTGATTTAACCTCTCTATCCGCCCGACCGCCGGCTACCGTTCATCGAAAATACCTTACCAGCATGGGCGTTGGCTCTTCCCTTTCCATCAGCCTTACCAACAAAAACCGCCTCTGGGGATTGATCACCGCCACCAATCAAGAACCCTGCTATATAAGTCCCCCTCTGCGGGAAAATGCCTTGCGGATAGCGGAGGAATTTTCCCAATTAGTCGATTACCAAGAGAAAAAAAATCACTTCCTGCAGGAAAGGAAACTGTATCAGGAATTTCAAAATCTGCGCTCAAAAACCAATGAATCGCACAACTTTGCAACGTTCTTTCAAAAAAACACTCAGGAAATTCTACGCATAACAAAGTCCTCGGGAATCGCCTTTTGTCATCAGAATTCCTTCATTCTTTCTGGCAAAACTCCCAGGAAAGAGACCATTCAGAAGTTTCTCGAAGCGAAACCTGCCACCTTAAAAGCAAAAAACAGTTTTTATCTTCACTCCCGAAGTCAGATTCAATCTCTTTTGGGGATAAAGGAATGGCCCCCCTCAATCGCGGGAATGGCCCTGTTTCGCCAAGGCGACTGGAATGACCCCGCATGGGTCATGGTCTTTCGCGAGGAATGGTCACGCTCACTGGACTGGGAAGGCTCAGTTCCGGAAAACATCCTCTCCTTATCGCCCGAAAATACGGCCCTCGGACCTGACCATTCTTTTGCCCGATGGCTTGCCAAAAAAAAGGAATCCAGTCGTCCCTGGTCCGAGCCAACCCGGAAATTTTTAAGTCAACTCTGCTCTTTGTTAGTTACCACATACTTGTGGGAAACCAACCAGCGCAAAGAAGAGGATTTAGAAAAAAGTGAAAGTCAACGCGAGATTTTCCTGTCCGCCATTCCAGACCCCATGGCCCTTGTTTCCTTCTCAGGAGACGTTCTGCGTCTTCATCAAACAGAAAATTGGCCTTTCACATGGAAGCCATCGCCAAATCCCATGACACCCCAGAGAATCTGGGATATTTTCCCTCATGACATAGCGAAAAAATTAGAACAACTCCTTTCCTCCCAACCGGTACAACCTCTTGAATTTGTGCACTGCTTTGAAAGAACAGCAGAGGAAAAACAGTTTATTGAATTTCGGGTCACCCCCGATAATCGCCGGGGGCAATGCCTGGTCATTCTGCGCGATGTTTCCGAAAAGCAAAAAAAGGAAACCAACCTTCGCTTGATGAGTCTGATCGCGCAAAACACCAAAAGCCAAGCTATCATCACCGGTCCCGACCGAAGAATTCAATGGGCGAACAAAGCCTTTTCCGAGGTCACCGGATACTCCTTGGAGGAGGTTTTCGGCAGAAAACCAGGGGATTTCCTCCAGGGCCCTTTGACCAACCCGAAAGTCGTACAGGATTTCGCCCAGGCTTTGCAGCGCGAGGAGGGCTTTTCCACCGAAATCCTGAATTATCGGAAAACCGGTGAACTTTACTGGATTCAAACTGAAATCCAACCGGTCCATGACGAAAACGGAAACCTCACCCACTTCGTGGCCTTACAAAGAGACATAACTGAAAAAAAAGAAAGCGAGAAAAAACTCCATGCGAGTGAGGAAAAACTTCGCACCATCATGCAGAATGTCCCAGGGATTATTTTCCAATTCGTTCGCTCTCCTACAGGGCGCTACCGCTTCTCCTACCTGACCGACCCCGAAGACTTGCTCGGGCTCCCTGAATTGGCGGAATCCAAGGATCCGGAACCCATTTTTGCCCGTATTCCTCCCTCCCATTTATCCAAAGTTATGCGATCTTTGGAAAAATCCGCCTTCACCCAAAAACTGTTTTATATCGAATGTCCCTACGAGCACCCAAACAAGGGTGATATCTGGCTTCGGGTTTCCGCGACCCCTCGAAGGTTTAAGGATGGTAGCGTTATTTATGAGGGTTACGCAGAAGACATTACGCGGAGCAAACTAACCACCATCCGCCTGGCCGAGGCAACGAAGGCGGCAAATGCCGCTAATCAGGCGAAAACAGAATTCCTCAACAACATGAGCCATGATTTGCGCACCCCTCTGAGCAGTATCATTGGCTTGTCTTCTTTACTGGAAAAGAACACCCCCGGAGAACAGGAACAGCGCTGGATTCGTGTTTTACGCGATTCCGCCTACCACCAAATGTCTCTGATCAATGACCTCTTGGACCTGGCCAAAATAGAAGCCGGAAAAGTAAGCCTAAATCCGGAGCCCCTGGAGTTACGTTGTTTTGTTGAAGCCATTGTGGACCTCTTCGCGCTCGAAATCGGCGAGAAAGAATTGGAGCTTTCCTATCGCATGGAATTCCCCGAACCCGCGCCATGGATTAAAGCCGACAATATCCGCTTGCGTCAGGTTTTGATCAACCTTCTTTCCAACGCCATAAAATTCACCAAACAAGGCAAAGTCTCCCTGGTTTTGCGATCATTGTCCCCGGAAAGTATCGAAATACTTGTGCAGGATACCGGTGAGGGTTTAACCGCTCAAGAAAAAGCTGCAGTCTTTGAACCCTTTATGCAATTCGGAGAACACCGAAACACCTCAACCAAAGGGGTTGGCCTGGGCCTGGCCATTGTTCAGCGACTCATTCATCTCATGAACGGCCAAATGTTTGTCGAATCCGAAAAAGGCGTAGGTTCCTCCTTTATTATCCATTTGCCGGTGGAAAGTATCAGCACATCCGAAATTTGCGGCTCTCAACAGCCCCTGGACTGTATTTTACTCATTTTAGCCAACAATGAGGAGCAATTCCGGGATGTAAGCTCACTGCTCCAGGGAACCAACGTCATTACCCGCCCTTATTCGGATCTCCCTTCAGCCGCCAAGGCCATTCCCGATTTTCCACCAGAAAAACCTATCTATATCTTTGTGCCTCATCCCCTTTCTAAAAAGCGGCAAGCCCAAATAGAACATTGGAAAAAAGAATGGTCTTTCCCCTGCCCTCAGCCACTTTTTCTCGGAACGCACTATTCCCAGGATCCACCCCCATCCTGTTATGATAAAGTTCTTCTCTACCCCCTCACCAGGGCGAATCTGGTATCCGTTCTCAGCCCGTCTCTACTTAAGGAAGAACCTAAACCACCCTCCCAACCACTCCAAACCGAAGATCTCAACCAAACTCCCGAAGCCGTCCTAATTGCCGAAGATTACCCGGCTAATTCCGAAATCCTGGGATTTCAACTTCAAGAACTTGGTTGTTCTGGAGTCTTTGCCATGGATGGGGAAGAACTTGTTTATAAGTGGAAAAAGAACCCTACCCGGTTTGTTCTTATCGATTTGAAAATGCCGAAAAAAGACGGTTTTGCCGCAGCCCGGGAAATAAGAGGATTATCGAAGGAGTTGTCCTTACCGGTCATATTGGTCGCCTGCACCGCTGATTATTCCCAAGCGACGCGGGAGAAATGCCAACAAGCCGGTTTCGATTTCTTTTTGACCAAACCCATAAACTCAGATGAATTACACGACATTTTAAAAACGTCCAAGGTTGCGGAGGAGAAACTGAGCTGCCATTCATCCGAATCGGACCTATGGATCAGAGATCGTTTCGACAAGCTCTTGAAAATCGCTCGTACACAAAACAACACCAGTCGGTTCCGTGATATTTATCTTAATTTTGCCATGGAATTGCCCAGAGATATTAAGACTCTTACCATTTCATCTTCGCCCCGTGAAAGGAAAAATCTAGCCCACCGCTTAAAAGGCAGTCTGCATACCTTGAGTTTTACCCGGGCCGCCATTTTCGCCGAGAAAATCGAGAATAATCCCGAGATGGAGTACTCTGCCTTGGTTTCTTCACTTCAAAACTTACACCAAAACGTGCAGAATGCGTGGGAAATGATTCGACAAGAATATCCAGAGTTTTCTCTTCCCCAGTTCCCGGAAATTGATTTCAATTCACCTCACTTCGCACAAAATCCTGATCGGCCTGGCTGAGGGCATTCAGGGGGATCTGAAATTCCCGGCCATCAGGCATGACGATGGTTACGTCGTCAGAGGTACCGGCGACCATGCGGGCTTCAATTTCCCGTCCCTCGGCGTTTCGCCAAATACGGTACCCGGTTTCTTCCCGCACCCAATCCTGGTCTTCCTGAGTAAGTCGGTCCAAGTGCACGGCCACCTCTCGGTTGCCCTCCAAAAGCATCGTCACCTGACGGCCATCGTACTCCAGAAATTGCGCGGTGATGGTCCGACCGTCCTCACTGCTCCAATCGCGCGCCCGGTCCTCCCGGAAAAGAGCGGGGCCGCTCCCTATATCAGGAAGTTCGGCGACCTGTCCGCTTTCCTCGGCTACACGGGCCGCCACGTCCAACAGATCAACCAAAACATCCTGCCATTCAGTGGTGTGCAAAAGAGCGGTTTCGCGATTGTCGGCCAGACGACCTACAATGGCCCGGAAACGCTCCCCCACTTCCTCGGCTTCGCTTTTCAAACTGCCGCGGACTTTCCCTTTCTGCACGGCATCATAGAGAACCGCATAAGCCTCCGCCTCCGCCAGTCCCTCCCGAGCCATGACAAAGGCATGGGTTTTCAGCGGGCCATCTTCGCTTGGTTCGACAATCGAACGGGGATTATTTCGGTAGAGGTTATTGTTGCGATCATGCATGCCAATGATGGGGCGTTCCCGGCGACCCAGATCTACCGACCAATAATCAAAACCAATGCGCCCGAAACCACCGTAGGCCCGATCTTGCCCGGAAGTCACCGTCGGACGGGACGCAAAATGACGGTAAATACCAACATCACCCGTATCCATTCTCTGAAAATGATGTCGATGCGTGGTCGCATAACCCACTTTCCGATTCCAGTTCGCCTCTCCATCAAAAATATTGTTTCCTACGCTTGGGTCATAGGGCCACTCCATGTGCGAAAAGCGAATCCCGTCAATCACATGGGTTTCGTCCCAGGGAATATTTGGATCGCCGCGGGCATGGGTAAAAGTTGACCAAGCCACCTCCGGTCCAATGGCCGAAAAAAAGTCACGAAAGCCTGGCGTGAAATCCCGCCCATCATGAATCACGCCAAAGACTGCTTCGGAGCGGTCCCAGCCAAGCTGATTCATTCTCCGTTGGATTCCCTCCACTGCCGGACGCCACATCTCCACCGACCCTCTCTCACCGAAGTTGGGCGCTTCGCGTACACTACCCCCGCTCGAATTTGAACTGCTGACATGCGACACATGCACCGTATCAGTAAAGTCCCCAGGATTCCGCAACATGTACATGATCACATAACGCGGGGGCCCCACATGACGGTTCCACAATTCCAAATATCGTTCCACCACGCTCAATTCCGGCCGAAAACTCCCCCCACTGGTGGTAAAGCGCAGCAACGGATAGTCATGCGTCAAATGCGTTCTGGCCACCATCGGCAAGAACAAAGTATCATTCCCAAGTTGTCCCATCAACTCGAGGTGCTTTTCCAGATACTCAAAGTGATCGTCCGACCACATCGTCACCCCGTAATGCAAGGCTACCGTCTCCGGGGACTGGATAAATCCCGAAAGTATCCGATGATCCGAAGGGCGCGGAGCCAGCCACTCCCCCACTTCCAACTTGATCGGAACCGACTGCCGCAGCCCCTGAACCTCTCCCCGATAAACTCCCGGCATCGCATCCGCAGGAACCTGCACCGAAACCCAAATCACCTGCCAGTCATCATCTCTCCGAGGATTGGGATGGAAGGCGTCGATTCCGTAATGAATATCGATAGATTCTCTACCTAAAGACGCATTGCCGCGCTCGGCACTCAAGGAGGAAAGTCTAGCGGTGATTTCCCGCGATTCACCCCGCACCACTATCGGAGCCGTGGCAAACCCGTTCCGGGGGGCTACCAGACGGAGCTCCAACGGACCCTCCTGTGAAAGCCGCATGTCTCCATGAATCGGCGTGGCCGGGTTCGGTGTGTAAATATTGCCCAGAATCACCAAAGGCGATGTACACAGGCCAAACACGAAAAACAAGTATAAACTCTTCTTAAAAAGACACATAAATAGGCAATGAGGTAAAGTTACAATTGAGAAAATATTCCCAACAAAGAGTTCCCAAATCAAATAAAAAAAGTATCCCTCTCACACCATCAGAAGACCTTACAGCAGAGCTCCGTACCACTCGTAGCGCAGCGGAGATCACGCCATAGCTTCAGCGAAGGCGGACACCCGGCTGCTCCCATCAAAAATGCTCCACTGTTTTAATCCCCCTGAGCGGGGGTCTCCGACCAACAATCAACAATCCTTCCCGAAGCTCGGAAAGACCCTCGCCCTTATAGTGTTTCTTCCCCACTACCCCACCAAGGCTTTTTCCAGCTTTTCCCGTATCTCTGCCTCCGGTAGGTCGATCCCGATAAAAACCAATTCCTGGCGGCAATCCCCGGTTTTTTCATCCCAGACCTTGCGGACCACCGGAGGCATTTCCTCCTCCCGGGCCTCACCTTCCTCTATCATTGATTTCCACCAGGTACCGACATAATCAGCCCGTAAAACATTCCCCGCCAGCGAAAGCATACCCACCCGATCAGGATTTTCCTTCGTCCAATAAAACCCTTTGGCGCGCACCAAACCTGGAAAGGAGGAGCGGATCGTTTTCATCAAAGCCTTCTCCCGAAAGGGGCGCCTCGCCGTAAATAAAAAGGATTCCAAGCCAAAGCTTTGGTGGTGATGCTCATGCCCATGGTCGTGCTCATGATCGTGGCGATGACCTTCATGGTCATGATGATGGTGCTCATGTTCACAATGGCCGTGTGCATGATCGCAAGCTGAATGGTCTTTCCCATCCGAAGAGGCCTCTTCCGGTGTATCCGGAGAACCTTTTTCCATGTGCTTGGTCAGAATTTGCCGCCAACGGGCTCCGCCAACCGTTTTTTCCTCCTCGAAACGGGTTCGCTCCAAAATTGTTTCCGGGGCAACCTTCGCTTCCCTGGTGGTTTCAATCTCGGCATGAGGGTTCAGATCCACCAACATTTGCCGAAGCCGACTTACCTCATCGGTCTCCAATAAGTCGGTTTTGTTGAGGACAATCAAATCCGCGCACTCCGCCTGTTCGATCAAAAGCTCAATCAAGGGCCGCCGAGGATCGGATTGAAGGACCCGGCGGCGGCGAATCGTTTTACCTTTGGGAATCGCTTGCCATTCGGTGGCCATAAACCCGGCATCTATCACCGTTACCAAATTGTTAATAAAACTCACATCTTGCAACGAAAACCCCTCCGCATTGGTCGCGTATAGGGTCTCGGCGATAGAGAGAGGTTCGGCCGCACCTGTTGCCTCAATGACCAGATGATCGGGCGAATAGTTTTCCAAAATGGCCACCAGGGCATCCGCCAAATCCGTCCGGATAGAGCAACAAATGCAGCCTTCAGTCAATTCCATCATTCCGTCCAAGGCCTCATCCTCCACCTCCTTCGCTCCTTCACGAATCAACGAAGCGTCAATATTCACTTCGCCCAAGTCATTCACAATGACCGCAATTTTCTTTCCGCAAGGCTCCCGCAAAAGATTGTTCAGCAGCGTCGTTTTTCCCGCCCCAAGAAAACCACTCAAAACGGTAACCGGCAATTTACGGGACAAATGCGTTGCTTGCGGCTTCCAGTGCAGAAAATTCACATCACTCATGGCAAAACATTCGCAATAAAGCCCCATAACCACAAGCGAAAAGCCCACCCCGAAAGGATTTTGTCCGCTTACGCAATCTAATGCGCCTGCGCTGCGGATGCCTAGGTATAAAAAAGCACCGAAGTCGGCACCGGCTGCTTGGCAAACCCCGGGCCCGATCAAACCGCGGCTAAAATCCGCGGCTACGGAATTTCCGGCCTTGGTAGGGGACACGATCCAAACTCCGACGAGTTCGGCTACCCTAAACCCCGTAGCCGAAGACGTGTGTCTGTGGATGGCTGTTTACGTCGGAGGGGCTTTATGCCCCGACCCGTGGCGGGGAGGACCTAGCGCTTTGGGAAACGTTTACAACGTCGGAGAAAATCATCGGATGTTCGTGAATTTCCAGCCGATTCGTTCGGGAGGTAAACTCCCTCCGACAAGAGCCCACCGTCTCACCGGTATTTCGGTAGGGCCTTCGCTTGCGAAGCGCCGCTCCTGAAGACCCGCTCTCCGGCCAAAGGTTTCCGCCGACCATCGGAAAAGGCGTTCCTCATCACAACGTTCCAACGTCCTCCCCGCGACGGCGTTGCGCAAGCGCAAGCCCTACCACAGGTCTCCCTCTCCACCACTCCCCTTATCTACTTCACGCCAAACCGGTCCCTAAACTCCTGCTGCTTGGCTTTGCGGTGTTGGCAATGAGGGTGTTCGAGTTGATGAAACTTCACCTTGCCATCGATAACGGTCGCATAGCGGGTGGCGATGGAGGGATCCACCGGACGATTGTACCCAACGCTGCCTGGATTGAGCCAAAAGGCGTCATTGCCTACCCACATTTGGCCCTGCCAGTGGGTATGCCCCATAACCATCGCGCGAATGGGACTTTGCTCATCCACCGGACTCTCGCCCCAGAATTCATCGAAGACATAATCCGAGGTAATGACCTCGTAGCCTTGGTACATGTGAGTCATCATCCAGGAAATGCCATCGTGGGAGAAGGTGATCCGTTCGGGAAGGTTTTCCAAATAGCAAATATCCTCTTCCTCCAACAACTGGGCATTCAGCTCCACCCAATTCTCGGGGGGTTTTTCCGGATCCAGCCCCTCCCGGAATTTTTTGATAATTTTCCGATCATGATTCCCCTGCACACAGGGAATCTGTCGTTCCCGGATCAGTGTGACCACTTCCTTGGGGCAAAACCCCACATCCACCAAATCCCCCGCACAATAGATCGCGTCGGCATCCGCCTCCGCTCCCAAGACCGCCTCGAGGGCCTTCATGTTGCTGTGAATATCCGAAAGAAAAACCAATTTCATATATCCCTATTCCCGGAACGAACCTCCTTTAATTGTTCATAAAACTCATCGCCCGTCAACTCCTGGAACGCAATGCGCCGCAGGGTCCGGAACACCGGCGTAGGACGGGGAGGCGTTTCCGGAAACCTTGAATGAAATCCCCAATTCCGGGAAGGAGGATTGTACACATTGGAACTGCCCATCGGGGCAGTGTGGGATTCACTTTCGAAAAGGTTGATCAAAGCCCCGCGAATGGTCAGCGTACGCCCGCTCCAATCTTCCAAAAGCCGGGGGAAATTTTCCACCCCCCCGGAATACTGACCGCCCACCCCGGGAGTCGGGACGTTTCCCGTAACCAAAGCCGCCGAGACCGTGGTATCAACCGCTCGCCTGACCGCAGAACTCAAGTTGGAATTGCGGTTATCAACGTTATCAAAATTTCCGCTGAGCAAGGAAATGGCATCCGCGACCAAGGCAATCGGCATTTCCTCTCCAAAGGAACCAAAATTGGCGTTGTCCGGATCGCGCGAATTGCCGCTTAAAAGAGGTGAATTAAAATGCTCCTTCACATACATGGAGGCGTTGGTGGCAAAGGTCATCCCGATGGGCAAATTGCTATTAAAATTACTGGACGACCCAAATTGGCCCGAGGGACAGGTTCGCCCATTATGTATTTGCAGCGCCCAAAGCGCCGGAGCGGCCGGGGCCAATTGGAAACCATCGTCGGACTCCGGAGGTTCGGGGCCAAAAATTTCGAAATAAACTGTCTCGATGCGATTCCCAAAAGAGACGTCCCCTGCTTCCGTATCTTCAAAATCCGCAATATCACCCAAGTCGCCATTCAGAAAATCATAAAATTCGTCCTCCAACCATTCCCGGAATTTGCCCATATCAAAGCGAACGAGGTTGATCTGCCCGTCTGCGCTGGATGAACTTCCCCCGCCTTGCCGCCAATCATAGAGACCTCCAACATCGCTATAAGGCTGTCTTTCCACAATTCCCTCGGCTTCCAAATCAAACCCAACAACATTATCCCCATCGCTTGACCAAAGTATCTTGTAAATGGGCTGCCCCTCGGAAAAATACCCATCGTAGGGATCATCCGTGTAATTGTCCGAATCAAAGAAATAAATCCCGTCCCCTTGGCGAACATAGCGGAGCAGATCAAGATGCGGCCAGGTGCTATCATCTCCAGGATGAAAATCATCCGGATCAAGATCTCCCCAGCGAAGACGAAACACCATATCGGCTTGATACGCCCATTTTTCCCGCTCGACAATGCTGAGAATGGCTTTTTGCGAGGAATTCAAATCGTGATAGTCAAAGGACTGAGAAGGACTGACGGGCTGAATCAGAAAGTGGTTGTGATTGCTGGCCCCTGGAAAAAGGTTTTGCAATTGCGCAAACCCCGGGAAATCAAGCCTTCTCACCCCGTGCTCCCGGGTTCGCAGCCCGCCATTCAAAGTCTCCAGGGCCAAATTGCGAAAGTTGTTGGTGTCACTGTCCAACACCCCACTCCAACCGTCGCCATCCCTGATATTTTCCAAATAATCCGACGGATCACTTCCCTCCTCCGCTAAATCCCGAAGAAACACGTCACCACCCGGAAAAGTGTCCGGATTGTCTTTCCGCCAGGAAAAAAAATCCCGGGCGGCGGATACCGCTTGATGCATCTGAAGAGAGGAGTTGGAGCCAAGGTATATGGATTCATTCGAGTGGATCGGACCATGCACCTCCATGGTAGCCCCTGGAAACAACTCCAAATCCCCCTCATAGAACATGGCATAGCTGTACAGCGGCCGGTCAATTACCTGAAGACTTTGGCGGTTGTAATGACTGCGCTCGCCGTAGCGATCATGGCGTTGCGTGGCTTTGCCAAAAACCACAAATTCCCACAATTCGGCTTCAAAACGTCCAAGAATACTCGGCAACAAACTATCCGGGGAAATTTCAACCGTCATCGGCTCCTTGTCCCGCAGAAAACCAGTGACCCCACTAACATAATTTTCCGGATTATTCCAAAAGTCTGACGGGCTGTACGAATTGCTGAAAAGAAATTCTTTCGAATTCGTCTTTTCGTAAAGGTCTTTAAATGCACTTGAAATGGTTAAGGGCACTCGGTTTTGGGACTCCAGGTGGAAATCACTGATATCAGGGTTTGCTACCAACTGGGCAGAGATTTGTTCCATGCCATGATTGAGCAAACTGCGATTGTCGAAAATGACATTCTGCCGGTAATTGGACATTTGCGCATACCGGCTCTCGGCGGTTGACAGGCGAAACAAAGAGGCCACTACGGTCGAAAGAACCACTCCGAAAATCAAAACATTTAGCATTACCGCCCCTCTTCGCGAAGGATTTTTTGAAGTCACAGATAGGGATTCACAATTTTGCATGGGATTCATTCAACCTCCTCTTTTGATGGTATAATTTAAAGTGGGAACTATGATGTCCTGATTTTTACCGAGAAAAATAAGCCCGTTTAAAACCACAGCATTTTCCCGGAAGGAATGGAAAAAACCCTCACCATCTTTCCCCGTCACCTTGTCCAGGAGCAACTCGGAATCAATCGCCGCATCATCCAACATCTCCCAAATGACCTCATTCAACTCAGCCTGATTCTCAATGGGAGTGTAGGCTGGATCATTCGGGTCAAACCCGGAATCATCCGGATCCGGTAAATCAATAAAACTGGAGGCGGTGGAAAAAACTTTTTCGTAACTTAGGATTGGTCCGAAATGGTCACTGTCCGGGAGATGAGCATAGGCCTTCAAGCGGGTCAGAAAAAATCTCTGCACCCCGGAGGACGCCGAGGAAGGTTCAAAATGCCCATACACCAGAATCAACAAATTGCCCCTTTCTCCATCGCCAAGGCGCTCGGAGGTTTCGAGGTCACTCTCCTCTATCGGAAAAGAGTCGTACAAGAGCATTTGGCGCGCGGATCGAACATCCCGATCCAGATTTTGACTGAAGGAACGAAACCCCTCCGACATTTCCATGCGAACCTGACTTTCGTGAGCCATTCTTTGCAAGAGAATGGTTGCCTGAAAAAAACCAAACAAAAACATGCTGGAAATGCCCATCGCCATCAACACCTCGACCAAAGTGAAGCCTGGAGTCCGGCAAGAACGAATCCGGGAAGGTGGGCAAGCGTTAGAATCGGTCTTCATCATTTTCAATCCTCACTGGCAATACTGCGAATGTGTTGTATACGCCCCTCGCGCATATCGGAGGTATAGGGGGAGTACCATCGATACTCCAAGGTCTTTTGATAATGGTTGGCGGAACCTAAAGGGGTCGCAACGCTAAGCCGCAGCCATAATTCCATATGCCTGCGGGTCTCACCATCAGGATGGAGTTCCACCGGAACCAGTACTGGCCCTTGGAAATCGGCTTCATTAACCTCTAATTCCAAATCACTTCCATCAAGATCAAGGAATCTCAAGGTCTCGTCATTAGTATCAATGACCTCCTGCAAAGAAACCGAATCAATAGTCCACCACTGGGCCATAAAACTATTTGCCACCATCTCCGCCGTGGTTTGCAAATAGATGGACTGGGAGAGCTTCCGTGTTTGGACAACCCCTTGGAAAAGCCCGAGAAACACCAGCACAAACAACGCCATCGCGATGATAATTTCGACCAGGGTAAAGGCCTGTTGGCGGTGTGGCAAAAGCGGGCCGCATCTATTCGGAGAAGGGGTCATATAAGAATCTTCTGAAGTTAAACTACTCATATGAAAAAAGCAAGAATAAGTAAATCCGCCAGATAAACAAAAAACCCCGCCTGGTGAAAGGCGGGGCTTGCGAAGAATCAAAGATCTCTGGTTTAAAAGGTGTATTTCAACGCTTCGGCATCTCCGCGACCGGCCACATTGATCGCGCCAATCCAGGAACGAGTTTCACGAATGGGAAAGTTATTCGCCTGACCGGCAGCGCCGGAGAACAAACCATCTTGTGGTTCTCCGAACTCACCCCTTACGGAACTACCAGAGAAAGTCCAAGGAGTAGTACCATCAAAATTAGTCCGAGAGCCTGAATCATTTCCATAAGCTTCTCCGGCCACCTGGTTAACAACTTCAATGTATTTGCCAGATCCGACCAAATGAAGGGCTTCAGTCTGATCCACCCCTTCGTTCAAGAAATACTGGTTGGCGGCACCACCGATAATCCGAAGGTTGTTGGTAATGGCATTTTCACGGGAGGTTTGACGTACGCGTTGGAACGCGGGGATGGCGATCGCGGCCAGAAGACCGATGATCACCACGACAATCATAATTTCAACGAGGGTAAAACCCTTTTTGCTTTGATATTTCATGGTATTTTTGGGGGTTAGGTATTAATATGTTCAAAATGAACGAAATCAACCTGCCATGGTTTGATTGGGTTTGCAAGTTTTTTAAATTAAAATCTCACTAAGTTCGAACCAACAAATACCCTCCCCAAAGCCCAATAGCACGCTAGCGCGGTCGTATTTCCATCGGGCGAACGCGTACTGGGAACGCTTGGCCGGTCCCCGCGCCAAAGGGCAGCTAAAGCAAAGCGGCTCCCGAAAGTGATCAAAGAGCGGTCGGGATGGAACCCGTCTTCTCAGTCATCTCTCGTGCCGTAGGCACTTTGGACTGCGGCAAGCCCCTTGCCGCTTTCTCCAGCCGCAGCCTGCTGCGGCGTTTCCCACGGGAAGCCTTAACTAGGGTTTGGTCCCAGGACGGCCCCACCGCCACTTTTCGAGTGAT
>JAFIGF010000119.1 GCA_020831535.1 Opitutales bacterium | reverse complement strand
GTCAAAACCGGGTGGGATGGATTGAGTTCGAGGATGCGCGGAGCGACGGGAACGACCTGCCCCATGGCTTTCATCATTCGCTCCATGTTGGCGTCGATGCCGCTGTCGTCGGACACGAGCACCGCCGCCGAATCGGTGAGCTTTCGCGCGACAACCGGTCAATCGTTCCCAAACGGCACCCGCCTGGTCTATGAGCGCCCGCCAAGAAGCCGCGCCCCACCCCGACCAACCGAGCTCGGAGAGACCCTCGCCCTCCCAAAAGCGCACCCCCCCCGCCCGGAGGGCGAAGGTCCCTCTGCGCTTTCGCGCGGCAACCGGCCAATCGTTCCCAAACGGCACCCGCCTGGTCGATGAGCCTCCGCCAAGAAGCCGCGCCTCACCCCGACCATTCGAGCTCGGAGAGACCCTCGCCCTCCCAGAAACGCACCACGCCGCTTCACTACGAACAAAACACCGAAGGGGTGCATAGGAAAACCCAGGGCAACGCCCTGGGCTTATGGATAAACAAGACCCGCTAGTCCTGAAAGAGCGACCTAATCCCCAAGGCCACATTACACCCAAAAAATCAGGTCGCCCTTTCAGGTCCGGTTTTGGCCAGGGCTATTCTTATCACGAAGAAAACCGATTCCCCCCAGGCCAACAATCGCGAGCACAAGTCCGGAAATAAACATCCACATGGATTTATCGGTCGGCGTTCCGGTGAAGACCCGGGACACATCCGATCCGAATGAGTCCATTGCCGAAAGACCAAAAATCAACAGCACGACGCCGCCGATCAGTATTGCGAGAGAGATAATTTGATTCGTATTCATAATAAGTATTGTTAACGGTTGTGGTGACAGATAAATTTTTGCCCTAAAGCTTCGGTCAGGGGGCGATCTTTTCGCTTACCCAATCGCGGGCGTTGCGCAGGCTGGTTTTAAGGTCCTCGTAGGCTTGATTGGTCCCACGCTTGACACTTTCCCAAGTAGATTCGTTCGCGTCTTTCACCTTAGCCAATTCATTTTCGAGGACAGCAACCTGGCCCCGCAACTCGGCGAGAAGGGGTTTGGCCTCCTCCTGGACAGCGAGACTGGATTGATCGACTTTGGCCGAAAGCTCATCGATATTCTGATTGAGCTCTTTCAATCGTTGTTCGAAGTTTTCGACAAAGGCTTCTTTCTCCGCATACGTAAAAGTCTTGATTCTGGAGGTGGCGTCCCGGGCTTCGGCCTGAACTTCATCCATTTGCTCGGAAACCGTGGATTCGGAATCGGAAGAGGATTGGTCCCAAGGGTTGCAACCGACCAAAAAGGTCGTAGTGAGGGCAAAAGAGCCAGACAGTAAAAGGGAAAGGTATTTATTCATCATTCATTCACTCTACCGGATCATGAGAATTCAGGGTATGGGGTGTTTCCATACCATCCATTGGTGTGAGAAGAGCCTGAATGGCCGCAACAAGATCCGGCAATTTAAAGGGTTTGGCCATGGCAGTCCCTGGGAAAAGCCATTTTTCGCGGTCCGCCTTCGCCCGGGGCAAATTCCCCGACATGAGGATAACTGGCTGTTGAAAGGACGAGGTGCGCATTCGTTGGAGCAAGTCGAGGCCGCTGAGTTTGGGCATCTCAAAGTCAGTGATGAGCAAATCGAAAGGCGCAGAGGAGAGACTGCTCCAACCAGCTTCACCATTTTCCGCACTGCGAACGTTGTAGCCCTCTCCGCAAAGCTGTAACGCCAAAAGTTCACGTAGAGCGGAATCATCTTCGACGATAACGAGGGAAGACTGCTTTTTAAGAGGAAGGGGCGTATCCGAAGAAGCACCATGCCGAGGTGCCTTTGAGAGGATAGGCTCATGAGGAATCGGGATCGCTTGAGGAAGAATCATGAGAAGGATGGTAGAGTGTTATTAGGCGGTATGGGCAGAATTGTAACCGAACTGTACGTTCAGGTGATTTAGAACAGTCTATCAAAGGGAAATAAGAGCGAAGATAGGGTTCTACCCTTCAATCCAGGGTTTTAATTAGGTAAAATCGGTAAATAATGTAGGGGTGTTCGCGGTGAGTGAATTTATTGAACGGCATACCGAATATCCCCGAAACGAGTAAATTCCAAGCAAGGAGAAACTCTTTTGATAGAAATTAACCTCTCGTAAAGGTAGGGGTTTACCCTATTTTTATATCCTTGCAAGAAATGTCTCTTCTTACTAAAGTAATTGTAGTTTTGCAGGGTGAATCGACCAATGTGAAATACCGTGATCAAATTGAAAGGGGACGCAAAAAAGTTGAAAATATCGAAGAATACGGGTGGCGAAACAAAGAACCTAAAAAACAAGGCAAAGACTTCTTTTCCTATTACCGGTATTGGCATTTCCTCCTTGCCTGTTCCGCCATCCACACTATGAAAAAAATCTCTATTCTTCTGGCGGAAGATCACCTCCTCGTCCGTGAAGGAATCCGCAATCTCCTTGAAACGGAAAGCGATTTCTTTGTTATCAGCGAAGTCAACAACGGCCGGGAAGCAATTAAAAAAGTCGCGGAATTACAGCCCAATGTGGTCGTTATGGACATCGCCCTGCCCCTCCTCAACGGCATGATGGCTTGTCGGCAAATCCACAAAGCAAACCCGCAGATCCATGTCCTCATGCTGTCCGCCCACGGAGACGATGCTTACGTGGAAGAGGCCATCGAATCCGGGGCCTCGGGATTTGCCCTAAAGCAGGCTGCGGGGAGCGCCCTGACCAAGGCCATCAGAGAAATTCATGCGGGACGGCGATATTTCAGCAAGGCCATCCTCCAACGATACCGTGATGCCCAGTACGACCTTCGTTCAGGAGGCATCCCGAAAAAACGTTCACCTCTGAGCATACGTGAATCCGAGGTCCTGCAGTTAATCGCGGAAGGCAAAGCCAACAAAGAAACCGCCTTCGAACTGGCTATAAGCATAAAAACCGTGGAGAAGCACCGGAGCAGTCTCATGCGGAAACTCAATATTCACGACACCGCTACCCTCACCCGCTACGCCATCGGCGAAGGGATCATTGAAAGTCGTATCCAAAAGACCTCTGACTAACAAACCTCCGCAACCTCAGCGGCCCCTGCGGTTTGGTTATTGCACCGCAGAGCAAGCTGAAAGCACGGAGGCTTTATTTTGGCTTTTTATAAGATTTCGATGGGCCGGTGACCGGAAATCCTACTCAGGCAAAGTTGCCCGAATATCACCGCTGAGTTCACCGGATACACCCCAGTCAATGGACCAATCACCGGTGATCGGATAGACGCCTTCGTCATTGGCTTCGCCGAACTTGGCGTCGAGGGTCAGTTTCCCGAGAAGGGAACCCCCGTTTTTCCAGTCCGCATCGGGCACCCAGGGGTCACCATTAAGCACAATATAGGCGGTGCCGGTAATGCCTTCGTCGGTCACCGTTAGGCCGGAGGCTTCGACTTCATGGTAGGATTGATTGAAGCGGAATCCGCCTGCTACTCCACTGACCACTTTTTCGCCATCATGGTCCAAACAAAGAGTCATGTTTTGGAAGTCCCCTCCCTCACGGGGAAGCGAACCGAAGATTTGCAGAAAAACCCGCTCCTGACCTTCTTCCAGGTCACTGAAAAAAGTCACCGGCTGATGTTCGAGCCAACCGGTGGGCCAGCCACGACGGGAATAGCCACCTTCACTGACTTCGTGCAGGCTGCCTTCACGCGTCAGGGGCTCTTCCCAACCGGGGAAGTTCCGGGTCCAGTGCCCGTTCCATTCAGTCCCCTCGGCTTCCTCCATGACAATATGGGCGGGCCAGGAAAAGATCTCCATGTGGACGATGCCCTCGGTATCCCAGGCATCCCCAATGGTCAGCGTTTCGGATAATTCGATTCGACTCCAGGTATCATTCCGGCGCGCGGTGGTTCCCACCACCCCGAGTTCATTGCGGGGGGGGACTTCCAATCGGGCCAGTTCGATTTGGCGATCCTCATTGGGAATCAAGACTGTGCGCACCGGTCGGTGAAAGCCAGCCCAGGCATTTTCCATGGCAAACTCCACCGGAGTGTAGGCTGGTTCCCGCAGGTCAACAGCAAGAATGTTGGTGTAGCCCCGCAGGAAAATGCGTCCATTGGAAACCGGATAGTCGGTCGGATGCAGGTAATCGCTGTTGATGGTCACACCGAGGGGACGATAACGGAAATCATCGAGCAGTTTGATGGTCCCGTCCTCGTGGCGTTGATAGATATACAGTCCGGAATTTTGCGCTCCGGTGGAGGAGATGTGCCAGTAGAGCTTATCTCCGTGCACGAAAGGTTGCCCTATATTGTTATTGGGCGGGCGATAATCTCCGCGGTGAAGTTCCTCGCCGGTGGCGAGGTCAAAGGATGCGGTACGGCGGTCTTCGTTGGGCTGCCCGATAGCCATGTACAGGAACCCATCGGCAATGACCCCTTTGCGCTCCCAGGATCGACTGCCGCCCAGGTCCGTGGGGACACGGTTGGTATCCTCATCGGGAAAGCGCCATTGGCGTTCCAGGCCGTCCAGGGAAATGCGGTAGGCGGCCAGCAAAGCATTGGTGCGACGCTCCCGGTCGGGATTGAGGAGCACCACATCTTCTCCCATCAGCAACTTGCCGGGGTTATAGCCGGTCTCATGGATCCAGAGAATGGATCCGTCCTCAGGATCGATCAGGTGCACGCGATTGTGCGGTTGGTGAATGGTGTGCGTGATCAGGTAGGTTTTGCCCTCGTGCTCCCATAGTCGGGGGTTGCCCTGACTGTTCATAACGGATTCCTCGAGGTGCCATAGCTCGGAACCATCACTACTGTTCAGCGCGATCAAGCCTCCACGCAGGTCGGGAATGATGACTTTTTCGCCGACCATGGCCGCCCCGGAGCGCACATTGCCAAAGGGTCCGTCGTCAACGATGGGGAGATTACGCTCCTCCAGTGACTCTGCTTTGAAAGCTTCGGTCCTTTCGTGCCATTCACCCACGTTGGTTTCCCACACTGTTTCGCCAGTGGCAATGTCGTAGGCAAAGACCCGTCCGGTGATGGTCAGGGTCACATAAATTCCATTCCCGGCAACGGGATCCAATCCATTGTGCCCCCGTTTACTGCTCTGGAAGTTGATTGATGCGGAGGGTTGGGAAACTTTCCAGAGCTTTTTCCCGGTGTCAGCATCGAGAGCGAGGGTGGTCCAATTGGCATCGATCCGGAAATAGGTATCCTTGAGGGCCTCGTAGTTATCCTCCCCGCGGTAGTAACGATCGGTAATCGATTCGGGGCGGGCGATCACCTCACCGGTGGCCTCGGACCAGGAGAGGATATACACTCCGTCCACCACCACGGCGGCACTTGTCTCGCCGTAGGTCGGCTCAAATCCTTCGTCGAGCATACGCTTGGCGGTGCCGGCACTGGAGCTGTTAACTCCGGTATGCACCCCGTCATAGGACCAAATGGGGCGAACCAAGTGGCCATGGCCGGTGAGTTGAACACCCTCCTCGAGAGGAGGAACATAGTTATAAGCGGTTCGGTAATTCCAATCCCCCGCGCCGAGTGGCCCGGAAAACGCGAGGGAACCAAATCCGGCAAGAACCAGAGAGGTTTTTACGGATTGAGAGGTGAGTAGTTTTTTAAGCATAGGTCGTTCAATAAGGTTTTGAGCGGTCGTTAACAAGCTGCCTATTCGGATAAGGTAGCGACGATGTCTCCGGAGAACTCAGCGGCGTATCCCCATTCGATGGACCAGTCGCCGGAAATTGGATACACGCCCTCGTCATCGGCCTCACCAAATTGCACATCAAGGGTCAGTTTTCCGAGAAGGGATCCGCCGTTTTTCCAGTCGGGGTCACGGAGCCAAGGGTCTCCATTGAGAATCACATAGGCGGTGCCGGTAATCCCCTCGTCGGTGACTTTGAGTCCGGAGGTTTCGACTTCATGGTAGGATTGGTTGAAGCGAAAGCCACCCGCTACCGCGCTGACGACTTTTTCGCCATCATGGTCCAAACAGAGAGTCATGTTTTGGAAGTCGCCTCCCTTACGGGGCAGCGAACCGAAGATTTGTAGAAAAACCCGCTCCTGACCTTCTTCCAGGTCACTGAAAAAGGTCACCGGCTGATGTTCGAGCCAACCGGTGGGCCAGCCGCGACGGGAATAGCCGCCTTCGCTGATTTCGTGCAGGGTGCCCTCACGGGTTAGGGTTTCGTCCCAACCCGCAAAGCTTCGGGTCCACTGGCCGCGCCATTCTTTTCCGTTGGCTTCTTCCATAGCAATCGTTGCCTCCCAGGAAAAAATACTCAAGTGAACTTCGGCGTTGGTTTCCCAGGCCTCGCCGATGGTGAGGCCTTCTTCAAATTCGATATGGCTCCAGATATCGGTGCGGCGGGCGGAGGTTCCGACCACTCCCAACTCATCACGTGGGGGAACTTCAATACGCCCGGAGGTGATCTCGCGATTTTCGTTGGCAATCAAAACTCCATCAACCGGACGATGAAATCCAGCCCAGGCGTCCTTCATTTTGATATCCGCAGAACCGCTGGCCGGTACGGTCAAATCAAGGGCCATGATATTGGTACGTCCCCGCAAAAAGGTCAGTCCCTGGGTAAAGGGGCGATCAGTCGGGTAGGAATAATCCGTGGTCAACATGGCACCAAGGGGACGATAGCGGGCTTCCCCGGTCTGTTCGATGGAACCATCCTCATGTTTTTGGTAAATATACAACCCGGCGTTCTCGGCGCTGGTGTTGGTGATTTGCCAATAGATCTTATCCCCGTAACTGGTCGGTGCGGCAACGCTGTTGGTGATCGTGTACTCACTGCGGTAGAGCTCCTCCCCGGTTTCGATATCAAAGGTCCCGATACGTCGGGTTTCAGGACGTTTGCTCGGATGTCCGAGCGCGATATACAAACGGCCGTCTTCAATCAATCCTTTGCGCTCAGGTCCACGGCTGCCCCCTAAGTGGACGTGGTTTTGGTAGGCTTTGCCGTCGCGCACATCGGGAAAACGCCATAAACGCTCCAGCCCCTTCAGGGAGATACGGTAGGCGGCCAACAGGCCGGGATCTTCACGTTCCGGATTCAGCATAACGAAATCGTCCCCGACAATCAGCTTTCCGGGATTGTGCCCGGTTTCATGGGTCCAGAGAAGGGAGCCATCGTCGGGGTCGATTAGATAAACTGCTCGGTCGCCGGTATTTTCGTGGGTGATCAAATAGGTTTTTCCCTCATGGACCCAATGCCGTGGATTGCCCTGTCGATTCATGATCGACTCCTCTATGCTCCATAACTCGGAGCCATCTTTGTAATCCAGAGCGATCAGGCCACCCCGCAAGTTGGGAATAATCACCTTGTCTGCCACCATCGTGCCACCCGGACGGAGGGTGCCAAAGGGGCCGTCATCGACAATGGGAAGGTTCCGCTTTTCGAGGGATTCGGCCTTGAAGGCTTCGGCCCTCTCGTGCCATTCCGGGATAGTCGTTTCCCAGAGGGTTTCTCCGGTGGCAACGTCATAAGCGAATACCCGTCCGGTAACGGTCTGGGTCACATAAATGCCATTGCCGGCTACGGGGTCGATGCCATTGTGACTCCGCTTGCTACTCTGGAAGTTGATCGAGGCGGAGGGCTGGGACACCTGCCAGAGTTTTTCGCCGGTGGCGGCGTCGAGAGCGATGGTATTCCAGTTGGCGTCAATACGGTAATAGGTATCCTTGAGCGCCTCATAGCTCGAGTCGCTCCCGTGATAGCGGTCGGTGAGGGATTCCTGGCGGGCATAGACATCGCCGGTGGCCTCGGACCAGGAGAGGATGTACGCCCCGTCCACCACGACGGCTGCGGCGGTTTCTCCGTAAGTGGGGTCAAAGCCCTGTTGCAGAATGTGTACCAAGGGCCCGGAACTGGTGCTGTTATTGCCGGTGTGAATCTCGTAGGACCAAAGTGGCCGAACCAAATGCCCGTACGGGGTTAGTTCCACATTTTCATCCTGTGGGATCACATAATTGTGGGCCGTGCGGTAGGTCCAGTCAGAGGCTTGCAGCGAAGCGCCCAAGGCCAGACAAGCAAGTCCGGAAAGAGCCAAAGACATTTTGGACATTTGCGTTTTCAGTCGTTTTCTTAACATAATGCGTCGGGGGTTGGGTTGGTGAGAGAATGGAAGGGTCCAATTTAGGTGAGACCGAAGCGTTTTGTCGTAGTGCGCATCCCGCTAAGCGGGAAAGCATCTTGAGGTAGTGAATGCGTTCGGGCCGCAGTACAGCACAACCCTTGCTTCTTCCTTCGCAGATGCCTCAAAGGATAAGGAAAGCGAAGGGCTACTTGATTTGGGGAGAATGGCGAAAGCGGGGAATTTGGTTGTGTGGCTAAGGTAATAGGGATTGATCTTTTCATCCGTTTTTATCAAGATTTATTCGCCCGAGGTGGTGCGAATTTCGCCGGTCAGCTCCCCGGAAACGCCCCATTCGAGGGACCAGTCACCGGTAATCGGATACACGCCTTCATCGTTGGCTTCGCCAAATTGAGCGTCGAGAGTCAATTTCCCCATCAGGGATCCACCGTTTTTCCAGTCGGGGTCGGTCACCCAGTTATCGCCATTGAGAATGATGTAGGCGGTGCCGGTAATGCCATCATCGGTTACGTTCAATCCCGAAGCTTCGACTTCATGGTAGGATTGATTGTAGCGAAAGCCGCCGGCCACCGCGCTGACGACCTTTTCGCCATCGTGATCGAGACAAAGGGTCATGTTTTGGAAGTCACCCCCTTCACGCGGGAGGGAGCCGAAGATTTGCAGGAAAACGCGTTCCTGTCCCTCCTCCAGATCGCTGAAAAACGTGACCGGCTGATCCTCGAGCCATCCGGTGGGCCAACCACGGCGGGGGTACCCGCCTTCGCTGATTTCGTGAAGGGAGCCTTCGCGGGTCAGGGTTTCCTCCCAGCCGGGAAAACTGCGGGTCCATTGTCCGCGCCATTCGCCGCCTTCGGCTTCCTCCATGACAATGCGGGCAGGCCAGGAAAAAATATCCAGATGCACCGTCGCGGCGGTGTCCCAGGCTTCTCCGATTTTCAGAGCCTCGTCGAAGTCCATGCGGCCCCAAATATCGTTTCTTCGAGCCGTGGTACCGACCACGCCCAATTCATTGCGGGGAGGAAATTGTACCCGGGCACTGTTTAACTCCCCATTATCATTGGGAATAAACACGCCGGACATCGGCCGATAAAAGCCGGCCCAGGCACCTTCCAACTCCACTTCCACCGGGGGGTAAGCCGGTTCCCGTAAATCGATCGCCAGAATGTTAGTGTAGCCACGCACAAAAATACGCCCATTGGAGACGGGATTGTCGGTCGGGTGCAAGTAGTCGGTGGTGATCGAAACCCC
>JAFIGF010000118.1 GCA_020831535.1 Opitutales bacterium | reverse complement strand
CTTCGGAAGAATTCAAAATCTTTGCGGAGGGAAGGGGGGATGCTAGCAAATGCTGGTGGGGGTCATCGGACATGGATCCAGCACAAATCCGCCTTTTGCCCTTGGCAAGGTTTTACCGAAGATCTTTACAAAATTTGACGTAAAAGGCTTCAGTAGGGATTGCCAGAACCAATTTTTAGCGGTTGCCTTTGGGGCACATGCCTGTCGAATGCCCTCAGCAACGCCGTTACCTGGGTTATAGCATAATCTTTATCAGTTTATTGATAATCTATGGGTTGTGGCTTTGGGTGCTCTGGCAGAATAATTCCTGGTATGATTCTGGGTGGATTTATTTGGCGAAGATGGGAAGCCATGGAGCGGTTTTTGCGCTCGTTATTATTCATGCGGTCCTTTCTCCGGGTGAAATAAGGAGTTATGCTTTTCTCAGTGTCTGGCACGGTCTCTGGGCAGGGATGGGTTTGTCGGCTTATGTTTACATCCGTTTTCTCTATCGGCGGATTGGTCCCCTTTATTTATTGACGGTAAGTTAAGGGACAGGCTCTTAAATTGTTGACAGATTCTTTCGTATTGGGGTCAAAAGAGGCTTTGTTGGCGGTACTCCGGAGGAGGGGGGGCAAGGCAGTCGGGGGCGTCGTGGCGGATATTGTTCACTCTGGGGTGGGCGGGGCGGAGGTGGAGTCTAGAGGCGAGGGAGGGCTTGCTGAGCCACGGGGGCGGGTAGGCTCGGGGGGATAGAGTTGTTTGGAAAAGCCATTCTCGGCCCTCCTCCGGGTTCAAGAGAACCGGCATGCGGTGATGTATCTGATCCGCCGGAGCTATGGCCGTGGTGGTGAGGGCGAGGGCTTTTCCGTCTTTTTCCAGGCCCGCGAGAAAGAAGATTTCATCATTGGGCAGATGATGAAAAAAGGGTTTTGGGGCCCCGCCTTCACGTTCCCATTCGTAATAACCGTCGGCGGGAATGAGGATGGGATTGTCCAGGGCCGGGCGGAAAGTTGGTTTTTCGGTGAGGCTTTCCAGGCGGGCATTGATGAGGAGGGAACCGGAGGCTTCTTTTTTGGGGGAGGACCAACCCCAGAGATTATTTTGGGCGGGGGCCGGTTGATCTGGATCGGAGGGCTTGCTCCAGTAGAGGATTTCTTGCCCCGGACCGATGTTGAAACGTGGCGCCATAGTTTTCAGGGCTTCCGGGGACAACCACGGCAAGGAGGCGAAGGAAGCCGGTAGTCGCAGGGTGAAGCGCCCGCACATGGTCTTAGGCGGGGGTGCTGTGATCGGCGAGGATTTCGGTCACCGGGGGAAGGTCTTTGATGATCTGAGAGGGATCCGGTCCCACGCCAAGGTAGCGAACGTTGGGCAACTTGGGGGGCCAAGGTTCGTCATGGTAGGCGCATTCCACAATGGCCCGGATCATGCCGGCAAAGTAGTCTTTTGCTTCCCCGGGAAGATCGGCAAAATTGCGTACGGTACTGATGTCTTCCTTCCAGCAGGGGAACTCACGGTAAATCGGGCTGAGCTTCCCGCGCAGGCTATCGCGGCGGGGGACATGGTGGTAGCGTCGGCCTTCCTCGTCCTCGTAGGCGATGCAGATTTTGAGCGGTCCCTGCCATTTGCCTTGTTGGCTGAGGGCATCCAGTTTGTTGATCATCAGATCCTGGAATCCTCCGTAACGCAGGGCATCGCCTTTTTCTACGGCATCGAACCAGCCAACCATTCGCTGGCGCCCGGTGGAGGTGCCAAATTCAATCTTTTTCAAAATGGCGGTCAGGGGGCAGTCTTCCTCCATTTCGGTGAGAAAGATGTGGGTCCCGACTTTCGTGTCGTAGGCTTTGGCGACGCCAAAGGTGTGTATTGGTTGATTGGGTACGCCGGCGGATTGAAAGAATTCCGGGGTATAGGTGTGGGAGGCGGTGACATTCGGGGGGAAGCCGTGTCTCTTGTCCAGCCAGAAGGATTGTCCAAATTCGCCGATGATGTAGCGTTCCTCACGCAAGGTGCGAAGCACTTCTTCCCGCAGATCCCCAATGTTGCCGCTGAGTGCTTGTCCGGCTTGCCAGTACGTTTCAATCAATGCTTCCCGGTTGAGGGTAAAAGGTTCGGTGCCGGCAAACTTTTGAAAATCGAATTCCTCGCGGGAGAAAATGCCCTCCTCCACGGCGGCTTGATTGGCTCGTTGTTCGGCTTCGGTCAGACGTTGAAAAAAGGAATCCCAATTTTCCGGGGAAACCTGGCAAACATATTGGATGGTGCGCAGAGCCCGGTCGATTCGTTGTTCCATTTTGCGGGCAAACAGTTTGCGGGGTCCCTGAAAATCTCCATACCATATTTGCCATTGGCCGACCTCGTCCTGGTAGGAGGGGGTGATGCCCCGTCCGGTGGAGCCGCGCGGGGGCTCACCGAGGATTTCCCGGCGGTAATCTTCCCAAGCCAAATCCAGAAGGCGGTGGGTTGGATCGGCGACCATGGTTCGTTCGTCGATGAGCAAGCGGCGCTTGATATCATAACCGCGTTTTTCGAGGGGTTGCATTTCCCAAAGAAACTTGCGTGGGTCGGCCACTACGCCAGCGCCGACGGCCAGCCAGTCGACATTTTTCTCCACGACACCAGCGGGGAGGAGGTTTAGTTTTAAGCCTCCGGCGGTATGGCCGCTATTGGAGCCCCCGTTGACTTTCATGACGATCCCTACAGGGTTATCGCGCCCGGTGGAGTGGCGTAGTTCATTTACGACTTCGGAAATCAGGCGGCCTTTACCCTCGTCGCCCATACTGATGCCGACATCGGCGATAATTTTACTGTGAAACGGTTCTAGTGACATTTGGCAAAGCGTTCTTAAGTTTGGGCGGTTTTGGCTGAAATTTCGACCACATCGTGTGGGGACGCTTCTTTTTGGCCTGCGGGGCTAACCCGAATGTAGCGTGCATTTTTCCGCAAGGTTTGCAGATCCGGGGCGCCTAGATACCCCATTCCCGATTGAATTCCACCGATGAGTTCATTGAGCATGCCGGCGAGACTTCCGGAGACTTCCTTGAGGGCCTCAATGCCCTCTGCGGCGGCTTTCCGGTTTTGGTCTTTGGCCTCGTGTCCATAACGGGACGCCGAGCCTTTCACCATGGCGGCATGGCTTCCCATTCCCCGGTACTGTTTGTAAAGTTTGCCCCCTATCTCGATAACTTCCCCCGGAGCTTCCTTGCAACCGGCCAGAAGGCTGCCGCACATAACGGCATCGGAAAGGGTCAGCGCTTTGACCAAGTCGCCGGATTTGGAGGCTCCGCCATCGGAGATAATGCGGACCCCTTTTTTGGCGGCTTCCTTGGCGGCAACATAGCAAGCGGTCAGTTGAGGAATTCCGACTCCGGCGACGATGCGGGTGGTGCAGATGGAGCCGGATCCTTGGCCGACCTTGATGGCATTGGCTCCGCAGTCGGCGAGATAGGAAACGCCCTCGCCACTGGTAACATTGCCGGCGATGATGGTGAGATCGGGAAAGTTCTCCCGGACCAGGCGTACCATTTCGCCGACCCCTTCGGTATGGCCATGGGCTGTTGAGACGGCGATGGCATCGACTTCCTCGGCGGCTAGTTCATTGATATGCTGGACGATTTGATCGCGGTCCAGCGAGCCGTCGTCCTTGCGCAGTGGGGATACGGCGGCCCCCACGACCAAACGAAAGTTGTCGTCGCGGGCGGGTTTGCGCAGGGCTTTGGCCTCCGAGGCAATTTTTTCGATATCGGAAAGCGTGACGAGTCCGCAGAGGCGATTTTTATCGTCGACCACCAACAGCTTGTGAATGCCGATGTGCTCGGTGAAAAACTTATCGGCGGCTTTCACCGGGTTGTTGCCGATTTCCTTTTGTCGGAGGGTAAACAGTTCCTCGCGGGTGGCCATGGCTTCGGTTACGGTACGATTGCGATAGCGTTCCTTGACCACTTTGCCTGAAAGCAACCCAAGCAGGACCCGGTTTTCGTCAACCACGGGAAAGGTGCGGAAGTTAAAGTTCTTGCGTTCGATGAGGTCGAGGACGTCCCCGATCAGCAAATCCGGGGTGACGGTTATCGGATCCTGGATCAGACCGTGGATATGATGTTTTACCCGACTGACCATTTTGATTTGCCGTTCTTTGGGCATGTTGAAGTGGATCAAGCCCATGCCCCCGTTGAGGGCCATGGCGATGGCCATGGGCGCTTCGGTAACGGTGTCCATATCCGAGGAAAGGATCGGGATGGAGAGTTTCAACCGGTCGGAGAGGTGGGTGCTCAGGTTTGTATTTCGCGGAAGGATCGACGAGTACCGGGTGGCCAGTGAAATGTCGTCGAAAGTCAGGGCGGTGTCGGCGTGTCGTGAAAAAAACGCATCGGCCGGCATGTAAAATTGCTCGTCGAGCGAAAGGGGAGGCGAGGAGGGAGCGTGACTCATTCCTTAACTTGAAAAATGACGGTCTCCTTGGCAATGGAGAAAATTGCTTTCTGCCTTGGAATTCTGCCTCTCCGGGCAGGGTTCTTCGTAGCGGAGGAAGAAAAAGTGCCTGCGGTTTTGATTTTTCTAAAACGTTTTCAGAACTTGTCCGTAAAAACCTCGGCACCCTGGGACTCGATGACTCCACGGTACCAGTGGGCACTTTGTTTGGGGATGCGCTCTTGGGTCTGGTAATCGATATAGACCAGCCCGAAGCGTTTGCGGTAGCCTTCGGCCCATTCGAAATTGTCCATAATCGACCATTGGAAATAACCGAGGCAGGGGATGCCGTCTTCGATGGCTTGGTGGAAAGACCGAAGATGCCGGCGCAGAAAATCGATGCGTTGTGGGTCGTGGACTTTCCCATCGGTGGCGACCCAATCATTGTTGGCCAGGCCGTTTTCGGTAACGACCAAGGGGAGGCCGTAGCGCTCGTGCAGGAACCGGGGCCCCCAGTGGAGGGCTGCGGGGGTGACCGTCCAGTCGAAACTGGTGCGTTTGCCGCCCACCGGGTAGGGACATTCGGTAAAGCCGTCTTCGTTGTCGGCGGCTCGGACCACGGTACCATTGTAACAATTGAAGCCATAGAAATCCACTGGTTGCTTCATAATGGTAAAATCTTCGTCCTTCATGGGGGGTAGGTATTGGGCAAACACTTCCAAGCCGGCCTCGGGGTAGTGCCCCTTGAGAACAGGATCGCCATACCAGGAGTGGTTCCAAATATTTTTGTCCTTGAAGGTCCAGGTGAATTTGCGGGCGGCCTCGATGTCTTCCGCGGATTCGCTGGCGGGAATGCCGATGCCCGAAACCGGGGCGGCCCCAATGCGGATAGTGTCCGGGCAGTTTTCCCGCAAAGCGATGACTGAGCGGCCATGGGCTTGGAGGGTGTGGTGCCAGGCAAGGAGAACTTCCGAGAAATCCAATTTCAGGCCGGGAGCATGAATGCCGATTTGGTGCCCCAGTCCTAAAAAGACCTGCGGCTCGTTCAGGGTCATCCAGTTTTTCACGCGGTCGCCCAATCGTTTGGCGACGATGGTGGCGTATTCCTCGAACCAGACCGGGGACTGAGGATTCAACCATCCGCCCTTCTGGTACAGAGTGTAGGGGTAGTCCCAATGAAAGAGGGTCACCCAGGGTTCGATGCCTTTGGCCAACAAACGGTCAATGAGCTTATCATAAAAATCCAGACCGGCTTCGTTGACCTTTCCGGTCCCTTCGGGAAGGATGCGTGGCCAGGAGAGGGAAAGGCGGTAGGCTTGCAGTTTCAGGGAGGCCATCAAATCGACGTCCTCTTTCCATCGGTGATAATGGTCACAGGCCACATCGCCGGTGTCGTTGCTGTGGATGGTGTTATCGTAATGGGACATCCGGTCCCAGATGGAAAGCCCCTTGCCATCCTCATAAGCGGCGCCTTCGATTTGATAACTGGCTGCGGCTGCGCCCCAGATGAAGTCTTTGGGAAAGGTTTTCATTTGTTTAGTACTCTTTAGCGTAGGTTTTGGCGAAGTAAGTTAAAATCATATCCGCGCCAGCTCGTTTAATCGCCAACAACGATTCGTTTCGGGCTGGTTTTAAATCCAACCAACCTTTTTCGGCGGCGGCCTGGAGCATGGCATATTCGCCGCTGACCTGATAGGCGGCGAGAGGGAGTCGGGTCTTTTTACGCAGCTCGGTGAGAACATCCAGATAGGGGCCGGCGGGCTTTACCATGAGAATATCCGCACCCTCTTGTTCATCCAGGAGGGCATCTTGCAAGGCTGCCCGGCGGTTGGCGGGGTCCGCTTGATAGGTTTGTTTGTCGATGGGGGGGGCATCCCCGGTCCGACGACTGCCCACGGCGTCGCGGAAGGGTCCGTAGAAGGAGGAGGCAAATTTAGCGGAGTAGGCAAGAATGCCGGTTTCCACATGGCCGGAGTCATCCAGGGCTTGTCGAAGAGCGTGGACCCGGCCATCCATCATGTCCGAGGGTGCTACCATATCGACCCCGGCTTGTGCGTGAAGCACGGCCATTTTACGCAAAACCTCAACCGTTCGATCATTATCCACATCGGTGCCGTCGGCATTGAGCAAACCGTCATGTCCATGGGTGGTATAGGGATCGAGGGCGATGTCGGTAAAAACCGCCATTTCGGGAACGGTCTTTTTGACTGCCCGAACGGTGCGTAAAACGAGGGTCTCTGGATTGAGAGCCTCTTTCCCTAAAGGGTTTTTCACTTCTGCAGGGAGGCACGGAAAGAGGGCAATTCCGGAAATTCCCAGTTGTTGTAGTTCCTTGGTTTCTTCAATGAGATTCGTCAAAGAGAATCGGGACACTCCGGGTAGGGACGGAACAGGTTGGGGTGGCCCTTCCCCTTCAAAAACAAAAAGCGGGGCAATCAAGTCGCGGGGAGTGACCTGGCATTCGCGAACCAAATTCCTCACCGAGGGGGAATACCGCAGTCGGCGGGAGCGGTGGCGGAGGTTTTCCTTCATCTCTCCAGAAAAAGACATTTCCGACAAGGGCGACAAGATTAAACGGAGAAGCGGGCTTATTTCGCAAATCGGGTTTTGGAGCGTAAATACATAAAAAGGTTGAATCCTGTCAGGAATTTGATTGTATAAGCGCATGGTCGTTTACCCGACAATCACTCAGAAAGCCGAATGGCTACCCCTCAAGGTAGGCCCCTCGGGGGATTTTTCACTAGCATGTTTTTTCCTTGCGTGATTCAGGTAAACTTAACCATTAATTCTCGTATGTCTGGAAAGCTCTTACAGTCAGGGTGTTCCACGTCACAAGTTCGTTCTATTCATCTGAATGCCTCCTCCAAGAAATAATAAACGTTATAATCGCGGAAACTCCGTTGCCGCAAAATATCCGAAAAATGAACGCATCCGGGCCCGTGAGGTTCGGGTCGTTGGCCCGAGTGGCCAGCAGTATGGGATCAAAAAGACCGAAGAAGCGGTCAAGTTGGCCAAGGATGCAGGTTTTGACTTGGTGCTGGTGGCTCAAAAGGCCAATCCCCCGGTCGCCCGGATTTTGGATTTCGGGAAGTTCTTGTATGAGCAGAGTAAGAAGCAGAAGGACAACAAAACCACTTCCAGTAAAATCAAGGAAGTGAAGTTTCGTCTGCGGATTGAGCAGCACGACTATGAGACCAAGTTGCGCCATGCCGAGGAGTTTCTCGGGAAGGGCAATAAAGTCAAAATGACGCTCACCATGCGCGGTCGGGAGATGCAGCACAAGGACCTCGGTTTTGAGACCATGAATCGGGCGATCAATGATATGGAGCATATTGCCTCTGCCGACAGTGACCCTCGGATTGCCGGCAATCGGATCAGTGCGATGCTTTCACCTCTGCCGGTGAATAAACGCAAGTTCAAGTTCACCACTCCGCCGGAAGAAACCGAGGAAGAGGAGGACGTAGAAGACGAGGACCTTGTAGAAGAGGAAGAGGTTTAAGCCGACCCGTTGCGCGGAAACCGGGGCTTAAGGCTTTTCCTCCAGCATCGTAAGCAACTCACGTAAATCGGTGAGGCCTTCGGTATTTTGAAATTGGGTACAGTTGTTGGCGAGGAGCAAACTCTGCCAGCCCGCCTTTTGGGCTGCTTTGAAGTCATGCGTGCGACTATCCCCAATATGCAGAAAAGCCTTTGGGGGAAGAGCGAAGCGTTTTTCGCACACGCGGAAGGCTTGGGGGTCGGGTTTTTCATAGCCAATTTCCGCAGAAATAAAGAGGTCCTGAAAATACCGGTCCAGGCCTATTCTTTGGAGCAAGGGGCGTAGCCTTCCATCCCAGTTGGAAAGAATTCCCAGGTGATAGCCCCGCTTTTGCAATTCGGCTAAAACCTCATGGGTGTTTTCACGAATACGCCAGCGGTGGGGAAGAGCAAAGTTTTCCCAAAGATCGGTGAAAATCTCATCGGATAGTTCGGGTCCTTGAATGCTCTGTAAAGTGGCTTCGACAACTTTTCGCCACCAGGCTTTCTCAAAAGCGTGGCTGATTTCTTTTTTTGGCTCAATTATGGCCTCTCGCCAATGTTGAACGAAGGCTTGGTCCAATTCCCGGGGGCAAATCTGGCTTCCATGGTTGGCTAGAATCTCCGCGTAAATCGTTCCCACATCAGGGTGGGGGAAAAGCAGGGTGCCTCCTGCATCGAAGGTAATGGCCTGGATTTCGCGGGTTCGGATCATTCGATAACGATGCCCGACTTGGGCAAAATGACAACCCTTGGGAGAGAGAAACCGTCAGATCCTAGCTGCCGCCTTTTTCGAGACTTTTCTTCAGATACTCGACATTGTTGCGGGTTGATTCATCCTGCTCCATGTAATTCTGGATTGTTCGGAAGGCATGCAGAACGGTGCCGTGGTCGCGGCCGCCAAAGGCTTCACCGATTTCCGAGAGGGATTGATTGGTTAAGATTCGGCTCAGGTACATAGCGATTTGCCGAGGGAAGGCGATATTGTTGGGGCGGCGGCGGCTTACCATATCCGAAACGCGAAGTTTGTAGAAATCGACGACTTTTTTCTGAATCATTTCGATGGTTACCTGGCGTTGGGCCTCCTCTTGCAGGAGATCTTGCAGGAGCCTTTCGACGGAGGGAATATCCAAGGTGCCTCCGATCAGGTTATGGTAGCTGCTGAGTTTCAAGAGGGCGCCTTCTAATCGACGGATGTTCTGGGAGATGCGTTGGGCGATAAATTCGACGACTTCCTCGGGAAGGTTCAGTCTCTGGGCCTGGGCCTTGGTTTTGAGGATAGCCAGGCGGGTTTCGTAATCGGGCGTTTGAATGTCGGCCACCAGGCCCCATTGGAAGCGGGAGATCAGTCGGTTTTCCAATTTGGCGATTTCATTTGCGGGCCGGTCACTGGACAAGAAAATCTGTTTTCCTGATTCGAAGAGATCGTTGAAAGTGTGAAAGAACTCTTCCTGACAACGTTCTTTTCCGCTGAGAAAGTGGATATCGTCGATGAGCAGGATATCGGCTTCCCGGTATTGTCGGCGAAAACGGCTCAGGGTGTTTTGCTGAATCGCCATGATAAATTCATTGGTAAACTTTTCCGAGGAAACGTAGGCAATTCTGGAGTCCGGGCGGTTTTGCAACATTTGGTGTCCCACGGCATGCATCAGGTGCGTTTTCCCCAGGCCGTTGCCTCCATAGAGAAAGAGAGGGTTGTAGGCTTTACCCGGTGCTTGGGCGACGGCAAGGCTCGCGGCGTGGGCCAATTGGTTCCCTGAGCCAATAACAAAGCTGTCAAAGGTGTTGCGAGGGTTGAGAAAGGTGGAGGTACGGGCTTTTTCGTCGGAACGCGGACTTTTCCGTGCCATCGTTGAAGAACTTCCGTTTCGGTTGGTGGCCGGAGCAGTATTGGTGTTCACTTGGGAGAGGCGGGAGTTGGATTCCTTTTTCTCCTCTCGAACGGTAAAAGAGATCGCGACGCCGTTTTCGGTGTGGGTGTGGATCTTCTCTTTCAGGACATCCAGATAATTATCCTTGATCCAGATGCTGGCAAAATCGTTGGGGGCTCCCAAAACAATCTCCTCGTCGGTCAGCGAAAGGCAGTCCAGCGGTTCAAACCACATCTGAAAAACATCGGCGGGAAAATAGGCGGCGAGGTCTTGTTTGACGGTTTTCCAGAGGTCAAGAGTGTTGGTGAGAGTCGGCATGAAGAGGGTCGTAAAGTGTTTTATTCACAGGGAGAAAAGGCGAAAAAGGGCAAATTGAGAAAGGAAAAACGACTCTCTGCAAACCTTACCGCAAATTTGCGGCAATTAGAGTTGTCAAATGTGGATAGAGATGGGGTAAATTTCGCAAATCGCTGATGCGCATAAGGATGCGATCATATGGTTGATTTCTGGGCACATTTGATGAAGTCGTTTGGAGTGTCGTTGAGGGAAAAGAAGGATCTTTTCTCAAGTGCAATTTTTAGAAAATCGTTTTCCTTGTGACCTTTCAAGTGCAACTTCTCCACAAGTTATTCACAGGGTCTCTCGAATAAACTTTTACGCAAATTAGAGGTTCAATACTTGTTCTCCATGGGCAACTTAGGAAATCGATTTCCTCCTAAGTTTTAAATTTGAGGAAAATCGAAGAAGAAAAATTTTTCTGGCATGAATTCTGTCCCATGAGTTCTGTGATTTCCAGGTGGTAAACCTTTATGAGATTCTTGTGAACTGTCGGGTCAAACCCGTTCCGGATGATTATTTTGCAAAATTGCTCTGGGTAAAACCTTCGATCCCGTTGAGGCCAAACTGAATAGCAACACAGACGAAGAGCAACCCCATGATCCGGCGAAGAACCCGGAGCACGATGGGGTTGAGCCGGGTTGATCCTTTGGCGGCGGAAAAAAGAATTCCGAAGCAGGCCGCATAGACCAGCGGAACGGCTAGGAGTAAGACTCCCATATGGGCCCAGGATTCGGTTTGCGTCTGCAGAATCACCACGGTCGAAATCGCGCCCGGCCCACAAAGCAGGGGAATAGCCAGGGGGGTGACGGCGACGTCCTCCATTTTCCGCGCGAGTTTTTGTTCGGTATTGGAAAGTCGGGTTTCTGAGGTTGGTGCGCGCAGCATATCCAAGCCGATCATCACCAGAACCAACCCGCCGGCAATTTGCAGGGCGGGGATACTAATGCCCATAAAGCCCAAGACAAAGGACCCGGTCAGGGCGAACAGGATGAGAATCCCTGCGGCTAGAAAACAAGCAAACCGGGCCATTCGGATCTTATCGGCGGGTCCGTCATCGCTGGTCATGGAAAGGAATGCCGGCACTGTGGAGAGGGGATTGATCACCACGAACAGGGAAACCGGAGCCAGGAGAGCAAATTCCAATACAGTCATTTTAAAAGGGGAAGGAGTCGGGTTCGGTTGATAACGGTAAAGACGATCAGGGGTTCTCTTGGGTTAGGGGGAATGGGGCTTTGTGGTTTCCATACGAGTGAAGCTACCGCAGGGCAATTTCCGGCCTCCCCCGGCGACCGGAAGACCTATTTCACCACTGCTGATTCGCACCTTCAGGCCCTTGGTGGCATCCTCCAGGAGGTTTTGCATCACCCCCGGAGAGAGATGGGCGGTGTAGGTGTTTAGGAGAACGAACAGGGGATCGTCCGAAAGTAATTTGCGAATCTCCTGGAGGAAGCTCCAAAGTTGATCTTCGAGTTTCCACATTTCGCCTTTTTTACCCCGGCCATAGGAGGGGGGGTCGAGAATAATTCCGTCGTAGCGACGCCCCCGGCGGATCTCTCTCTGTACAAAGCGAAAGCAATCCTCGACCAGATAACGCGTGGGGTGATCCTGGAATCCGTTGAGGGCCATGTTTTCGCGGCACCATTGGACCATTCCCTTGGCCGCGTCAACATGGCAAACCTCCGCTCCGGCGGCGGTCGCGGCAACGGTTGCGGCACCGGTATAGCCAAAAAGGTTGATCATTGCGGGGGCTTTGCCGGTCGCCGCTTTTCTATTTTGGATAAGCTTTCCGGTCCATGCCCAATTGGCCGCCTGTTCTGGAAACAGGCCGGTGTGTTTGAAATTGGTCGGACGCACTTTGAAGCGGAGGTTCTGGTAGGTGAGGATCCATTCCTCCGGCAAGGATTTGCGAAATTCCCAGCGGCCTCCTCCTTTGGCGCTGCGGTGGTAGCGGCCATCCCACCCGGACCAGAGCGAGGGGTTTGCCGGTGGCCAAATCACCATGGGGTCCGGCCGGATCAGGGTGTAGGGCCCCCATTGTTCCAGCCTTTCGCCGTTTCCGGTGTCCAGCAAGCGGTAGTCCTGCCAATCGGTGGCCAGCTCAATCATTTTTGGGAGAGGTTTTGGTCCGGTTGCCGAAAGCCACGAGGAGGGAAAGACCGCCCAGAAAGAAGACCAGAACGAAGATGAAAAGATTGATCGGTAAGCGTCCGCCGAGAGGAATGAACAAAAGAGCGATCAATAAATACCCGACCAAAAACAAGCCGCCACCCTGGATGAACAGCCAGGGCCAGGGTGTCGGGGAGCTTTCCGGTGCGTCCTCCTCAGCGTTCTCGGGGGCGGGCGGTTTCAAGCTTTGCAGGAGATCCCGTTTCTCGGCCAAAAGATGGCGCGCCCGGGCTTCCTCCTCGTCCAATACCTGCAAACTGATCTCTCCTTGATCCGGGAAGCGGGAGTCATCCAGGAAAACCTCAATATTGGCGGCCTCTAAAAGGCCTTTGGCCACGTAGGCCGGTTCTGGTTTGGCAAAGCGGGCGATCGTTTTCATCATTTTCTTCCAATAGTAAGAGCGGGTGCGGGGCAAGAGACTTCATCCTGTTCCGACGGCTGAGAGGACGATCCGGCGGCGGTGGGCGGAGCGTCGGTGCTCCCAGAGAAAAATTCCCTGCCAGGTGCCCAAAACCGCTTGTCCGCCGGTCACCGGAACGCATTCCGCAGTGCGGGTAAGGGCCATTTTGATATGACTTGGCATATCGTCGGGCCCTTCCATGGTATGGGTGAATTCCCCTTGGTTTTCCGGAACAAGGCGATTCAGAAAGGCTTCGAGGTCCACTCGGGCGGAGGGGTCGGCATTTTCCATGATGACCAGGCTGCAGCTGGTGTGCTGGCAAAAGACCGTGAGTTGCCCTTCCTGTAAGCCGCTGGCTTGCAAGAATGATTCCACCTCAGGAGTGATTTCGTACGTTCCCTGGCCTTTGGTGGGAACGGTGATGGTGGTGTTCTGACAAATCATTTCTCCCATTTTCGGCAAAAATCAGTTGATGGCAATGGTTTCCGGTCAACCGGGGGTGTTTCCGTGGGTTCGTGATGTCCAAGCTGGGCGGGAGGTTTCGGAGGTGTTGTTTCACTTTGCCGCGGCCCTGACCAAGCGGTCGTTCAAGGCTTTGCTCAGCGGGCCGGGAGGGATTGTCTCGGCCCAGATTTCGTCGCTGGAGGAGGCATCCAGGGTCCGCAAGCAGGCGTAGAGGTTGCGCCCCATTTCTTCCTGGTCTCCGTTTTCGGAGAGCCAGTGAAAGGTGGTTTGGGCATTAGTCTCCCCGGAGAAAAAATCCTCGGAGGGGCGAGTGTGAAACAGGAAGGAGTATTTTTTGGGAGTGGGGAGGATTTCCTCAAGTTGTTTCCGCGTGGCAAACAAATGCAGGGGCTTGCGCGGGCTATAGTGTCGCCACAAGGTCCCGGGAGCCTCCCGGGGGGAGTTGTCTGCGGGATCTTCATGCGGTCGTTCGCGCGGGAGTTCAAGGGTGACATCTCCCGCCGTTTTTTGCAGGGTGGTCAGATCGATGGAACCGTAACGCAGGATTCGGATTTTGTGAGGGTCACGAACATCGAGGATGGTTGATTCCAGGCCGACTTCCGCCGAGCCGCCGTCGAGGATATAGGGAAGTTTTCCGCCCAAACTGGCTTCCACATGCTGGGCCGTGGTGGGGCTGATGTAGCCAAAGGGGTTGGCGCTTGGTGCGGCCACGGGGAAAGGGCAACGGCGAAGAAGGCCTTTGGTCACCGGATGGGCCGGGCAACGAATCGCCACGCTGGAGAGCCCGGCGGTCAGGAGGGGGGCAATCCGCGGGGATTTTTCCAAAACAAAGGTCACCGGTCCGGGCCAAAAGACTTTGCGCAAACGATTGAACAGATCGGTTTCCCGGGCGATTTCCGTTACGGAGTAATTTTCTGCGAGGTGGAGGATCAAGGGGTCGCCGAGGGGACGGCCTTTGACCGCAAAAATGTTCCGGCAAGCTTCTTCGTTGAAGGCATTGGCGGCTAACCCGTAAACCGTCTCGGTGGGAATGGCGACCAACTCGCCACGCTCCAAGGCCTCTGCGCAGAGGTCCAAGTGAGCATCGGTCGGGGAGAGGAGACGGGTTTTCATCACAAAAAAGGCGGGTTCAAAAAACCCGCCTTGGTAAAAAGATATTTCTCGCCGGAGCTTATTGCATGATCAGCATGTTCCGGGAACGTTTGATCGCCCGGGTGATGGCACGCTGTTCCTTGGCGGAAAGACGGGTGATCCGGCGGGGAAGCATTTTCCCGGTGTCGGTCACAAAGCGTTTGAGGATTTCCGGTTGGTTAAACTCAAATTCGGTAGCCATCAGGCTGCGTTTGGCTTTTGGTTTGGTTTCTTCTGCGCTCATAATGAATTGAAAAAAGGGAAATAATGGGGTCCGGGAGTGAGAGGCGCAAGAAGAAAATTGCTTCTTTTGCCAAAAGACTGTTTTCTCTACTCATGGTGACCCACCACAACCTTGCCGAATGGTATTTAGCCTTGGAGCGCTATTTGGCTGCGGGCGTTGCCTTGCCCAAGGCTCTCCGCGATTCGGGCGGGGTGCCGGCGGCATGGCGAGAAGAGGCGGCGGCGCGTCTGGAAGCCGGGGAACCCTTTGACGATTTGCTCACCTCGGCGCCGAAATGGTTGCCGCGAACGGATCGTTTTGTCCTTTCCGCTGCGGCTTCCTCCGGTCGTCTGGTGGAAATGCTTCCGCTTTTGCGGGAGATGCACGATAATGCGGCCAAGCGTTCACGGGAGGTAATGGGGGCTTGTTTATACCCTCTGTTTATTTTGCACTTCGCGGTGTTTCTGTTGCCTCTGCCTTCGGTGGTGGCCGAGGAGGGACCGGGGTATTTGGTGCAGGTTTTACCTGCGCTGGGAGTGATGTGGGGAGTGATTGGGGTGATTTGGTGGGGCTGGCAAAAGCGTTTGGCTTCCTTTCGCTGGCTGGCCGGCAAATTGCCGGGCGTGGCCGGGGCCTTGTCCTACCAGGCCTGGGCCCGCTTTACCGGTGTGATGCGAGGCCTTTATCTGGCGGGAGCCCCCATGGAGGAGGTCTGGTTCGGGGCCGGGGAATCCTCCGGGGATCGCGATTTGGCGGCTTTGGCGTTGCGGATGGTGCAAAGGATTCAGAAGGGGGAGCGACCGGGGGATTCGCTGTCCGGAGAGAAAGCCTTGCCGGCGAATTTTGTGAGTTTTTATCGAAATGGGGAGGAGACCGGACAGTTGGACCAATGCCTGGCCAAGTTGGAAGTCGAATTCCGTGAAGAGGCTACCCGCCGCCTGTTCCAGGTGAGTTTTTGGTATCCGAAACTGATTTACTTGCTGGTAGCGGTTTATATTGGGTGGCAAATCATCCAGTTTTTCCAGGGGTATCTCGAGATATTTGACGATATTCTCGGGCCCTGAGACGCTGTTCCGGAATGAGTCTCAGGGCGCTTGGCCTTTGGGGATAGGCATGTCAGCCGAGCTGAAAGGAAAGGCGGGAATGACTGATCGCTCCTTCCTGTAGGGCGGCGGCATCGGAGTTCGGGGCCAATTGGCTGCGGTCAATGCCGGGAAAGGCGAAGTGGAAAAAGCCGGGGCGATGTTCCTCAAACAGGCCTCCCAGATGAAGCCTGGCCGGCCGGGTGGTGCGGACCGGCGTGTTGGCATGGGTTGGCGTTGGGAAATTGAAGTTGTGTACGGTTAAAGCGGAGTTTTTCTCCTGCACCACTGACTGCACCAACTCGGGAATGCGGGCGGTCACTCGGTGCAAATTCTCCTTTACCTCCGCAGGCAATCGGGGAGGGTTTTCCTGCAAGGCCACAAAGGCCTCGGGAGGCAAGGCCAGAGAGAGGGCGATGGCCGTGAGCCTCTGTAAACTGCCTTCCAGCGCCCCGGCAACGGTGCCGCTGCTCAAAATAAAGGGCAACCCGGCGTTAAACCCGATATTGATTCCTGATAGAACGGCTTCGGGGCGCGTTTCACAAAAGTGGAAAAGGCCCAAATTGACACAATCGGCGGGGGTGCCGCTCACGGTGAAAGCCCGTAGATTCTCCCGGGGCCCTTGATGCCAGGAAGGGTCTGGCAGCGGGCGGCCTTCCAATTCGCGGAAACGCGTAATCGCCTTGCTGATCCAACTTTGTTCGTGGGCCGGGGCCACCAAGGTAACCTTGGCAAAGGGGGTCAGGGCATTGACCAGGGCCTGTAAAAAAGGCGAGTCGATCCCGTCATCGTTGGTAAGCAAGTAATGTGGTTCAGCGGACATGGTCGAAAGGTTCTCTGTTTCGGAGAACAAAGGCAACTATCAGCGGGAAAATTTGCGAATCAAGGGAACCAAGCTGAAGATGGACACGCCGATGAAGCAGGCGGCCACCAGGGAAACTGCCTGAGGCGAAAGAAAGGTGAGTAGATAAAAGCCTAGAAATGGAGCCAAAACTCCCCGAATACCGGTAAAAAAGACGTGGATACTCATGTAGGCACTGGTTTTTTCCTCCGGGGCGACTTTGGTGACCCACAGGTTCCAGGCGATTCCCCCGCCCCCGACGGCAATGCCAAAGAGTCCCGAGGCGATGCCCATCACCCAAAGCTCGTCGGTAAAAAAGAACAGCAAAATGCTGACGAGGAAAAATGCATTCAAAATGGTCCGGACTATGGCAAAATTGAGGCGGTCAAAAATATAGCCCCACAAATGTGTCGTCAGGAGCCTTCCGGCGGCGGGAATTATTACCGTCATGAGGGCGATCTGGGTATTTGAAGCGTTGATTCCGTAAAGAGGGTTGGCCATGTATTCGACCCGCAGGGGCAGAACCATCAAATTACCGGTGCCCATGAACATCCAAATCAGGAGCATTCCCCCGAAGGTGCGGTCGGACCAGACCAACGAAAGGTTGTTCAGCGGGTTGCGCTTACGGGGCGGCAAGATGCCGGGGGTCGAGGGGATGCGCCGTAGGGCCAGGTAGGTGACTACACAGGCGGCAACCATTACCATCAGGGGAAGGCGGTAGAGGGAGAGATCAAAATCCAGAATCCTTCCCGCCGCGGCGGAGTAGATCATGGCGACGATGACCGAGAGAAAAATGCTGTTGGAAAGCATCGATCCCCGCCGCCGACGGTTATAGTTCTCCGCATAAATTTGCACCATCTGCGGAGGGGTTTGGTTCATCAAGACCGCCGCCAGAATCATCGACAGCAAAAACAGAAGAGAACTGGTGGTGACCAGGGTCAGAAGCAAAACCGCTCCGGAAGAAAGAAAAAACCAGCTGGCCAGACGCGAGGGGGACCAGCCCAAGCGGCTGATATAATGCAACACGAAGGGACTCAGCAACATGCCGTAGGCATTGGCTCCGGCAAGGATGCTTTTCTCGGTTGCACTGGCCTGGAAGTAGCGCACCAGAATGATCAGGGCGATCGTTTGAAAGCCGGTTTCCAGAATGCCTTGAGCCGCCCCGCGAAATAAATCACAGCGAAAAGTTAGACGGGCTTTGGGCGAAAGTTCCATGAAGTGGGTAAGGTAGTGAGGACGTTGGAAGAGTGAAATGGTTCCTCCCCGACTATGTCGAGACGGGTTCTCGTCGAAGGGGTGGATCGGCTATCAGACAGGGAAAAGTCTTGCCGTGAGGGAAAGCTTCGCTGAAATTTCCGACATGTCAGAAACGAAAGCCAAGCCTGTCATCTTAACTGGAGCCAAGCCGTCCGGCGAGCTTACTTTGGGAAATTATCTCGGAGCGATTCGGAACTGGGCCACCATGATGGATGATTTTGAGTGTTTTTTTCCGATCGTTGATTTGCATGCCATCACCGTTCCCTACAAGCCGGCGGATCTGCGTCAACGGACCTACCAATGCTTGGCGCAATACCTGGCGTGTGGGTTGGACCCGGCCCGCTCCCATATTTTCCTGCAATCGCAGATCACTGGTCACACCGAGTTGAATTGGCTGCTCGCGTGCCTCACCCCGGTGGGCGATTTGCACCGCATGACGCAGTTTAAGGAAAAGTCTGCCAAGCCCGGAGCCAGCGTGAATTCGGGGCTTCTTTTTTACCCCGTTCTCATGGCCGCCGATATTCTTCTCTATAATGCCGACCGGGTCCCGGTGGGGGAGGACCAGAAACAACATCTGGAGATGGCGAGAAACCTAGCGCAGCGTTTTAACCATACCTACTCCGACACCTTCAAGGTCCCCGAGCCCTTTATCCCGAAAGCCGGAGCACGGGTTATGTCCCTGCAAAACCCGACCCGCAAAATGTCCAAATCGGACGACAACGAGAATGATTACCTGCTGCTCCTCGACCCGCCCAACCGTCTGCGCAAAAAGATCATGAGTGCCGTTACCGATTCCGGGAGCGAGGTGCGGGCGGATCCGGAAAAGCCGGGGATTACCAATCTCCTGAATATTTTCAGTGCGGTTTCCGACCGCTCGATTGCCGATCTGGAAAAAGAATTCGGAAGCCAGGGTTATGGGACTTTCAAAAAAGCGGTGGCCGAGGCGGTGGTTGCGCGCTTGGAACCGATCCAGGAAAAATACCATGAGCTGATTTCCAACAAGGACTACCTCCACCAAGTCTTGCGGGAAGGGGGCGAGGTGGCGCAGAAAAGAGCCTACCGGATGTTGAGCAAGGTCTATCGCAAAGCGGGCTTCGTGGCCCGCACCTGAGGGGGGCGGTCGGCCCTACCTTTCCTCCTGGTCCAAGTGCTCGAGGAGGTAATTGAGGGCGGCGGAATAACCGGCAAATCCGAGTCCGGAAATCACCCCCACGCAGGCGGGAGCGGTCAGCGAATGCTGGCGGATTTTCTCCCGTCGGTAAATGTTGGAAATATGGACTTCCACGACCGGAAGCGACAATCCGGCAATGGCGTCGCGCAGGGCCAGACTGGTATGGGTCAGGGCCCCGGGATTTAGAATAATGCCGGCCCCGTTGTCGTCCTCGAAGCCCGTGATAAAATCAATCAGACTGCCTTCGTGGTTGGACTGAAAGAACTCCAGCTCGGCCTCTTCCGGGGCCACCATGTTCAAAAGTTGGTTTTCGAGATCGGCCAGACTTTTACTGCCGTAGATTTCTGGTTCGCGGACTCCCAGGCGGTTGAGATTGGGACCGTTGACGATGGCGATTTTTTTCATGATCAGGTTTGCTTATAGGGGGCAGTCGGTGGAGATGAAGGTTCCGGGAAGATCGAATTTTTTGGAGATTTCTTTTTGCAAAGCCGTAACGCCCAGGGTTTCAGTGGCGTAATGACCGCAGCAATACAGGTTCAATCCGTGTTCCTGGGCAAAGGTATAGACGTTTTGTTTTAATTCACCGGTAACCAAAGTATCGATACCCTCTTGGGGTAAATGAGGAACCACACTGGTCCCGCTGCCGGTCAGGATGGCGATGGAGGAAAGTTTTTCCGGCCCCTTCTCAATGGTGGTCACTCCGCCGGGAAAAAGTTTTTTCAATTTGGCGAGCAGGTCCCTTCGCTCGGTGATACCCTTCCCGCGCCAGGCAATGTTCTCGCCCTCGTAAGGGAGGAAGGTCCCTTCTTTTTCGAGTTCCAGTAGTTTGCCCAGGAGGGCATTGTTGCCGATTTTGGGATGGGCGTCCAAAGGCAAATGGGCACTGTAAATGGCGCAGCCCGATTCGATGAGAGTTTTGATTTTTCGATACGCCGGGCCGGTTAGTGGAGCCAAGGGCTCCCAGAACAGTCCGTGGTGGACAATCAGGAAGTCAACCCCATCCTCGATGGCTTTGGCAATGGGCTCTTCCCCGGCATCCACGGCGGCGCCGACTTTGGTCACCGTTCCGGCATTTTCGACCTGTAAACCGTTTTCCGATCCTGGAAAATCCGGAAAGCCGGGTAATCCCAAGCGCTCGTTACAATAGCAGACGACTTCGGTTAAAGATGCCATGCTTCCGGTATATCCCCAACAATCCTTTCCGCCAAGCGAAAATACGATTGCTTTCAACTAATACTTTACAATATTTAAATTTATGGCCTTATCTGAAAAGTCATCACCTTTTTTGGCAACCTTGGGTGACGCTCTTTGCGAGCGATTCCTTTCCGAAGCGAAGAAGTGTCAGGGGGAGAAAAGCGATGTCTTGTTTTTTGAAGGCGAAAGTTCCGCTTCTGTGATCCTGATAACCAAGGGAAAAATTCAGTTGGAGAAGGAAACTCCCGCCGAGGAATCCTCCTTGGTCTTGGCCGTGCGTGCGTCCGGATCCCTCCTCGGGGAACTGGGGGTTTTGGACGGACAACCCCGCAGTGCGACCGCCAGAGTGGCTGAGAATGCTGAATGGTTTGAGTTGTCGGCAGAAAATTTTCTGCAACTCATGGAAAAAGCTCCTCTGCCTTCCTGGCAATTTTTGTTTCAGCAGGTTTCCCGAAACCTCCGCGAAACCAACGACTCCTTTCGCCAGACCGTGGTGCATCGCGAGAAAATGTCCATGGTCGGGGAAATGGCCGGGCGGATTATCCACGACTTCCGCAACCCTTTTACGCATATCCGCCTGATTGGCGAGATCCTGGGGTCTCAGCATTCCGATGAAACGACCCAGCGTATGGTGAAAAATCTCGATTTGCAGATCGAAAAAATGGAGGGGATGTCCACCGAATTGCTCGAGTTCTCAAAAGGGCAGCCCTCACTCGAAAAAGAGCCGGTGGCAGTGGAAGATATCCTCTACCAAATGGACGAGGAGAACAAACCGGTTCTAGAGAAAAAGAAAATCCGTTGGACTTCCGAGGGAGAGGAGGGGACGCTTACCATTGATCGGGTTAAAATTGTGCGGTCCCTGCAAAACCTTATAAACAATGCCGCTGACGCCTTGGAGAAACAGCCCGATGCGACCATCTCCCTGAAAATCAAACACTCTCCCGGGGATAAGGAATGGGTGTTTACGGTGGCGGATAACGGTCCTGGCATTCCGGCGGAATTGAAAGAGCAGATTTTTGAGCCATTTGTGACCCACGGGAAGAAAAATGGTACAGGCATTGGGCTGGCCATTGTGAAAAACCTGATCGAGGCCCATGGAGGAACTATCCAATGCCAGTCCGAAAGTGGTCAGGGAACTTATTTTACCATTGCCTTGCCATCTGAGTAAAAAGGCTTTTGGTGAAGTTTCTAACACCTAACCAACCTAAAAAACATTATGGAAGTTGAAGAGTACCTGTTCGAATGGGGTGCCCGTATTGGAGCCGCCTTAATTGTCATGGTCGTCGGGCTAATTTTGGCCCGGCTGTTTGGCAAAGCGGTGGACCGAGGAGTGGCCCGAAGTGAAAAGATCGATACCGGATTGCGCTATCTGATGGTAAAGAGCGTCCGTATCCTGATCCTCCTGATTGCCGGCTACGCCGCCTTTGATTTTCTTGGCGTCAACCTGACCCTCTTTCTGACGGCCGCCGGTGGTGCGGCCCTGGCGATTGGTCTGGCCCTGCAGGGGACATTGACCAATGTTGCTTCGGGAGTTATGATTATGATTTTTCGTCCTTTCAAAGTCGGTGAGGTAATCAATATCTCCGCAGGAGTTTTTATTATCGATGAGATTGGCCTCTTCATCACCGAAGCCCATAGCCCGGATGGACCGATGGTTACGATTCCCAACAGTGCCCTGTGGGGACAATTGGTAACCAACTTCTCCCGGTCGTTTGAAGACCGTCGGCGGGTCAACGAAACCTTCGGGATTTCCTATGCCGACGATATGGAGCGGGCCAAGCAAATCATTCTCAAAATCATTGAGGGCGAGGAACGCTTTCTCAAGGATCCGGAGCCTATGGTCGCGGTGACCAAGCTGAATGACAGCTCTGTTGATTTGATCGTTCATGCCTGGACCGAGCGGGCCGACTGGTGGTCCACCCGGCTCTGGTTTATGCAAAAGGTTAAGGAAGAGTTTGACAGTCAGAATGTCACCATCCCCTTCCCCCAAAGAGATGTTCATCTCTTCGAGGAAAAGTCCGTCGGGTAAACCTCCGAATCCTGTCCTCAAAACCTCTCGCCAGGGGCTGGTTCGCCAGCCCCTGTTTTTTGTTTCAAACAGATAGCGTAAAGCCCCCGTTCGCTATAGACCTCAAGCGGGGACTCCCGATTCGCTTCGCTTGTTTCCCTCCGGCGGGATTTCGCTGTGCTCAACTTGTGTCCCTGCGCGGAGTGCTTCAAGCCAGGGAGGTAAAACCACGCTCCAACTCCCCGCGCAGCTGTTCCGTCGGAGGGGCTTTACGTCCCGAAAGGGATTGTCGGAGGGACTTTACGTCCCGAAAGAGAGCGGGTTGAGTCGTCAAACTCTTTTCCCTATCGCTTGAGTCGGGGGATAAACCCCCTCCGGCAATAGTTTTCATCTGCTGGCTTAAGAATAAAGCCAGCGCAATTCCGGCCTCCCATCTCCGACCACGACCTCAGTCCGCAGGAGGGGATTGGACAGCGCTTTGCTTGGTTCTTTGGACTGCCCTTCGGGTATCCTGTCTGACGACCAAACCGATAGAGTATCGAGCCTTTCTTGTTTATCTCGTTTCTGGCATGCTTGTTTCGTAAATCAATTCGTGAGAACCGGCGAGTCAATAAATATCGAGAGAAGGTTAATTGAAGGAAAAGTCGGATAACAATATTTGTATTCAATTCGCATCAGGAACAGATGATGAGGCAATTGATAATGAAAAACTTTCATTTACGTTAAGATTCCGTGATGCGGAATTAGATGACGCATGTCAGGAAGAAAAAGAGGGCTCTATTATCCCTTTTGAAAGACCGGGCGAGGCAGTGGCAGAACCGATGTTTGGGGACGATTTGGTCAGCTCTGTCGTCGTAGTTAGTTTTGATGAAACCATGGGTCAATATGATGAGGGGACTAAAGAAAATACAAGTGATGATGAAGATCATATTGGGATCAGATACCGTCCGAATGAAGACATTGATGATTCTTGCTTCGCCCGAGCATTCCCAGAATTACTGATATTTCCTAAATAGATTTACATTCGAATGATTTGGTATATTCTTAGCTGCAAATGGCAAGAATATCCAAAAAAACCGTTACGGGTCGTCGAGAGAGACAGTTAAAGCGCCGAGTGGAAGCAGCCAAACTTTTTG
>JAFIGF010000113.1 GCA_020831535.1 Opitutales bacterium | reverse complement strand
ATTCGGATGGTTCCGGCGGGACGATTGGTCGGGCGGCAAACCCTCTCCTGGGGTTGGGGTTTGCATGGTTCTATGGGATCTTACCCATAAGCCCCGGAGGGGCGAACCGAAGGTAGCCGTGGGTGTCAACCCACGGAAAGGGGGGGGCTCCCAAAATAATAACGCCTCGCGTAGCGAGTGCAGGAGGGCGAAGGGTCTGGCTGGAGTAGTGGAGTCCCGACTACGCTTCGCTTGTTGCCCTCGCTTTGCTCGGCGTGATTTCGCTGTGCTCAATGGAAACGGGAGTAGTGGAGATTGCGATATTTTGTAGCCGAAGACGTCAGTCTTTGGAAAGTTTAGCGTAGGCCGTGGCGACAGATCCAAACTCTCACGAGTTCGGCTACGGAAACAGCCAGTAGCGAGCGGGTTTACCCCGCGATCCAGATGTTGTGAGGTTGCGGTAAAGGGTGGGGGATAAATCGGGACTCCAACGGTGGTTGGTGAATGGTGACGGTTTGAGGTCACTGACGGCCCCCAGCGGAGCTGGAATATACAGAGAGAGACACGCATGGTCGGAGAGTTCCGCGCAGCGCTTCCGCCTTCGCTAAAGCTACGGCGCGACAGGGAAAGCGGCCGCGCCGGGTGGTGGGGCGTGTTTGATGTCCCTGGCTTGAAGCACTCCGCGCAGGGACACGAGGTCCCCGCTTGGGGCAAAAAAGCGAACGGGGGCCTTGTGCCCCTGAGCGCAATGCTTCAGAAAACGGAAATGTCGCCCCTTTTCGACCGCGAGCGGGGGCTTTACGCCCCTGCGCGCAACACTCCGGAGACCCCGGAAACACCCTAGTCTCACCCAAGTGACGACGAAGCCGGTTTTGGGGAAACACCGCAGCAGGCTGCGGCTGGAGAAAGCGGCAAGGGGCTTGCCGCAGTCCAAAGTGCCTGTCGGCACGGGATAGGCAAAAATGGATTCGATGGCGGAGATAAGGATAAAAGGGGCACCTCCGCTCTTCGTGATGTAAGCTCTTCCTCTCTCGAAAATGCGCTCATCTGCTTACGGATTAGCGCATTGCTGCGATATCTCACCTGGTAGAAGGAACCCTTTGGCGGGCACCTTTTCAAAGATGCTACTTCGTGAGATTTTTTTACGAAAATTACCCTTACGAAAATCTTTGGATCACCTTTTGACAACCCAAACAACAAACTTCTATGAAACTTCCACACCTACCTGTTTTGCGAAACGTTTTTCTATCGGCAGCGGTATCCTTATCCGGTCTGACCGCTTTCGCGGCAAATGACTGGCCGAGTGCCGCGCCCCACAACTTTGCTCCGACACTTCCCGAGGGGGTTGAGTTGACCGATACGGTCAATCACATCCGTCCGGCCTGGGAGGTGAAGATCCATACCGGTATTGGTAAGTCCGGATCGGGGACCGCCATGGGGGTTTTGGAGGAAGGTTTTGAGCCGACCTTTGGCGACACCTCGGCCGGGATTATGGTGGATGGTTTGTATATCCTTTCCTGGGCCGAAGCCACAGGTGATATTTCGAGTGATCCGGCGAAGGTGGATAGCCGGTATTTTAGCAATGAGGAGAGAAATGAAAAATTGGTGGACACCTATTTGCGCATTGATGCCAATTGGAACACCATCGCCTTGGATCTGGAAACCGGAGAGGAACGCTGGCGCACCAGTGAGCCTTCGGCCTCGCTCAATTTTGTCTCTGACAAACGCAGCCATAACGGGATCAACCCGGCCGCAGGCGAAGGGGTTTTTGTTACCGTGTCGGTAACCGGTCATGTCTTTGGTTATGATGTCGCGACGGGAGAGCGTCGCTGGCAAACCACCATTCCGGAATGGCACGAACGGGCCGAAGAATTCAAGGCCGAGGCCTTGGAGGAGCGTCGGATTCCCTCCTTGGATGACGACCTTTTCGGCTCCAAACGCGCCGGAGTGGTGGTGGTCGATGGGGTCGCCGTGGTGCCGGACTTGATGGGTGGGGTTCTCGGGCTTTCGCTGAGCGATGGTTCCTTGCTTTGGCAGGAGGAGGACCGCTTACACGACGGAGCCATTCCGCGAATTTGGGAAAACGGGGGAGAGTCTTATTTGCTCACCAACAACGCCGACGGCCGGGGAAATCGGGAGGTACATCTTATGAATCCCCGCACCGGGGAGACGGTATGGAGCCATGAGACCGGCCAGAACCCCGGACAGTTAATCATGGGAGATGGCGTTTTGGTTTTGAATTCAGAGGGTGGGGTCGGCCGGGGCGCTTCCCTTGCCGCCTACGAAATCTCGCTGGAAGGATTGACCGAAATCTGGCGTCACGGGGAGGATCAAAAGGTGAGTTTTCGCCATGCCCACCGCAATTCGGTGATTGCCGATGGCGTTTTGTATTCCCATATCGGGGATCGTGTCCTGGTGAGTTTTGATTTGCGGACCGGAGAGGAATTGTACCGCGATGAGGGCAATATTCATCGGCTTGCTTCGCTGCCGGTGGTGAAGGGGGATAAGTTGTATTTACAAATCGATCCCGCGCATACCAATGTTTCCGGAATACATGTTTTTCAGCTAGAGGACAACGGCGCCTTTTCCTATCTGGGGAATGTCACCTACAATTCCTTGGGGATCGATGATTTGATTGATTATGAGAACCCAATTGAAATCCCCTATGGATCCGGTCTGATGGTCAGGCGGGGTAAAACCAATATTGTTGGTATTGATCTGCGGGTGGTACAAAACCGGATAGCCGAGGCTTCTTTGCACGGGGCTTGGCCGGGCTTTCATCGTCCGATACCCATGCTCCTCTTCGGTGATTCTGACGGCCACGTCATTTCCGCCCGCCTGGAAGTGCCGCCGCGCTATGAATTGGGGGTCGTCGGCACCACCGGACGCCGCATGGATGGCTGGTTCCCGGTTGAGGGAGCGGAGACAATGAAACTTGGTGAGGCCATCGAGACGCAAGTGAACTTTGATATGATCAGTTTCTCCTGGGATGCCGAGGTGGTCATGGAAGAAGCGGAAGGGGATACCTGGAAAGGAACCTGGTCGCGGGAATTCCCCGGTTGGGAGGAAACTCTGACGCTGAGCGGCGAATTGCATTCCGGCAGCGAAGGCGGCTACAACCGTCGCGGTTGGCCAACCGGCTGGCTGGAAGATCAACCGGTGACCTTCTTTAGCGAGCTGGAAGAAGGGCAGGAGCGGGTTTTTCTGCAAGTGCATGAAGCCTTGCCCTTAGAGGACGGTGAACGCCGCAACGTAACCCTTTGCCTGGACCATGACGGGGAAAAAGTGGTCAGCGCGCTCGGGGGAGGTTTTTCCTTCAACCAGTCCTACCACGAGATCGATGCGAGCGGATTGGAAGTCACCTCCGAGGGGATCACCGGAACGGCCTACATTATCCTCAATCCGGATGGTTGGGGAAGGCATACCGATTGGAAGAACGGCGGTTCTTTGCTCGGCAAGCTGACCCTCGACGTGAGCTTCCGCGAAGCCAACGATGACGGCATTTACCCGGTGCGCGGCGACTGGGAGATTGAATGGGGCATTGCCGATGTCCGAACCGGCACCATCGAAGCCACCCTGCTGGGGAAATAAGGTTTTTTGGAAAACGCTGAAACGCTAAAATGGGGATCGTCCAACGTTCCCGGCTCCCTTTCAGGGTGCTGCGGGGGTTGGGTTTGGCCACCCTAGGCTATCGCCTTGCGCACCTTCGGCGCGCGGGACCGGGAAGAGGTTTGGCTGTTTGCGTAGTCGGGCTGATTCATCGCCCGATCCGTGGCGGGGTGGGGGCCTTGCGGAATTTTGGGCGTGTGCAGCGTCGGTGCAGGGGAATGAGGTTTTCGTTTGCTATTCCGCCGATTCGGTCGGGCGATGAATCAGCCCGACTACGGTTGCTGGCTCGTTGGGGTGGTTTCGGGCCATCGTCTCCGGTCTCGCGCTGCGAGACGATTGGACAGGGGGACCGGGGGGTACGTGGATTGTCATCCACGCCTATTGTATCATGCCGTAGTCAGCATGACGAAGTTGGACCATCGGGCGGTCCCTACGGGACCTTGTGTGAGACTAAGGTGTTTTCGAGGCACCAGGAGTGTTGCGCACAGGGACATGAAGTCCCCGCTCGCTTTTTTGCCCCAAGCGGGGACCTTGTGTCCCTGCGCGGAGTGCTTCAAGCCTGGGACATAACACACGCCCCACCACCCCGCGCGGGCCGCTTGCCCTGTCGCGCGGTAGCTTTAGCGAAGGCGAAAGCGGCTGCGCGGAACACT
>JAFIGF010000112.1 GCA_020831535.1 Opitutales bacterium | reverse complement strand
CATCGCACAACAGCAAAGCCCGGGCGTGCATGAACTTCTTGGCGGGGATTTTCCCGCTGCGAGTCATCGTTTCCAATGCCTCGCGCTCTTCTTTCGTTAGTGTGACTCGGTATCTGGCCATGAACCGATCATGACCGTTAGTAGGGATGTTGCAATGCGAAAGTTTATATGGTACAGGATGCTACCCTCCTGCACTCGCTCTGCGAGGCTCTTTTCGGGGCGGGGGGACACCAACCCGTGGGTTTTACCCACGGCTACCCTCTCATCGTCCCTTTGGGACTGAAACAGCCAACTTCAGGCGGGTGTCAAAAAATCTTTGCCGCCCCGACGTCACGCCCGCTTGCTAATCTAATGGAGTGGGGATAGGGTTTGGGGATAATGTCAAAAATAACCCTACTCTCGGTCGTAGCCTTAACCTTTTTCGGAGGTTTTCTCACCACCGTCGGGGCGGAGGAAGCGGAATCTGATGAGGTGGTACAACGGTTGGCGGGTCTTGAGTTCAGGTCTTTTGTGGAATTGCAGAATGATGCTCTGTTTTCGCTTTATGACCCTTTGTTCGAACGCTCTGTCTGGATGTCTTTGGATGTTCCCGTACAGGGGTTGCGGGTGGTTTCGTTTGATCGGGAAAACGAGCAATTGGTGGTCGCTTTGGAAGACTTTGAGCGAACCATGGGGCTGGCTAATGTCCTTATCAGCACGGAAGAGAGAAAAACCGAATCCTCCTCCCCATCTCCTTCCTCCGGATCTCCCCGGACTGGCACCGATAGAGAACGACTGGTTGCTTATTTGGATGAGGCCCGGGAAAAGTCCGGGCGATTTAATGACCTTTCCGAACAAATGATCTTGTCCCTGCGGGATTTTCGCGCGCTGTCACGGGAATTTTCCGATTTGGAACGAGGGGATCCTGATCACCGTATGCTCACCGGTTTAAAGGTTAAGTTGGGACGGGAAATGGACGATATTCGTGGTTTGATGCGGGAGGAATTTCTCCGTATGGTCGATAATGGCATGATTGCCAATGTCTCGGAGCGGGATCGTATGTTGTTTCCCGGGCATATGCAGAGCCTGCTCTTCGCCGAGGAGAATAAAAGAGAAGAGCAGGATTCCCGACCGGAGTCGGAATAACGACTCTTTAGACAAGTGAAATCAAGATGGTCAACGAGGCCCTGAACCCGGGGTAGTGGAGGGATTAGGAATTAAGAATTAGGAAAAATGGAGTGGAGGAGTTCTTGGTTAAATGTAGGCCGAGCCACTCCGCTGGCTCGTTGGGGGTATGGGCGGCAAGAGACTGCTGTCGCTACAATGGTTATGGAGTTTTGGCGTTTGGGAAGGTAAACTCTCCTTGCGCCGTGGCTGTTTGGTAGCCGAAGTCGTCAGGTTTTGAATGGGGACCAGTTTGAAAGAGGACTGGGGGTAGCACAGCCATCTTTCGCATGGGTTCTCCGGGGAAAAGCCAAAAGGGTCTTATTTGGGACGCATTTTCGTAAGGTCTTAATGTGAACATATGAGTGAAAAGGACGGTCATTAGTGTTCCCTTTCCCCGTTTTCTGGAGCTTTCCCTGGTCGGCTTTTGCGATTTTTCGCCTGAACTTATGGGATCGCCTTATTATTTCCTTAAACTACCAACAACTATGTCCAAACATCCTATTCTATCTCTACTCGCCTTTTTTGGCCTGGCGGTGGCTATGACGGCGCCCGTTCAGGGTGCCAACTTCGGGGAAACCGAAGAATTTCATCTGGCGTTGGAAGACGCGCTTTTTGTCGGGGATGGCCCGGGCGATCGGGATCGTGGCCTATTGCTCTGGGTCAGCCGCCATGGCGAGGATTGGGAGCGGGTTTGGGGGATTTCCGGGAGTTTTAACCGCTCTCACCACACCGGACGAGTGGTGACGTCGCGTAGCGAGGATGATACGCTTTTCCTGACCCTGGAAATGAATATCCGGCGGGATCCCTGGGTGCAGGGAGGGGTGGCCGTTTATGAGGTTGAACTTTCTCCGGCGGAAAAGGATGGCTATGAGGGGCATTTTACCGGAAGCTTCCGGGGAAAGGAAGTCGAGGGCAAGGCCAGCGGTGACTGGTTGGCGGTGAAACAAGGAGGGAAACCGGGGATCACCGCTGCCGAATTGGGAGAGCATCCGCGCCTGTTGTTCCGCCAGGAGGACCTGCCGGAATTACGGAAGCGAATGGATACCCCACTGGGAAAAGCCGCCATGGAGCGGATGACCAACGCCGCCGGACTGGCTTTTAAATACCAACTGACGGGGAATGCGGACTATGCCGAGCAAGCGCGGGAGTTGGTGGTCGAACACATGGCCGACACCGATGCCGGAAGTAAAGGGGTGCGCGGACGTGTTTGGGGTTGGCGTTTGGAGCAGGTCGCCCTCGCTTATGATATGTGTTATGATGCCTGGGATGCCGAGTTTCGGCGGGAAGTGGAAGCCTATGCAGTTCGGGCGTCGAACCGTATTTTAAATAATCCCAGTGTCCTGCACGGGGAGATCAAGTGGCATATGGCCTCAACCTATCCCGGGACGATTTACTACGGAGGGGCGATGGCCGCTTTGGCGATGCTTGGGGAAACGGGTCCGGAGCCGCAAAAGCCTTCCCAGCCTTTGGCCCTGGAGGTGGAAAATGGGACAATCCGTCCGGCGGACGACTACCAGCCCGGGGATGGGGTGCCGGTAGTGGATTTTGCGGATGATGAGATGTCGGAAACCTGGATTTTTGCGGCAGTTTTCCGCCCCCGCGATACCGATCACCTAGGGGATCTCGGAGGGGTGGCCGCAGCGCGTCCCGAACTCGGCACTACGGTGACTTATGAGGACCAATCAGTGGAGTTTATTACCTTGGAGGAAAATCAACTGGTCAACAACCGCTATACCGGAAATCGAACCAAAGTGGATGTAACCAAGGCAACCAATCGGGAATGGCACAGTAAGAGCTACTATTATCATGTCCTTCGCAATGACCAGCCGCGCTGGGTGCAGTTGATTACCGATAGTGGTGCACGGATCTATATCAATGGGGTTCGGGTTCAGGAACGGGACTACTTCCGGTTGGAAGAGGGTCTGTATCCCATGATGGTCCAACTCGGCATTGGGGAGACCAATGATTGGGGGTTGATCGCGATGGAACCACGCCTCCGTGAGGTCTCCGAGGAGGAAGCGCAAGAGGGGATTGAGCGTGCGCAAGAGGATTACGAACGTAGCCTGGCGGTCTGGCAGTTGAGGCATGACCAGTGGAAACGCTATGATGGGGCGGATGTTTCGATCACTCGCCTTTTCGAGCGGACCCGGATGATGATGCGATTGAATTATTTGCAGGGCATTGGTTCCGGCGGTTCCCAAGGCAGTGATCAATTTCCGATGGGCCACGAGGGACCCCATAAATACGCGACCGCCTACCTTAACACCATCGGGCGCGATGTAACGGGTCGGGACGATGTTTCCCATTACCTGCCCTTTAAAATGTTTTCCCGTGTGTATCAGGAAAACGGCGACGATCTGATGCAGGAAATCGTCGGGGAGCCGGACTTGTGGATTCGCGATACCTACCACGAAACCCGGGATCTGACCAGTGACTTCTTTGCCACAATGTTTCCCTTGTTGCCCACGGACTGGCAGCCGACGGCCCTGTGGTTTTGGAATCGTCATTTGGGTGCCTCGGGACCGGAGGATTACGAAAAGATTTTGCATCGCCCCGGACGGCCCTATGAATATGCTGCCTACGATACGCATCCGCTCTGGGTCTTTGCCAATTATCCGATGGAGATGGAGCCCAAGGCTCCGGTAGAGACAATGCCATTGACCTGGTCCGCACCCCAGTTTGGGTATTATGGTTTCCGCAATGGTTGGGAGGATGATGCTTTTCTGGTACAGGTTTGGGGCAAGGCCTTTCGGTCCGGTTCTGGAGGAGGCAATGCGGGCGTTTTCCGTATCGCCGGATTCGGCGAGCATTGGAGTCAACCGGGAACATTTCGCTTTGGTGAAAACCTGGTCTTGTTGCCCTACGCGGATTTTAATCGTGGGGCTCTGGGCAAAATCGTCCACAGCGAAACCCATGCGGACGGTTCCGGGGTGGTTACCATTGATATGGATGATGTCTATGCCGGTTCGACCGGGGAAGGTATGCTCTATGAGGATTATGGCAGCCTGCGTCGTCCGGAAACCTTTACTGAAACAGGCCTCTCGGGTCTGCGTTCGATTGGCGTTGACTACAGTGGCAAGAGTGGTGCTCCGGCGCTGATTGTTATCGTGGACAAGATTGCTGGCGTTGGCGAGGTTGAGGGCGCGGACCAAGCCCTTTGGGCCTGGCAGTTGGACAGCGGCTGGGAGAGTGCGGGTCGGGCCCGTGATGTGGAGGAAGGCACCCGTGAGCATGGGGTCACCTGGCGCGGGGAAGTGATCGAGTACAATGTGGGGCAGGTTATCAACAGCGGTCGCGAGGATCTGGACCGGGATGATGTCAGTGTCGAGGGGCAGCATTTCCGGATTGCTGGTCAGAATGGCGCTCACTTGCAGGGAACTTTTGTCACCCCGGGCAATGTCGAGATGCGCTTCGAGGAGCGTTGGAATGAGATCATGCGCTATAAGCGGAACGTGCGAAAGGACTTCAGCAAAGCCCTCTTTGCCGAGGGTGAAGGAGAGTTCTTCTGCATCATAACCATCCAGGAAGGCAAGGCCCCGGAAGTGATTGTCGAAGGGGAAGGCCTTGACGCCACCGTCCGGGTCGGTGACCGGACGATTCGTTTCGACGGCACCAAGGTTGTTTTTGAATGAGGCTTTGGACTCCTGACCCAAATTTCCCCAAAACCCCACATCGAAAACCCCAAGTTATTTTTGTATATAGACTTAAGATCAAGACGATAGGCTCTGCTTTGATGGATCGTGTGAAACGGCAAATAAAACCCTTTTCGCGAGAGAATGCCGACAAGTCATAGAATGAGAGGTGAAAAGAAACCTAAGTCCCAGAGGGACGGACCGATGGTAGGCGTGGATGGCAATCCACGTAATCTCCAAGCGAAAATCAAAATGTCTCGCAGAGCGAGACCTGAGAGGGTTGGGCTTGGGGTCTTCCATTAGCCCAACACCGAGCGACTCCCCTCCTGCTCTCGCTCTGCGAGGCATTCTATTGAGGGTTATGCCCATTCCGTGGATTTTCATCCACGGCTATCCTCTTACCGTCCCTCTGGGACTTACCAAATGCGTGCGCCTTCAACCTTAAAAAAATTCCATTGGTGTCACTTTTACTTCACTGGAATCAAGAGTTCTGAGGCTGTTTGGGGAGCACGAGAATCCCTCCGAGCCGGGGCTACTGTTTGTCGCCACCGGCTTTTCGGAATTCTTTGGGGGTGCGGTTGTAGCGGAGGCGGAAGTGGCGGTTGAGATCGCCTTGTTTGCTGAAGCCGCAGTTTTGGGCGATGTCGGCAATGGAGTCCCCGGTCTCGGCCAAGAGTTTCGCCGCGCGGGTTAACCTTTTCTCCAAGAGGTATTGCCCCAACGTTTTTCCGATTTTTGCTCGAAAATGGCGCTCCAGGGTGCGCTTGTTCATGCTAAAACGCAGGGCCAAATCCATTACCCGGGGAGCTTGGCCCTGGTCTATCTCGGTCACCGCCCAAGCCGTGATGCGTTTGATCAGGGGGTCTTGGGAGGGAATTTCTCCGGTGGATTCCCGTTCCACCAAACGGGCCCCTTTTACCGTGATCGTGGTTCCCGGTTTGATTTCCCGGCTTGCCAACATTTCCGCTAACATCTCCGCCGCCCGGGCTCCGGCGGCTGCGGTGGCGGGACGAAGAAAGGAGAGCAGGGATGCGGGAGGCTCTTGATGGCAATCCTCCTCCGTATCACTTACTCCAAGTACCGAGTGGGAAGACCAGACGGGGGATTGGTTTTCTCCGTAAAGCTGTTCAACCACTCGTAGAGCAAACCGCTCATCGCAAGTGAATATCGCGGTGGGTTGGGTTAGCGTTTGCAACCATTCGGTGATGACCTTGGTTAGTAGCTGATGGTATAGAAGGGGATTGGCTTCCGTCAGCAGTTCCTTTGAGAAAATCAGGAGGGGGTAACCCTTGGCTTTCAAGGCTGCACGGAAAGCCTCTTTCCGTTCCTGATCAAATCGGCAGTCGGGCATGGCGAGATACGCAAAGGAATGGTATCCTTGGGCCATAAGGTGGTCGGCGGCCATTTGGCCGAGTTCTTCGCTGTCGATAAAAACATTCACCGCTTTGGGGTGGGAGCCGAGGCGGTTGGAAAAATTGATCCAGGGGATGTTCAGTTGATCGCCTTCGGACCATTCCTTTTCCGCGAAAACGGGAATCACCGCTCCCCGGCAATCCCGATGGGTTGGGAGGCTTTGGACAAATGCTTTCGATTGGATGATCGGCACCGGTGAACATTCCTTCCATCGGCGCTCGAAACCTTTGTAATACTGATTCACATGCTTCGGTGAAGGTCGGCAAAAGTAGATGAACGGGAGAGATTGTTGGGAGGGGGGCATCCTTTGGGGAGAGCGGGGTGGGGTAGAAAAATCGCGGACTGTCGCAAATTGGGAAAAACTAATCCGCATAAAGGGAAGAAAGCAAGGCTATTTGGTGGTATTCTATCATCACCTTTTTTTATTGCGTAAGATTTTTACTAAATACGCTTTCCCTATCATGAAAAAACTTTTACTTCTCTCTCTACTCGGGCTATGGCTCGGATCAAGTTTTGCCAACGGACAAACCGTCTTAGCCTTTTGGGACTTCAATGGGGAATCACCAACTTCGGCAGTTCTAGGTGATGGATTGGAATACGATGCATCGCAAGGTAGTGGACTGCTTGAAACTTTTTCCTCCGCAACCACCGGGACCAATTTCCGTATTGATAGTGATGGAACATCTCTCAACTCACTTGACGGGGTTGGTTCAGACGACGCCATGCGTTTTCAGCGGGGTCCGCGGTGGAATAATGGCGGTTTTGAGATTTCCGTTGATATGACCAATTTCAATTCGGCCGAATTGTCCTATGCCACCTACAATACAGGTAATACTACTGGCGATTATCAATTTTCCTACCGGGTGGGCACGGAAGGTTCTTTTACGAACATCGGGAGCCCGACAACGATTCCACTATCAAATTATGCGTTGGTGAGCACTTCGATTCCGTCTGCGGTGGACAATCAGGAGGACGTCTTTTTTCGGGTTACTTTTTCGAATTTAGATGGTTCGAGCGGTAACGCTGGTCATCGTGTTATGGTTGACAACGTTCAAGTCACCGCGATCCCTGAACCCTCCACCTACGCCGCTATCTTCGGACTCTTTGCTCTGGGAATGATCGTGTGGCATCGCCGGAAACGCTCGTAAGCGCTTCTGCTCGGGATAACTTTTCTTTATCCAAAATTCTAGTATCGCCACCTGCGGAGCTGGAGTATGTGGTAAGAGATTCGAGAGGTCGGGAGTGTTCCGTGCAGCCGCATAAGTTGAGCTTGTCGGAATAGGCCTGTTTACCATGAGCTTGCGTCGTCTCCGGGTTCCTTTTTTTGCTCTTCAGAGGCGGCGGCTTCGACGGCTTCGCGCCGAATGGTATGCCGGGCGGCACAACGGGGGCAGACCATTTCCAACGTTTCCTTGCCGGCGAAAAGGGCCTCGGGGTCCTCGGCAAAGGAGGGAACGAGGATCTTGGTGAGATTTTTCTCGACACAACCGCAATGCCAAAAGGCGGGCCGTCTTTCCATGAAAACAACCGTTTCCTCTTCGTCGAGATGGGGGAGATCTTTTTGTTCGAGACTCTGCAGCCAACGGACATCGCAATCCGGATGAGCCAGCAGCAGGCGGAAGCGATTTTCCCCGGTTTGAAAAAAGCGGGCGGGGCGTTGTTCACTTTGAGCGTAGTAATTTTCCGCAGCGACGATGGGGTCGGAGCCGCGGAAAGTGCATATACTGCGGGCCACTTCACCGCCGCGAATGGAGACTTCCTGATAAAAGCGGTTTTCCTGAATGGATTTTACATTTTCCCGAAAAAACCTGCCGGCCACGGAGTCTTGGTCGGTGTCTGCCGCCAGGAACAAATTGAGCAAAGGGTTTTGCAAATGAATGGTCCAGGCCAAAACCTGCCGCTTGGGTCGGGCGGCGGCATGGAGCGTGAAAATTGCCAGAAAACGCTGAAAGAGTTCGTTGGCTTCGGGCGAAGGGTCCCATTGGTAACGTTTCCGGTGAAAGGCCAAAGAGGAAAACAGGGCTTCCAAATCTGCTTCCACCGAAAAAACGTTCCGGTGGCGGATAAAATGGTTCCAAACTTCCGAGAATGATTCCTGATCTTGTGGGTGAGAATCCTGCACCCCTCCACCTTACCTTTACTTGGCCGATCAGGCAAATTCCTTTGCATGACTTTGGGGGAGATTCTCACCCCACCGATGGCAGCAAAGGGGTTTCCGGGGGTTCGTTTTTGGTGACCTGAACCTCAACGTGAAGATCGCGAAAGGCTTCCGACGGGCCTTCATAGGAACCAGTGACGGGTACGGCCTGGGAGGGGTCGCGGACGACGGCAACGCGAATCAAGTGGTCTCCACCAATGATCGCATTGGTAGGGTCGCATTCGACCCAGCCGGCTCCCGGAAGGTAGATTTGGGCCCAGGCATGGGTGCTGCCCGAACCGGTAATGGTGGATTCGTCCTCGCCATCGAGGGCCGGGTCGTACAGGTACCCGGTGGCGAATCTTGCCGCCAGACCCAGGCTGCGGGCCGCTTCCATCAGGAACAAGGCAAAGTCGCGGCAGGTGCCGCTGCCTTGTTGCAGGGTTTCGAGAGGTGCCTGGGTACCTTCTTCGTGGCGTTCGGAATAGCGGAAATTATCCTTCACCCCCTGATTCAGATCACGGAGCAGTTGATAGGTGTCGGTGGAACCATAGGTGGGGATAAATTGCCGGGCCCACTGGTAAATCTCGCCGTTGGGGTCGGGGTAGCGCCGCTCAATGCTTCGCATCAGATCAGGGAATTCGTTGCTATTGTAAACGAAAGGGTAGGTCTGGGCATAGGGCGCGAGGTCGTAACGGAGTGGCTCGGTGCCATAATGCTCCAAGCGAAAGGCGCTGTGGATACTGATTTTTTCGGTGGAAATGTTGGAGAACCTGGCCAGGGCGATGGAGTTGTTCAAGGGGTCGTGATAATAGTGCGTGTCCGCGGCGGGAGTAATGCTCAGGGCTGTATCCAGAATCCGCAAATCATGACTGTCCCTGGGGCGGAGCATCAAACGATGCTCTCCCGGTTGGATGGGAGTATTGTAGAGATACTCGGTAAGGTGGCGTACGGTAAGCGTTTTCACGCCATTATAGAGATTTTTCAAGAGGTTAGGATTTGCCGCAGAAGGTCGTCCACGACCTTCGGATTGGCTTTACCCCGAGTGGCTTTCATGACCTGCCCCTTGAGAAAATTGATGGCGTTTTCTTTTCCGTTTTGAAAATCCTCGACGGATTTCGGGTTGGCGGAGATAACGTCGTTGCAGATATCGGTCAACTCGCCCGTATCAGAGGATTGTTTCAGACCTTTTTTCTCGACGATGCGGTCGGGGGAATCTCCGGAAGCAAACATCTCCAGAAAAACATCCTTGGCGATTTTGCTGGAAATCACTCCTTTATCGACAAGTCGGATCAACTCGGCAATGGAAGTGGGTTTGATCGGGCAATCGGTAATGTCCCGGCCCGCGTTACTCAATTCCCGGAGCAGGTCATTGGCGATCCAGTTAGCGACTGCCTGTGGTTTCAGGTCATCGGTAATCGCTTCCTCAAAATAGTCACATAGATTGCGGTCCGGAACGAGGACGGAGGTGATGGTGTAGGGAAGCCCCATTTCCTCCTGATAACGCCGCTGTTTTTCAAAAGGCAATTCGGGAAGCTCCGCTTTGAGGGTCTCGATCCACTCTTTATCCACGCGAACGGGCATCAGGTCGGGGTCGGGGAAATACCGGTAGTCATGGGCCATCTCCTTGGAGCGCATCGCGCTGGTGAAACCGCCTTCAGCATTCCAGCGGCGGGTTTCCTGAACGATGGGCTCGTTGGTTTGGATGGCTTTGATTTGCCGTTTGATCTCGTAGTCGATGCCGTTTTTAACGCCGGTGATGCTGTTGAGGTTTTTCAACTCCACCTTGGTGCCCAGGATTTCGGATCCTTGGGGGCGAACGGAGATATTGGCGTCGCAGCGCAATTGCCCTTTTTCCATGTCGCAATCCGAAATGCCGGCATAAATCATCGCTTGCTTGAGGGCCGTCAGGTAGGCAAAGGCCTCGTCGCCGGAGTGCATGACCGGCTCGGAAACAATCTCCATCAAGGGGGTTCCGGCACGGTTCAGGTCAACCAAACTGTCGCCATCAAAGTGGTTGAGTTTGCCCACGTCCTCTTCCAGATGAATACGGGTCAGGGCGACCATCCGGTGTTCGCCCATGACATTGCGGCTGGGGCCGGGGAGTTCAATCTCGACTTCGCCGCCTTCGCAGATGGGTTGGTCGTATTGGGAAATCTGATAGTTTTTGGGGCTGTCCGGATAGAAATAATTTTTGCGGTCCCATTTGCAAACCTCGGCGATTTCGCATTTGAGCAGGAGTCCGGCTTTGATGATTTTATCGATGGCCTTTTTGTTCATCACCGGCAGAACGCCCGGCAGGCCCATGACGACGGGGTCGGTCAGAGTGTTTGGGGGAGCTCCGTAACCAGCGGGAGCCCGGGTGAACATTTTCGACTCGGTTTTGATCTGAACGTGGACTTCCAATCCGATAACGCCTTCGTATTCCATAAGGGTCTAGCTTTACGATTTCCCGTCGGTTCGTCCAGCTTGTTTCCGCTTCTTTTCACTTTTTTGGGTTGGGGCTTTCCGGTAATAGTCTGGGGGAACGGGAGTGGGTGGGGAAAAATAACGAGATCACCGTTCCGGTTCCTTCCCGGCTTTCAATGCCGATATGCCCCTGGTGGGCCCGCATAATGCGGTGAACAATCATCAGCCCCAGTCCGTTGCCTTGTTTTTTGGTGGTAAAGTAGGGTTGAAACACTTTCCCGAGGTCGTCGCGGGCGATGCCGTCTCCGGTATCAGCGATGAGCATGGAGATGCCATCGTCGTGGCGCCGGAAGCTGATTCGCAAAAAGCCTCCCCGGGGCATGGCTTCCATAGCATTTTTCAGCAAATTGAAAAGAACCTGTTTGATTTGGTTTCGGTCGGCCGAGATATCCGGAAGCTGGCGTTTCCACTCGACTTCGACTTCGATGTCGCGGTCCCGGAGCTCCTCGCCCAGAACTTTGAGGACATCCTCAACCAAATCCAGTAGATGAAGCTTTTGAAAATCCGGGGAATCCAGGCGGATGGCCCCGAGGAAATTCTGGATAATGCCGTCCAGCCGCTTGACTTCGCCCCGACAGATATTCAGGGAGTCGAGGATTTTCTCAGCTTCGGCCGGAGGGAGGGCTTTGCGGATTTTGCGCTCGGTCAGTTGCAGGTGGATAGTCAGGGAATTTAGGGGGTTTCCCAGTTCGTGGGCCACCCCGGCGGCGAGATGAAAGAGGGATTGAATCCGTTCGCTTTCAAGGGCTTTCGCCGTGGATTCTTTTTCTTTGGTGACGTCACTGAGGATCACGGCAAAGCGTTTCCACTGTTTCTCTTCCTCTTCCGGAGGTAAGGTGCTTTCGGTAGTTTGGTCTTCCTCCTCTTGAAAGGGAACGATATAGAGACGAACCGTAATGTCCTCAGGGTAGCTGATCGAAACCTCGCGACTCACTGAAGGGATTTGGGTCTGGAGGTCCTCCAGTTCAAACTCCAGCGAGTCGTGCAATCCGGGGACCAGTTTCCAGAGAGTCAGCTCGCCGATATCTTTCTCCCGGAGACCCGTCATTCGGGCTCCGGATTCGTTGGCGTAAAGAATGAAGCCCTCCGGATCAATGATCAGGACCCCTTCGCGAAGCAGATTGAAAACTGCTTCGAGAAGACTTCTTTCCCGGGCCAGCCTTTGGGCCAATACGGTAAGGCTACTTGAATCCAGGCTTTCAATGCGGCCCAGAACTTTATCCAGACTGCTGGTGCGGCGTCGCGGCATAGAAGGATGATTAGACGGGCGGTCCTTCGTTGGCAATCTTTTCTGCAGAGTCGGTGCGGGACTGAACGAGGTGGCTAAGTAAAAGGTAAAGGGCGCGCAGAGTTGGCAGGGCAATGCCGGATTCCTCGGCCCGCCGTAGAGGTATCCCGAAAATAGGCTCCACTTCGACGGCTTTCCCGGCTTGATAATCGAGGAGGCTACTGGGGGCGTAAGAGCCCATATGGCGGGTTTTGTTGAATTGCTTTTCCAAAAACTCCTGCTCCAGTGAATACCCCCGGGACTTGGCCGCACGGGAAATTTCCGCCATTAGCGTTTGTCCCAGTTGAACCAATTCGGCTGAAGCCATGATCCGATCAGTGGTGATGCCGCCCCCGACAATGGCCAGGCCGTTGAAGGGGATATTCCAAGCCAGTTTCCGCCACTGGATTTCCTCCAGCGAGGGAAACGCCCGCGAGGGGATGCCAGCCTGGGAAAAGAGCTCCGCGATTATCGGTGCCCGGTCCCTGGAAGAGGGGAACGCTTCGGCGAATTCAATCTTCCCCAGGGTGGTGCAAGTGATCTCCGTGGGACCGGTGCGGTTGGTACAGACAAAACACAGGCCTCCGAGAATGCGCTCGGAACCAACGGCTTTGGCGAAGAACTCGGCATTGCCCATACCGTTTTGCAGGGTGACAATCCGAGTATGGTCCTGGAGGAGGGGAGGCAAGTGTTTGGCGAGAGCAGGGTTCTCGGTGGCTTTTCCGCAGATGAGGACAAGGTCCACGGGTTTTTGGCTGGTGGTTTCACGGCAGGCGTTGACGGGGATCGTAAAGGATTCCTCCGGGAGACGAACGGTCAGACCGTCTTTAGTCAGAGCTTCGGAGGCGGAGCGGGCGACGAAGAGAACTTCATGTCCAGCTCTTTGCAAAAGCCCGCCGTAGAGTCCGCCCAGAGCTCCGGCGCCGACAATGGCAATGCGTTGAGGAGGGGAGGACGGCATCTCAGGAATTCAACAGGGTTTGCAGTTTTTCCAGTTTAGGGGTGATGATCATTTGGCAGTAGGGTGCTTGGGGTTGGCGGCGGTAATAATTCTGATGGTATTCCTCGGCGGGATAAAACTCACTGGCGGGAGTGATTTCGGTCACGATTTTCTGTTCAAAGACCCCTTTCTCCTCAAGGGAATCTTTCAATGCGGTGGCTGCTTCTTCCTGCGCGCGGGTCGTGTAGAAGATGGCTGATCGGTACTGGGTTCCGATGTCGGCGCCCTGGCGGTTGAGGGTGGTTGGGTTGTGGGTGCGCCAGAATATCTCCAAAAGAGTCGTAGGGGAGACTTTCAATTCGTCGTACTGCACTTCGATGACCTCAGCATGGCCGGTTTGTCCCGAGCAGATTTGTTCGTACGTGGGATTGGGTTGGTCGCCACCCATGTAACCGGACCTGACAGAGAGCACACCGTCAATTTGTTGGAAAATAGCTTCGGTGCACCAGAAACAGCCGGCACCAAGATAAAGGGTCTGGGAGGAGGGAGAAGTCATGCGATAAAGATGAATCAACTCTTGGGGCAGAGTCAATCGGCCGGACCATTCGAGGAGAAGGGAGGTGAGTCGGGCGTTTCCTCGTCATCCTCAACGGGTGCGTTGGTGACGAAGATGAAATGAAGAATGCCATAAAAAACCAGACTTGCGAGAACCAGTAGGGCGCAATAAAAGAAACAGCCGCTACGAAGTTCCTGTTGAATGTCTGCGGCAGTACGACGTTCAGTTTCAATGCCCTCGGGCAGCAGTTCCCCGGCAACATGGAGGGATGGCGAGGGAGGGGGGTGGCCATCTTCGGGGGTATCGGATTCAGTTTGTGCGATTTCGCGATCCAACCATGCAAGGTGTTGTTGGATAATCGCTTTCTGGCGTTCGAGTTCTTGTCGGCGTTCGGGATTGGCCATACGGGTAAAAGCATGTGAGTTTTTGGAAAAATGACAAACGCCTTTTGCTTGCGCTTCGCGGCGGGATGGTAAAGGTGTAAAGAATGACCCGAAATGCTTTGCTTCTGGGGGTGAACATCGACCACACCGCCACTCTTCGTCAGGCTCGCTATCGCGATCTGGAAAAAACGTGTGGAGGTGTTGTCGAACCCGATCCGGTTTATCTTGCCTTGTTGGCCGAGGAGGCCGGAGCGGACGGCATCACCGTTCACTTGCGGGAAGACCGACGGCATATTCAAGAGGAGGACGTACGGCGGTTGCGAAAAAGTTTGCGAACCCGCCTGAATCTGGAAATGTCCTGCACCCCGGCAATGGTGGAGTTTGCCTTGGACTTGTCCCCTGAAGCGGCTTGCTTGGTTCCTGAGGGTCGGGATGAAGTCACCACGGAGGGCGGGCTGGAGGTCGCGGGAGACCGGAAACGAGTGGAGGAGACGGTTCAGCCGCTTCGTGAGGCGGGAATCGAGGTAAGCCTTTTTATTGATCCGGAGCCCGATCAAATTCAGGCGGCGGCGGAGTTGGGGGCTCCGGTGATTGAGCTGCATACCGGAACGTTTGCCAATGCCCGGGGGGCGCAGAAAGAAAGCGAGGTTCGCCGCTTGCAAAAGGCCTGTATTCAGGCGGATCGTCTCGGTTTGGTGGTGAATGCCGGACACGGAATCAACTACCAGAATATTGCCGACATTCTGCGGCTGCCCTATCTGCACGAGCTAAACATCGGCCATAGCATCATCAGCCGGGCGGTGTCCGCTGGGTTGCGGGAAGCCGTGCGGGAAATGAAAGCCCGCCTGGAGGGGTACGATGCCCGGAAAGTTTTGGACCAATGACGGGCGGTGAAAAATGGCCTCCGGTGGGGGGGTGGATCCTCGGGCTGGGCAACGATTTGGTGGAGGTTTCCAGAGTTGAGAAGGCGATTCAGCGGCATGGAGAAAAATTTTTGCAACGGGTCTTTACTCCAGAGGAAATTCGTTATGCCGGTGGCATGAAATCTTCCGGCAAGCATTTTGCCGCTCGCTTTGCCGCCAAAGAGGCGGTGAGTAAAGCCTTCCGTACTGGGATTGGAAAAGAGCTGAACTGGACCTCCGTGGGGGTGATTCATGGTTCGCAGGGCGAGCCTCTGGTCGTTTTGGATGCGTTGGGAAAACAGCTTCTACAACGCCTGGGGGGCGATGAAGTCTGGGTTTCCCTGTCCCACACCGAAACCCTGGCCCAGGCCACAGCACTCCTCCTAACCAAGTCTCCCCGACCCCTCTAAGGTTTCATAAGGGACTCATTACAAGTAGTTAAACAAAATCAATTTAAGACCAAGGAACTTCGTTATTGACACTTTTTGAGGGAGCGTCCCTAGACTATTGACACTTGTTGTCTTGGACGATTTGGGAAAGCAGCTTTTAGATCGACTCGGAGGTAATGAAGTCTGGGTCTCCCTGTCCCACACCGAGGCCCTGGCGCAGGCCACCGCCCTCATCCTCACCAAGACATCAGCTAGAAATGATTTCACAAAGCATTTAATAAGAGTCCCTTGTGGATTTTAGTTTAGGTTCGTCGAATTTATTTATTGACGTTAGGTTAAGGGACGGACTCTTGATTTTTGACGGAATTTACTTTTCCGGGGCTTGCGTTTTGGGGGGGATTTTTGCTTTTTGGAAGGGATGGAAACCCCTTTGTCATTTTCGGAAGCCCGGGTGTTGGGTTGCTTGATGGAAAAAGCGACGACGACTCCGGATATTTATCCTTTAACCGTTAATTCGTTGCTTTCGGCGTGCAATCAGCGGAGCAATCGGGATCCGGTGGTGGAATTTGACGAGCTGACGGTGAAAAAAGCATTGGATGGGTTGCGGGAAAAGCATTTGGCGGTGCGGGTTGATCAGGCCGGCAGCCGGACGGCAAAGTTTCGCCATGCGGTCCACCGGCTGGGGAATTTCGAACCCGCGCAGGAGGCTTTGTTATGCCTACTTCTTTTGCGGGGGCCGCAAACCGTTGGGGAGCTTCGTGGACGCAGCGAGCGTTTACGGCCCTTTGCGACGCTGGACGAGGTGAGGGAACAACTGAAGTCCTTGCAGGAGGATTTTGATTTTCCTTTGGTGCGTGAATTGCCCCGGCAGATTGGCCGGAAGGAAGCCCGCTTCACCCATTTGCTCTGTGGGGAGCCTGAGATCAAGGAGGAAGAGGATAGTCAGGATACTGCGACCCCGTATTTCCCGGAAGCCAAACCGGAGGTTTCGGCGGAGGAGTACCGTGCGTTGGAGAACCGGGTCGCGCAGTTGGAAGAAAGCCTTCGGGAATTGAATGAAAAGGTTGAAGCCTTTCGCCGGGAATTTGAGTGAATCGGGCAAGTTGCCCGGACCGACCACCTCTTCTTCACTTACTTACGATCCGAGACCAATTCCATAGGATGGAAGACGAGGGCCGTGGCACCGTTTTGCCCATCCGGATTGTTCTTCAAGGTAACATCGCCACCGATATTGCGGAGGGCGTGTCGGGCCATGGTAAGGCCCATGCCTGTTCCGACGGTTTGCTTGGTGCTGACAAAGGGGTCGAAAATGCTGTCTTCAACGGTTTTATCGATTCCTGACCCTTCGTCACGGATGCGAATGACTAAAGTATTTTCGCCGTGGTTTGTTTCTTCCCAGGTCTGCAAGGTTATGGTTCGTTGATCCCCTGGGGTTTCTTCGGCATAACTTTCGTAGGCGTTGCGCAGGAGTCGGTTGAGCGATTCGACGATGGCTTCTCGTTGGGTACGGAGGGCAATCTCCGGGCGGTGGATTTTCAGCTTCACGGGAAGTTCCTGCCCCATCTCTTTTTTAAAGACGCTGATCCCTTCCTCAATCAGTTGGCCCAGGGGAACTTCTGTCCGGGGCAATTGATTTTCTTCGATTTGGGAGGACAGTTGCCGAATGATGGTAATGATGCGCTGAATCGCCTGATCCAACATGGTGTGGTACTTGAGGACTAAATCCGGTTTCTCATTACTGATCCGGATCAGGTCGAGATACCCGACGGCCACTCCCAAAAGATTATTTAAGTTATGGGCAATGCCTTGGGTGATGGCTCCAATGGCGGAATTGCGCCGGACTTCGCCTAATCGCTGTTGCAGTCGGATGTTCTCGCGATTGATTTCCAGAAATCTGAGTTGGGTTTGGACTCTGGCCAGGGTTTCGTCGAGATCGATGGGTTTGGTGATGTAATCCACGGCCCCGACTCCAAGACCTTCCAGACGTCCTCCTTTACTTGTTTTTGCGGTGACAAAAATAATCGGGATAGAGGCTGTTTTACGGTTTTTTTGAAGGTTCCGGCAAACTTCAAAACCGTCCATTTCAGGCATCATCACATCGAGGAGAATAAGATCGGGGCAATCTTCCTCGACCATTTGCAGGCATTCCGCTCCAGAGGTGGCCGTCCGTACTTCCATCTTATGCTTTTCAAGCTTTCGCTTGAGCATATGCACATTGATCGGTTGGTCATCAACAACGAGGACTTTGGAAGGGGTATTCATAGGGTTAAGGTGTTCGCAGAGGGGGTTCTGCGGGGTCGTGAGGTGGTTCCGGTGCAGAGGGCTCGGGCGGCATGGTTCTCATCAGAATGGTTCGTGCGAGCAAATCATGCAGGCCCCGGCGTTGTGGTTGGAAAAACACAAAGGCAAAAAGGACGAGAAGGGGTGGAACAATAAAGAAAGCTGTTTTGGTGAGTGCCCGCAGGGCGGAGACAATTCCCGGCAGGGGACGGTGGGGGGCAGCTTGTAGAACAACTTTCAGGCGGAAGAGCATTTTGCCCGGAGAGCTGCCCCGGGAAAGTTTTTCACCGAGGAAAAAATAGAGGAAAATGATCCCCAGTAGGGACATGTGTAAGATGTTTCCGTAACGCAGGACATCTTCGTTGGGTTCTGGCGGAGGCGGGGGGTCTTCCCCGCGCTGGTTGGCTCGCTGGGCTTCCTCATTATGTTGGGCAACTTCTTCCTGATACTCCTGCAGGGCCTGACTCTCGGTGGGATACATACGGGGCAAAACCACGTAGAGTACCGTGATGAACAGAAATATAATCACACACATGTCCGCGCAAAAGGCGGAAAATCGTGGCAAAAGTGGGGCGGGCTCCAAAGAGGGGGAGGCGGCGTTTACCGGTTCCCCAGGAGTTTGGTGAAAGCTTTGCTCAGACATCTGAAATTTGGCGGCGGTAGGCCTTTAAAGTGTTTTTCATCAGCATGGCCACGGTCATGGGGCCAACCCCGCCAGGCACCGGAGTGATGTAAGAGGAGCGTGGTGAGACGTTTTCGAAATCAACATCACCGACCAGGCGATAGCCACTTTTGCGGGAATCGTCTGGGATTCGATTGATGCCGACATCGATGACCACGGCACCTTCTTTAACCATATCCGCAGTGATGAAATGGGCTCGGCCGATGGCGGCAACAATGATGTCGGCTTGGCGGACTGTTCCGGCCAAATCAGGAGTACGGGAATGGCATACCGTAACGGTGGCATCGCCAAACTCACCCTTGGCCATGCCTAGGAGGGCCAGGGGTTTCCCGACGATAAGGCTGCGACCAACTACCACCAGCCTTTTCCCTCGGAGGACGATACCGGTCCTTTTGAGCAGTTCAATAACGCCAGCGGGCGTGCAGGCCACAAAGCCTTCTTTCTCCTCCTGGCAAAGGAGCCCGAGATTCCAGGTATGGAAACCATCCACATCCTTTTCCGGGCGAACCCTTCGGAACGCTTCTTTCTCGACGATTTGCGAGGGGAGGGGGGCTTGAATGAGGATGCCGTTCACCGAAGGGTCTTCATTCAGGCGGTCGATTTCCTGAAAAAGTTCTTTTTGGCCGATCGCTTCCGGGAAAACCAGCAATCGGCTTTCAATGCCGATCTTAGCAGCGGTTTTTTCTTTTTTTCTAACGTAGGAAACCGAGGCGGGGTCTTCGCCGACCCGGATGAAGGCGACGCATGGACGGGGCCCCGAGAGAGAGGAAACCTCTTTTGTCAATTCGGTGATGATTTGCTCAGCAATGGCGTTTCCGTGAATCAATTCCATAATTTCAAATACCTAAATAGGGCGCTCTGTTCAGGGCAAGTGCAGAGTTTCGAGAACGAGGACCGGTACTTTGCGTTCGTCGTCTATAAGAATGCCCTGCACGGCGATTTCGCGCCCTACGTGGTTTTCCAGTCTCGTGGTAAGAAGAAGATTGCTGGTGTCCAAATCGGCCAGTCGCCGACCACGTTCGTTTGTCAGGGAAAAGGGATATTCTGGATGACGTCTAAAAAATCCGCCATTTTGGCCCAGAAAACCCTCATAGAAGCGCATCGTTCCTTTGACCGTTTTGCCGTCCGCAGTTTCTAGAGTGCGCTGTGGTCGGGTGGTTGTCGGTGGGGACGAAGGAGAGGCTTCAGGCGAGGAAACATCCGACATTTCCTCCAAGGGCAGTTCTTCCTCCTGCGGTGTTGGCTCTTCCTCAGGTTCTGTTAAAGGTAATTCTGGTTCCGGCGCGGAAACCCACTCGTCTCGTTGGGCAAACCCAATGAGACTGGTGGTCACCCGGACTCGAACCCAGCTATTTTCCTCCCGGAGAACGCTTGCTTCTTCAGGATCCTCTAGGACTGTGAGCATGTTTTCGACGGAGGCTTCGGGTTCGGCGAAAATGGGGGTTTCCGGACGAAGCTCAAGATCTTTGGTCAAATTTTCCGAAAGAGCCCAAGCCAAAATGGGATGCGTGAATTCAATCGCGCGCCAGCCTGTGTTACGGAGATCATCGTCAAGGGGAATCCCAGTCTTGATCGTCCAAACGTCTTCAGCAGGGGAAAGGGTTGCCAGGATGTTGGAATTGCTATCGGCTTCCAAGTGTACGAGGAGGGGTGTTTTCCCGCCCAAAGTGACATCATCGCCATGTAAAGCGATGGGCAAGTGCAGTAGTGAAAAAGAAAGAAGTAAAGTTGAAATTCGATTCATACCTCAAGAGAATGAGTGATTTTTCGGCTGGGGGCAATGACGAATGAGAATTCTTGGTTGCCAAGATTGGACTCGAAGTGCTAAGGTTTTCTGTTCGTTTGTAAGCCCTGAGGCATTCTTTGTTTCCACTAGCACACCGCGGATTATCAACTATGGCCAAGTCATTATATGAAAAAGTCTGGGAAAAGCACGCTGTTCGCGAGCTTTCGAATGGACAAACACAATTATTTATCGGGACTCATTTGATTCATGAGGTCACCAGCCCACAGGCATTTGGGATGCTTCGCGAGTTGTCCTTGCCAGTGCTTTTTCCCAAGCGGACCTTCGCCACGGTTGATCATATTGTGCCGACGGACCAATTTACCGAGCCCTTTGCGGATCCTTTGGCCGATGCGATGATAAAGGAGCTGAAGCGCAATGCCGAGGAGTTCGGGGTTACCTATTTTGACCTCGCCTCGGGCAAGCAGGGAATCGTGCACGTGGTGGGTCCTGAGCAGGGAATTACCCAGCCGGGAACGACGATTGCCTGTGGGGATTCCCATACTTCCACGCACGGAGCTTTTGGAGCCATTGCCTTTGGCATTGGCACCAGCCAGGTGCGGGATGTGCTGGCGACCCAGACTTTGGCGATGGGGAAACTTAAGGTACGCCGCATCAATGTCGACGGCGAACTTCGTCCGGGCGTTTATTCAAAAGATGTCATTCTGCATATTATCCGCAAGTTGGGCGTCAAAGGGGGAACCGGTTTTGCCTATGAATATGGTGGCGAGGTTTTTGACCGTTTCACCATGGAAGAGCGTATGACGGTCTGCAATATGTCCATCGAGGGCGGTGCCCGTGCAGGCTATGTCAACCCGGACGAAACCACTTTTGAGTTTTTGAAAGGACGTCCTTACGTTCCGAAGGGAGCTGAATGGGATAAAGCTGTTGAGCGCTGGAAAGCGATCGCTTCGGATCCTGATTGCGAGTATGACGATGTGGTCAATATCCGTGGCGAGGATATCCCGCCGACGGTGACCTGGGGAATCACCCCGGGGCAAGGCATTGCGATTGATGAGACGATTCCCGATCCGGAAAAGGCCGATGAGGTCGAAAAAGCCAGCATTGAGGAAGCGTTGGAGTACATGAAACTGCAGCCCGGTGCGCCCATCAAGGGAACACCGATTGATGTGGCTTTTTTGGGGAGTTGCACGAACGGTCGTTTTTCCGATTTTCAGGAGGTCGCCAATTATTTGAAAGGTCGCAAAGTGGCTCCCGGAATCAAGGCCATTGCGGTGCCAGGTTCGCAGGGAGTGGCTAAGCTTTGTGAGGCGGCAGGCATCGATGAGGTGTTTCGCGAAGCCGGCTTTGAATGGCGTGGGGCGGGTTGTTCCATGTGCTTGGCGATGAATCCGGACAAGTTGATCGGCGATCAGCTCTGTGCCAGTTCCAGCAACCGTAATTTCAAGGGCCGCCAAGGCAGTCCGGTGGGACGAACCGTATTGATGAGTCCGCTGATGGTTGCCGCCGCTGCCGTTACCGGAGAAGTCAGCGATGCCCGCGAGGTCTTTGGGGTATCTTCCGCCGTGGCCGTATAATCCTTACCTATCTATTTTCATTATGGCTTTAGAAAAAATCACCAAAGTAACCGGCCGGGGCGTTTATGTCGCGGGCGACGATATCGATACCGACCGCATTATTCCGGCTCGCTTTATGAAGTGCATCACTTTTGATGGCTTGGGGGAGTTTGTCTTCTATGATGTGCGCAAAAACGAAGATGGGACCGATAAAAAACATGTTTTGAATGACCCTCGTTTTGCCGAGGCCACTATTTTGCTCAGCGGTTCCAATTTCGGCTGTGGCAGTTCCCGCGAACACGCACCGCAGTCCCTTCACAAGGCAGGTTATCGTGGAATCATTGCAGAGAGCTATGCGGAGATTTTCTTCGGGAACTCAACGACTCTGGGAATTCCCTGCTTCTCTTGTTCATCAAAGGATATCAAAGCCATGGCGGCCTTGATTGAAGCAGATCCAAAGACTGAGATTGTCCTGGATGTGGTGAACGAAAAAGTTCTGGTAGGGGGCCAAACGTTTCCTGCGGAAGTTCGGGATTCCGCCAAGCGGGCTTTGGTCGAGGGCAAATGGGATCCGATAGCCGAGCTTCTGGAAGGGGCGGAGGAAGTCAAAAAGAAGGGTGACGAACTGGAATATGTCTAAGCCTATTGCTGGCGTTTGGAAATTTCTTTTGCCTATAAGCCCCTTTCCCTTTAAAGGAGAGGGGTTTTCTTTCCTATGAGTCTCATAAATGATGCGCTGAAAAAAGCCCAGCAGCGGCAACAAACAGAAGGTGCGCCTCCCCCGGCGGACAAGCTTTCTGCGGTGCCCTCGCCCCGACCGTCGCCCAGTGCTCCCGGGAAAGCCATCCTGATGGTCTTTGCGGTTTCGGTCCTGTTGGTAGCCCTTATTGGCTTGGGAGGCTGGCAGGTTTGGCGGATGGTCGCTGCGGACTCGGAGGAGAGCGTTGCCTCGGTCAACGAAACAACGCCGGAGGTGGAAAAACCTGCCATGGTTACGGAGGTTCCGGCGGAGGATCGGTCAGCATCGAAAGAAGATCCTTCGGCCTCAGAGGAGGCGCAGGAGGAAGAAACTGCGGAGGCCCCGCGACCAGAGCGGGACCGTGAAGTTGAAGATTATTTGCGGAGGGCCAGTATTACGGCCCGCGAGGCGGGTGAAAATAGCCGGGTCATTATCAATGGCCGATTTTACGGATTGCAGGAGGAAGTTCATTTTGGGGACTCCCTGCGCGTGGTCGAAGTTGATGGTGGGGTCGTAGTTTTTAAGGATCGGCACGGCGCAGAATACCGTCATCGGCTCTAGAATGTTCCTCTCGGGAGGGCCCGAGGGAATTGATTTTCGCTGCTGGGAAAACGGGTAACACTTTGTGGCTTCAAGTGTGTCATAATGACCCGTGCACCCTTTGCTATAGGCTCCTCGGGGTGCTTCTTTTTTTGTTGTAAGATATTATAATAAAGTAACTTGCGAAACATAAACGGCTGCGTATCCGGGGTGCGGCAATCGGTATGCTTTATGCAATACTCAAAAGTGAAGGTCTTTTCGCCCGGTTGGGCTGAAACCCATCAACCATAAACCCTTAAAACGAAAGGAGAATGACCATGATCTTACGAACCAATAGACCCACTATGAATCGCTGGAGCCCCTTGGGAAGTGAAACCCCCTTCCATCGGCTCTTCGACGAGATGTTTGAGCGGTTCGATCCGAACTTCCAAAGCGAAGCTTTCCCCGCTCTGAACATCAGTACGAACGACGAGGTGATGACCGTAACGGCGGAGTTGCCAGGACTGAGTGCCGAGGATTTTGAAATCTCGGTGGAAGGCGACACCCTTACCCTGAAGGGCGAGCGTAAAGCTCCCGAGCCCAAGGATGAGGATACCTGGCACCGGAGGGAACGGCGCTATGGAAAGTTCACCCGGATTGTGGAGCTTCCCTATAGTGTCGATACGGAGAAGGTCGAAGCCCGCTTGCAGAACGGACTTCTTCACCTGACTCTGCCTCGCGCGGAAGCGGAGAAGCCGCGTCGGATCGCGATTAAGAACTAAACGAATCCTTTCCTCTTCCGGAGAGGCGACTCCGGGGGAGGAGGGGAGCCAACCACCAATCTCAAACAAAGGAGGTCAACGATGAGCAAAGAAACACAAGTTGCAACGAAACCCGAATCGACTCCGCAAAAGGTCGAGCGAACCAAAAACCGCACCGTCTTTGCGCCTGCGGTAGACATCGTGGAAAGGGATGATGCGCTTCTGCTGGAAGCCGATGTGCCCGGAGCCACCGAGGCGAATACCGAGATTACTCTGGAAAACGGAGTTCTCACCATTCGTGCGGAAACGGCTAAGGATGTCCATGCCGAAGGAACGGCTTGGATGCGGGAGTATGTCGCGGGAGACTTCGAACGCTCCTTTACCATTACCGACGAAATCGATCAGGAGAAAATCGAGGCCCGCGTCCGCAATGGAGTTCTTTCCGTACTCCTGCCCAAGAGTGCACCGGCCCGTCCGCAGAAGATCAAGGTTCAGGCAGGCTAAAGACGGTCCATCGACGAAAGCAAAAAAACCGCCCGGGAAACCCGGCGGTTTTTTTTGTGCTTATGAAATAGCGAAAATGGTACACCCATCGGGAGTCGAACCCAAATCTTCGGCTCCGGAGGCCGATGTTCTATCCATTGAACTATGGGTGCAATGAAGCCATCACGGTAGAATAAAAACCAGTGAAGCGGCAAGAATAAAGTCAGGTTCTCTCGCTTTTTTTGCAATTGGCTTTTTTTCATGTTTGACAGCGTCGGGGGAATTCTTCACTTTCATCCTTTTTTCCAATGAAAAGTACTTTAGCCAAGAAAGAAACCACCCAGCCAAAATGGTACATTGTCGATGCGACAGACCAAGTGCTTGGACGCCTATCGGTGAAGATTGCCAATATTTTGCGCGGTCGTCACCGGCCTATTTATACGCCGCATGTGGACACGGGTGATTTTGTCATCGTCATCAATGCGGAAAAGATCCGTCTGACCGGCAAAAAGGATTCGCAAAAGGAATACATGTTCTTCAGCGGGTATGTCGGTGGCGAATCCTACCGTTCCGTTGCGGAATACCGTGAGAAAAATCCGGCTTTCATCATCGAACATGCGGTTAAGGGAATGCTTCCCAAGAATCGTCTGGCTCGTCAAATGCTTAAAAAACTGAAAGTTTACGGCGGCAGTGAGCATCCCCATGAAGCTCAGGAGCCGGAAGCCCTCTCCCTCTAAACAAATAATTTTCGTCCTATGAGTGATACTGCTGAAACCGCTACTGTTTTAACTGCCGTTGGTCGTCGCAAAACTGCGACCTCCCGTGTTCGCCTTTCTCCGGGAGGTGCTGAAATCACGGTTAACAACAAACCTTTCGAGGAATTTTTTCCTACCGAACTGCTGCAAAAAACCGTTTTACGTCCTTTGGAAGTTGCCGAGAAAAAAGGTGATATTTCCCTGCGTATTTTGGTCAATGGCGGTGGCCCCCATGGCCAAGCCTCGGCCGCTTCGCTGGGCGTGGCCCGTGCGCTTTTAAAGCTGGATCCGGAACTTCGCGGAGCCCTTAAGAAGGACGGATTGCTGCGTCGCGATCCCCGCGAGCGTGAGCGCAAGAAACCCGGACAACCCGGAGCCCGCAAGCGCTTCCAGTTCTCCAAGCGTTAAGTTTTATCGACTTTCCCCTCATCCAGGCCGTCCTCCTTCGGGAGGGCGGCTTTTTTGCTTGGGGAAGGTGCCGAAAACGTTTATATTGAAAGGCTAATGCTTGTTTAGCTGGTTCTTTGGACTGGCTGTACGCCTCACTCATTCGTGTAAGATCCTTTTCGTGAAAACAATCAAATGTGGAATCATCGGAGCCTCCGGGTATTCCGGAGAACTTTTAGTAAAACTTCTGGCTCGACACCCCGGGGTGGATTTGGTCTTGGCGGCGTCGCGTAAAATGGCAGGCCGCAAGGTTGCCGATGCGTTGCCGACAGTTCGCGGATACACCGGTGATCTAAACTTCGTGGCTCCGGATATGGAAAATTTGTTGAGTCCCGAAAACCCCGTTGAGGTTTTTTTTCTGGCTTTACCGCATGGGGTTTCCGCCGAATTCGCCGAACCCTTGTTGCAGGCGGGCAAACGGGTGATCGATTTGAGTGCGGATTTCCGGTTGTTTTCTCCCGAGTTGTATGAGGAGTATTATGGAGAGCCGCATCCGCGTCCCGATCTTCTGCCCGCCACTCCTTATGTCCTGCCGGAAGTTTCCTCACCGGTTTGGAAGGAGGCCAACCTTATCGCCTGTCCGGGGTGCTATCCCACCAGTATTTTGCTTCCGTTGCTTCCATTGGTCAAAGAGGGGGTCGTGAGCGGGGACGATTTGATCATCAATTCCCTCAGCGGCGTCAGTGGGGCCGGGAAGAAACTGGCCGAAAATTTTCTTTTCTGCGAGCGCAGTGAGAGTGTCAAGGCGTACGGTATTCCCCGTCACCGTCATCTTTCGGAGATTGAGGAGCAACTTGGTCTGGCTGCGGACCGGGAAATTGTGGTGCAGTTTTCGCCGCATTTAGCTCCCATGCGCCGGGGCATTGCCACGACGATTGTCAGCCCGGCGGGGGAATCTTCTTTAGAAGCCCTTTACGAAGCCTGGAAGAAGTTTTACTCGGGCAAACCCATGGTCTCCATCCTGGGGCCTGCCGAGACTCCCGATACGGCTCATGTGGTCGGGACCAACCGCATTGAGATGGCGGCGGCGCATGATCCCCGAACCAACCGCTTTGTCATCACCAGTGCCGAGGACAACCTCATGAAGGGGGCCGGCGGTCAGGCCGTGCAGATTTTCAATCTCTGGTACGACTTCCCCGAAGAAACCGGCCTTTTGTAAAGGGGTTGCGGGCGGTGCGCACCTTTTCCGATCCTCTGACCACCGATCTCCGACCTCTGCCCTTGGAGGGACGGGTTCCTACCCCGTCCGGCGGGTGGTTGTTTGGGGTACGCACATTTCCGGTCTTCGTGGTCAAGACAGAGCTTGACCCTCCACCAAGGGAGGGCCGGGGGCGTGTCCCGCTGAGCGGTGGTCTCTCCGGGAGGGCGAGGGTCTCTCCGAGCTCGAGTGGTTGTTGGGGGTGCCCACCTTTCCGGGCTTTCGCGGTTTGCCCGTGCCGATAGCCACCTTGGACTGCCTTTCGACAAGCTCAAGGCCCTGAGCCTGTCGAAGGGCGGCAGGCCTCCTGCCGCTTTCTCCAGCCGCAGCCTCCTGCGGCGTTATCGAACCTTGCGGTTCGCCAGCAGGGCTAGCTCACGGAAAGCGCCAGCAGGGCTGGCGCAGTCCAAAGACGGCTTCGCCGTCGGAACCACCGATCTCCGACCTCTTCCCTGGAGGGATGGGTTCCACCCCGTCCGCCGGGGGGGGGCTGACTTTCGAATCGGGACACCCGGAACCATGTAGTTTTATCAGTACTCCTACTCCTAATCTTGATCGTAATCGACATCTACCGAAAAAGGTACCGGTGCGAAATGATAAAAAGCCCGTTTGATCAGGAAAAACTCAGCGCTTACGATTTCGATTGGGAGTAGGATTAGGAGTAGGATGTGAAGACAGGATTTCCATGCGCCCTATGTCTTTTTTAGAGAATCAAACTCTTACGCTTTCATTTTCAGACAACTCGGACGACCAATGCCTCTATTTCCGTTCGCTGATCTTTTTCACAATGGGGCGGTATACGCTGTTGTAGAAGAGGCTGTCGTAGGCCCTCGTTCCCGCGCGGTCGAGATCGGTCACGAATTTCCAAAAGCCGTAAACACGCGAGAGCGTCATTAGCCGGGAGGCGTACAAGCGCCAGGTGTAGCATTCCTCAACGCGATCAATGCCCCCTTGGGAAATTCTGGACCAATAGTCTTTTTCTTTCTGGCACCGACGGAAAAACTCCGCCATTTTCTCGGCGGCTTCATCGCCTTTGTTCGGGTCGATGTGGAAACCGTTTTGACCATCTTCGATAATCTCCAGCGGACCGCCAAAGACGGTGGCAAAGGTTGGCAGTCCGGAAGTCATGGCCTCGATCACCGTGAGGCCGAAGGCTTCAAAAAGGGCGGGCTGGACAAAAATGCCGCCACGGTCCGCAATAAACCGATAGAGTTCACCATTGAAAATCTTGTCCGACTGTTTCGGTACCCAACGAAGCTTTCCGCGCAGTTGGTGCGTTTCAATGAGATCGTAGAAACGTTTGATCTGAGCCTTTTCCTCCTCGTCGTCAGATTTCTCATACACCGTGTTACCGGCAATGATAAACACATTGGCCAGTTCCTGCAGCTCTTGGTGCCGACCATACCACTCCACAAAACCAGTCACATTTTTTACCTTATCGAGTCGTGACATCAAAAAGATGAGAGGTTTTTTCTTGTCGTCAAAACTGGATACCGCTTCCGGGAAGTTTCCGTACAACAGAGTTTCGATGTCTTTCTTGAGCCCGTTGATCCGTTGTTTTTTCTTGGTATGGGGGAAGTACACTTTTTCATCCGCCCCGGGAGAGACGATGTTGAATTTAGGATCAAACACATCAATCCCCTTGGGGACCCGATAGAGGCTGGGCATGGTATAGGCCATGTAGGACTCATACTGTCCCATGCTCTCATTGTTGCCGGCAATTTCCTGGTAGGTTGAGGTGATGATGAAGTCCGCGGCATTCATGGCCAGCAGATCAGCGGTAAAATGAGCGGAGAAATTGTACGCCTCTTCATTCTCTTTCCAGAAGAGGTCCGAATACAGGTACTTGGTCTTTTCCAAAGCGTGGGCAATGTTGCATTGGGTTACCCCAAGCCTTTGGGCCATTAGGGTTCCGACCAGATTGCCATCGGAGTAATTGCCAATGATTAGATCCGGCTTGTTGCCCAATTCGGCCAGGATCAGCCGTTCCGCATCGAGGGTGTACTGTTCGAGGTAGGGCCAGACGTGAAAACGGGAGATCCACTGGGGGACCACTTCGCCATTCTCATTGGTAAAGGGAACGCGGAGGATGCGGGCGTTTTCGGTGCCATTGATATGTTCCTCGGGCACATCGCAACCGGTGTCGCTGGCCTCCGGGATGAGTCGGGTGAGTACCAGAATCTGCGGTTCGATATCCAGCCCCTGTTGCTGAATGCGGGCCCGCATCTCTTTCTCCAGGGCGCGGACCTGGTCGAGAATGTACACAATCTGACCGCCGGTATCGGGCAAGCCGAGGACTTTGGATTGGCCGAAATACCCGTGGGGACTGAAAATTACCACATTGAAAATCATCGGGATCCGGCTCAGGAACTCCTCCACCGTCTGGGGATCGGGGGCATCCAGGATTTCCGAGAGGAGTCCGATGGTTTCGCGAATCCGCGCTACGGTATCTCCCCAACCGGCTTCAAAGCCGAGGGTGTTCATTTCGGCGCGAACATCACTCCACAAAGCCTCGTCATCTTGCTTTTGCAGGTATTCCTCGGCCGATTCAATCGCGTCGAACAGTTCTTCGGTGGTGCTCATTCGGTCCGAGAGCATAAATTTTTCTCCCCGGTGTTGGTGAACCCGGAGAAAATCCAGCAAGGTTTTCGCCCGTTTTCCGGTGTCGGCGAAGAGTCGGCTGGCGAGGGTTTTGTTCAGGTATTCCACCCCGCGGCCGATTTGTTTCTTATCCTTCAGCAGTGGGACGTCCTTAAGAAAGGGCTGGGCGTTGAACTCAACGCCCCATTCGGGCGGGAGGTCGGTCTTGTTGACCGCGGTTTCACAGAATTGCATGAACTCATTCACCCCGATGCGCTCGCAGATCAAATCATCGACATGAAAGCGACCAAAACGCCATTTGCCGATACTCGGACGGTAATGAACGATGAGCCAGGGGTCCCGGAAAACGGCGTTCATGCCGTGCCGCAGAACCTCCATGATCGGTGACTTCTGCGAAAGCTCCTTGCTTCCTTCGCATTGGTCCAAGTGACTTTGAATATCCGATTGCAGGAAAAATTGTTTTCCGGTGTCGCGGATACGGCGGAGAAAATCATAAAGAACCGCGCGTTCTTCATCGGAAGGGTGGAGGGTGTGGGGTTCTTGGCTCATGCTACGAGGCTAAAGGCTTTCCCTGGGCGGTGACCAGAAACTTTTTACGGAAAAATTTCCACTCTAAAGGGCTCTTGCCGGGAAGGATTCACGGGAGTAAAAGAATAGGCCATGGAAAACTCTTTTCGTCAGTATGTTGCCGGTCTGGAAAAAAGCTGGGCCGAGGCAAAGGGATGGGGGCCGCCGGAGTTTTCTTTGGAGGGGAAAGAGGCGAAGCCAACCGCGAACGGTCCTTTGGCGGTGATCCTTGCGCCTCATCCTGACGACGAGTGTATTATCGGGTTATGGCCTCTGCGGCTGGCCCGGGAAGCGGGATGGCAGATTTGTGTTTTACCCATGAGTTGGGGGAGTAAAAAGGAACGGCGGGCGGCCCGGCGGGAGGAGCTTGAGCACGCTGTCAGTTTTTTGGGCTGGAGGGTGGCACCCTCTGCGGGCTCCGACCATTGGGAAGAGGAGGCTCTGCTGGAGTGGTTACGAATTCACCGCCCGGCGGCGATCTTCACCCCGCACCGTGCCGACGGGCATCCGCAGCACAGGCGGGTTCGCGAAAAACTTTCCTGCGCCCTTCAGCAGATGCCGGTTGATTTTCGCTGCGCCCTGATCGAAACCGAATACTGGCATCCCATGACCGATCCGAACCTGCTCGTACAGGGGAGTGCTGCGCAGGTAGGCGATTTGGTCGCCGCGCTTTCGTGCCATGTCGGGGAGGTCTCCCGCAATCCCTACCATCTGACCCTCCCGGCCTGGATGATGGATACGGTCCGCCGGGGAGCCGAATTGCTCGGCGGTCAGGGGGCTCCCGTCCCGGACTTTTGTTTTGGCACCCTGTATCGCCTCAGTTTCTGGAAAAACCGCGAATTGGCCAAGACCTCCCCGGCTAAGCCCTTTCTCACCGCAAACGCAAACCCCGCCCGGGATTTAGGAGATGGTTGAGGGGCCTCGCCCTCCTTCGTGGGACGGGTTCCATCCCTTGCCCCATTTGTTGTCCAGTGGGCAACGGATGGGGCTGTTTCTGTAAAACGCCATTTCCTGAAAAATACAAAACTCGACAAATTCACCGTTTTCGTTATTACTTTTTCTATGAGTACTGAAGTTCACTATATCACCGACGAAAAAGGAGAGAAGACCGGTGTAATTATGAATATTTCTGACTACCAATCTCTTATGGAGGATATTGAGGATCTGGCCGCTTGCGCGGAGAGAAGAAATGAAGGGACCATCCCTCATGAAGATTTTCTAACAGAACTCAAGAAAGATGGCCTGCTATAGAATCGAGTGGCACCCCTCGACAAAGAAGGATTTTAAAAAGATCTCCCAATCGGAGATTCCGAGAATCATCAAAGCGGTCGAAGCTTTAACCGAAGAGCCGAGGCCCAAGGGCTCAACCAAGCTATCTGGTAGTGACTTTCGTACAGAATTCGCATTGGCAGTTACCGGGTGATTTATGAAGTTCATGATGATGTTATTTTGATCGAAGTTGTCAAAGTCGGACACCGGCAAGACATTTATAAAAAATGAACTGACCCTGAAAGTAGAGCAGGCTTGGAGAGCCGTTTCTCAACCTACCCCTTCCTCCGCGTGGCCGCTTTAGCGGCTGCGCGAAACACTCCGGTCTCTGTCTTGGTGGGCCGGGTTGGCTGTTCGTCGGAGGGACTTTACGTCCCGACTGGGCTGATTGTCGGGGGTACCCCCCTCCGCCGAGTGGTTGTTTGAGGTACGCACCTTTTCCGATCCTCTGACCACCGATCTCCGACCTCAGCCCTTGGAGAGACGGGTTCCACCCCGTCCGCCGGATGGTTGTTTACGGTTCATTCCTGCACAGGCCATTTCCCTTCCGGAAAACTTTTCCGGCTTCCGCCGTAAATAGCCTTGATCACGCAAGCACGATGGCGCTTTCTGGGAGAGTGAAGATTTTACTTTCCGGAGTTGCGGGGTTTGTGGGGTATCATCTGGCCAAGGTTTTGACCAGTAAGGGCTTCCACGAGGTGGTGGGCATTGACAACCTCAACGACTATTATCCGGTTTCCCTGAAGGAGGCCCGTCTGGCCGACCTGGGCAATCCGCCGGGATTCCGGTTTCTGCCCATGGACCTGGCCAACCGCGAGGCCGTTCTCGAATTATTCGCGGAGGAGGGCTTTGATCTGGTTCTGGCGATGGGCGCCCAAGCCGGGGTTCGTTACAGCATCGAAAACCCCGCCGCCTACTTTTCCTCCAATCTGGCCGGGTTTTTCTCATTGTTGGAAGGCTGTCGCCAGTTTCCGGTGAAACATCTCATTTATGCCTCCAGCAGTTCGGTGTACGGACGAAGCGGAGAGATCCCGTTTAGCGAAAGCCAGAAAACCGACCAGCCGGTTTCCTTCTACGCCGCCACCAAGCAGTGCAACGAAGTCATGGCCCATGCCTACAGTGAAATTTATAAAATCCCCGCCACCGGACTGCGCTTTTTTACCGTTTATGGTCCTTGGGGACGTCCCGATATGGCACCCATACTTTTTGCTTCGGCGATTTCGCAAGGAAAGCCGATCAAGGTCTTTAACCATGGCAAAATGCGTCGGGATTTTACCTATGTAGGCGATGTGGTGAAGGCCATTGTCCGCTTGATGGATTGCCCGCCGACGGCTTCCAACGGACCGAGCCCGTGCCGGGTTTGCAACATTGGCAAGGGGGCTCCGGTGGATTTGATGGATTTTATCCGCACCCTGGAGCGGCATTTGCAGAAAAAAGCGGTGCTGGATATGCACCCGATGCAGCCCGGCGATATGGAAGAAACCTTTTGCGATATCAGCAAGCTGCAGGAGTTGATCGGGTATCATCCCAAAACTGATTTGGACACCGGGATCGGGGAATTCGTCGAGTGGTTCCGTTCCTATTATGAAAGCTGAGGCTGGATCGCCAACCGATACTACGGGAAAGGTTTTCTGTCTTGGCGCGGCAACCATTGATCTGGTGACCGAAGTCGGACAGTTTCCTCTTCCGGATACCAAGGTCGAAGCCGATTGCCTAACCATCCACCCCGGTGGCCCGGCCTTTACCGGGGCTGCCTTTCTCGCCTGGAAAGGCTGGGAGGTGCATTTTTCCGGGGTTTGCGGAACGGATCTTTGGGGACAATACCTGCGCAACGAGATGGTCTCCCGGAATGTTCGCTACCATCCCCCCGTTGGCGGAGAGGCCGACGGCACCAACGTTGCGTTGGTTTGGGTTGAAACCGAATCGGCCCGCCGAACCATTCTTTGGAAAAACACCGGGGTCATGGAGAAACCACGGCACCTCTCTCCCGAGGCCCGGAAGATTTTGTCCGGGGCCAGTCTGCTTTACCTTGACGGCCATGGGGGCGAGTTGGTGATTGAAGCGGTGAATATTGCCAAGGCCCATGGCATTCCGATCCTTTTTGATGGAGGGTCCCGTAAAGACACCGACGACAAGGTTTTGCCAGCGGTGGACGATCTTATTGTCTCGTCCCGTTTTGCCGAACAATACTTTCCCGGATTGGATCCCCGGCAGGCGATGGAAGAAATGGAAAAGCGCTGGGGACCATTTCGCCGCACCGGCATAACCTTAGGCGAGGAGGGGAGTTGGGCCTGTTTGGCCGACGGTGCGGTGCGGCATTTCCCAGCTTTCCCGGTCGAGGCCATCGACACCAACGGGGCCGGGGATATTTTTCACGCCACTTTCGCCTGGCGGCTTCTGGAAGGCGACGACGATCAACAAAGTTGGCTGCAGGCGACTCAACTGGCCGCCGAGTCCACCACCGCCCACGGCGGCGGAATCTCCTGGATCGACCAACAAACTACCCGTTCTTAAAAAACCAAAGGTTTAGAGATCGATCCACGTAATCTCAAAACGAAAAATAAAACTGCCTCGGACCGCTGGAAATGGAAGTACTAATCAGAGAGGGTGCCTTCTTCCACGACGTATGTAATGTAACCCCAATGAAATTGGGGGATTTGCCGAAAACGCCCTTCATTTAAGCCACGATTCCCCATTTTTTGTTCAACCTTAAGCACCAAATTTTCCCGAATAGCAGGGGCATGATCTACTTCGACAAGGGTAACTCCCGCAATTCGGCTGTCGGGGTCGGGATCATTCAAATGATTATCCCAGTCCCAAACTCCTCCTAACTGAGTCGGAGTTTCAAAGACGCTTCGGGGTAAAATCCCATCCAGTTCATCGGGGAAAACTCCTGGTTGAGTGTCCGGTGGCAAATAACCATTTTCCAGAGAAAAATTTTCCAAGGCATATTCGATTATCCGAATGTCATTCAAGACCGCACTTATGCGACTAGCGTCCCGAACCTTCCGAAACCCCGGAAAAGCCAAGGTTGCCAGCACCCCAATGATCATTACGGCGACAATTATTTCCAAAAGAGTGAACCCTTTGGCGGAATTTTGACTAATGGCTGTACGACTTTGTATCATAAACGAGATATGGCATGAAGATTATCCTTAAAATAATATTAAAAAATCAAACCAAAGCAAGCGCTTAATCTACAAATTTCACAAAAATGCCATTTGCGGTTGTTGTTTGGGGGTACGCAAAAAAACCGCCAAATTGCTTGTTTGTGCAGTTTGACGGCTTTTAAAGTGGCACACCCGAAGGGAGTCGAACCCCTAACCTCCTGATCCGTAGTCAGGTGCTCTATCCAATTGAGCTACGGGTGCAATAAGTGGAAAGTTTGATTCAAGCGGTTTTTGTCTTTGATTTCAAGCGCAACTTTGCAGAAAATGGATTTTTTTCCGCGAACCAGCTATTCCTTCGGTGGTCTGCGGAAGAGAGACTTTGTTTTCATTTGATCTATTATGTTTAAAAATCTCCTCAAAAGCTTTTCCGGAAGACATTACCGTAAGTTCTACAAAAAATGCCGCCCCGTCGTGGAGCGGATCAATACTCTCGAACAAGAGTATCAGTCGCTCTCTGATGACGCGCTGAAAGCGAAGACCGGGGAATTCCGCGAGCGTTTGAAAAACGGGGAAACCCTCGACGATCTACTTCCGGAAGCGTTTGCGGTGGTCAAGAACACGGCCCGTCGGCTTTGTGGTCAGACGTTCCAGGTGTGCGGACAGGAACTGCCTTGGGAAATGGTGCACTACGATGTGCAGTTGATGGGCGGGATGGCCTTGCACGAGGGGAAGATTGCCGAGATGAGTACCGGGGAGGGGAAAACCCTAGTGTCCACGCTGCCGTTGTATTTGAACGCCCTTAGCGGACGCAATACCCAGTTGGTCACGGTGAATGACTATCTTGCCTTGCGGGACTCGGAGTGGATGGGGCAGATTTTCAACTATCTAGGACTGACCGTTGGCTGTTTGCAAAACAGTATGCCCGCCGCCGAGCGAAAAAAGATGTATGCCTGTGATATCACGTATGGGACCGCCTCGGAGTTCGGCTTTGACTACCTCCGTGATAACGGTATGGCCACCCGCAAGGAAGATCAGGTGCAGCGGGATCACTTTTTTGTCATTATCGATGAGGTGGATTCGATTTTGGTGGATGAGGCGCGGACCCCATTGATTATCTCCGGACCGGCTCCGATTGATCGACAGCAGCCGTTTGTCGAATACAAAGCGCAGGTGTCTTCTTTGGTTAACCGACAAAATGCCCTTTGCAATCGGTTGATCACGGAAGCGAAGGAAGAATGGGAAAAACCCGAGGAAGAGCGGGATGATTGGGCGGCTTCCCTCAAAATGCTGCAGGTCAAACTGGGAGCTCCGAAAAACAAACAATTGCTTCGTCTGATGGAAACCCCGGAATACCGAAAGGTTTTCGACAAGACGGACCTGGAGATGCATGGGGATTTCCGCAAGAAGGAGTTCTTCGCCCTGAAAGAAGAATTGTTTTATGTCATCGACGAAAAACAACACCAAGCCGACCTCACCGAAAAGGGACGTTCAGAACTGAGCCCCGATGATCCGGATGGCTTCATCATGCCCGATTTGCCGACCCGGATCCAGGAGATCGATAGCGATGAATCGTTGAGCCCGGAAGAAAGAGAGAAAGCCAAGGCGGCGGCACAGGAGAACTTTGAGAACACCAGTGAGCGGATTCACGTGATCAGCCAGCTCTTACGGGCCTACTCCTTGTATGAACGCGACAATCAGTATGTGGTACAGGACGGGAAGGTGCAGATCGTTGACGAAAATACCGGCCGCTTAATGCCTGGTCGTCGTTGGGGAGACGGGCTACACCAAGCGGTGGAAGCCAAGGAAGGGGTGAAAATTGAGAAGGAAACCCGGACCTACGCGACGATTACCATTCAGAATTACTTCCGCATGTATGAAAAACTGTCCGGGATGACTGGTACGGCGGAAACTGAGGCCACGGAGTTTAACGATATCTACAAAATCGGGGTTGTGGTTATCCCTACCCATAAGCCTTGCATTCGTGACGACCAGAATGATGTCATCTACAAAACCCGCCGGGCCAAATACAATGCGGCGCTGCGGGATATTGAGGAAGCCCACAAAAGGGGGCAGCCAGTGCTCGTCGGTACGGCTTCGGTCGATGCCTCGGAGGTCTTGAGCCGGATGCTGAAGCGCGCCAAAATTCCGTGTTCGGTCTTGAACGCCAAATTCCATCAGGAGGAGGCCCAGATTATTGCCCGTGCCGGGCAGAAGGGGGCGGTTACGATTTCTACCAATATGGCTGGCCGCGGTACCGATATCAAACTCGGACCGGGCGTGGATGAATTGGGCGGTCTCTTGGTGATCGGTACCGAGCGTCACGAATCCCGCCGGATTGATCGCCAGTTGCGGGGACGTTGTGCGCGTCAGGGGGACCCCGGTCGCTCCAAATTCTACATCTCGCTGGAAGATGATCTGATGCGTCTTTTTGCCAATGCCGGGCCGCTTTCCAAGTTGATGGAGAAATCCCTTGGCGAAAATGACGAACTATCCCACCCGTTGCTCAATCGTTCGATTGAAAATGCGCAGAAAAAGGTCGAGCAACAAAACTATGCGGTGCGGAAACGTTTGCTCTCCTACGATGATGTTCTCAACCAGCAGCGGGAGGTCATTTACGGCATCCGGAACGATGCCCTCACCAGTGAAACGCCTCGCGAAATCATCTTTGAGATGATCGATGAGGAACTGGAGGTTCGCATTGACGAGGCCGGTCCGGGGAGACGCTCCAGCGGTGAGGAACCTGACCTCGAAGGTCTTGTCGGGTGGTTGAATACCCATTTCCCCATCAGCGTGAAGGTTGAGGAATTGGACGGCAAAAATCCCAAGGAACTGCGTGAGCTTCTAAACGACAAAATCAAAAAGGCCTACGATGTGAAAGTTCAGACCGAGGAACCGGAGGCCCTCCTGACCTTGGAACGCTACGTGGTCATTCGGGGTATTGACAAGCACTGGCAGGCGCATTTGACCGAGATGGAAGACTTGAAGCGCAGTATCGGGCTTCGTAGCTACGGCCAGAAAAATCCGCTTACCGAGTACAAAGGAGAGGCGTACCGCTACTTTGAGGAGTTGATGGTGAATGTTCGCCGGGAAATTTGCGCCGGACTGTTCCGGTCCGCTTCCAATGTGCAGGCTTTTGAAAAGATGCTACAAATGCTCCGGGAGAATGCCAAGTCCACCGGTCCCGCCCCGAGTGATGGGGCCGAGGCCGGCTCCCTGGCCCAGTCCCTGCGCGCCGGGGCAGCGGCCGCTGCCGGAAATGCTCCCGGAGCATCGAAAAAAGAGGTCAAACTTCCCGAGGCCCGCCAAGTCAAACGGGATCTGCCCAAGGTTGGCCGCAACGACCCTTGTCCGTGTGGAAGCGGGAAGAAATACAAGAAATGTTGCGGGGCATGAGAGTCGTCATTCTAGGCTCCGGACGGGGTTCGAATGCCCGGGCCCTTTTGTTGGCCGAAAAGGAAGGCCGCCTGGACAAGGCGGAAATTGTCGGGGTGTTTTCCGATCAAGAAGAAGCCCCCATTCTGGAATTGGGTCGTGAATTCGGAAAAAAATCTGAGTACCTCGCCCCCGGAAAATTCAAAACCAAACTGACCGGAGAGGCCGAGGAGGCTTACATCCGCCGGATTGAGGAGGCACAAGCCGACTTGGTCGTTCTGGCGGGATTTATGCGGGTCATCAAGACGCCTTTTCTGCGGGCCTTTGAGGGGAAAATTATCAACTTACACCCCAGCCTTTTGCCCAGCTTTAAGGGTTTGAATGGGATCGGGCAGGCCTTGGCCTACGGGGTCAAATTCACGGGCTGCACCGTGCATTGGGTCAGCGAGGAAGTCGATGGGGGGCAGATCCTCGACCAAGCAGTCGTGCCAGTGTTGCCGGACGACACCGAAGAGACTCTCGGCAATCGCATTCATGCTGCCGAGCACCGGCTTTTGGTTTCGGTGGTGGCACAACGGTCTTTGACCTTCAGAAAATAATCTCTCCCGTCGCGGATGCCTCGAAATGTGCTAAGATACTTGTAGTATGAGCCAAAGTGATTGTCATATCCCCTCGGGCAACAATGCCGATAATCGTGCCAAGGAAGTCCAGCTAAGCCGCCCTCAATGGGAGGAACTTTTGGGTCCGGAACGATTCTCCATCATGCGCAAAAACGGAACCGAACCCCCTTTCCGCAATGCCTACTGGAACGAGCACCGGGAGGGGATTTTCGTCTGCGCAGGTACGGAGGTTCCGCTTTTCAGCAGTGAGAATAAATTCGACTCAGGCACCGGTTGGCCCAGCTTCTCGAAACCTGTCGAAAAGGGCGTGGTCGCCGAGCAAGTCGATCATTCCCATGGGATGGAGCGCCGGGAGACTTATGCCGTGGCCTGCGGCAGTCATTTGGGGCACGTATTTTCCGATGGTCCCCCGCCAACCAATCAACGCTATTGCATCAATTCGGCCTGCTTGGAATTTATGCCCCTTCCGGAAGGCAAATCGTTTTCGGAATGGCACCAGGAACTTGCCGCGAAAGCCCGCCTGAAAATCAAAGACTTGGGAGGGGAGGCTTCCTGACCTAATGGGGCGGACAATCATTGTCGGGAACGGGATTGCCGGTTGCTTGCTTGCCTGGGCTTTTTACCAAAAAGGAGAGCCATTTACGCTCATCGGGAAACCCGTAGAGACCAGTTCTTCCGCCGTTGCCGCCGGGGTTTTAAATCCGGTTACCGGTAAGCGTATGGCCAAGGGATGGATGATCGAAACCTTTCTGACCACCGCGATGCTGCGTTACCGGGAATTGGAGGAGGCTTGGGACGAAACGTTTTTCTATCAGTTGCCGATTCAGCGTTTCTGTCTCTCTTCAAAGGAGGTGGAGACCCATCGCAAGCGACGCGAAGATCCTGAATACCGGGATTTTTTAGGACCCTTGCGGGCCCCCGGAACGTTGGCTCCTGAATTTCGTGACGACTTTGGCAGTTTCCCTATTGAACCGGTGGGATACGTCGAGCTGCCGGCTTTTCTGGAAGCCGCCAGCCGGTTTTTTGCCCGACACGACTCTCGCGAAGAGGGTGTGTTTCATTACGAGGACCTTCATGTGTCTAAAAAAGAAATCCGTTATCGTGGAGAAAACATCAAGCGGGTGATTTTCTGCGAAGGGCATGAGGTCCGCCGGAATCCTTATTTTTCCTGGCTGCCGTTTCGTCCTGTTCGAGGGGAAATCCTCACTCTTCGAATCCCCGGCTTGGCGTTGCCGAAGGCGATCTATCACCATCGCAAATGGATTTTGCCCCTCCCGGATGGAAGCTTCCGGGTGGGCTCGACCTACGATCGGGGTTGGCAGAGCACAAATCCCACCGAGGCCGGCAAAGAGGCTTTGCTGAAAGGAGTCGAGGCGATGTTTCATCCGGATTTCACTCCCGAGCTGTTGCACCATCGGGCGGGGGTTCGCCCTTGTTCTCAAGACACCCGGCCCTACCTCGGGCAACATCCTGAATATCCGGGCCTTTTTGTTCTGAATGGGATGAGTTCCAAGGGCGCAGTCTATGGCCCTTGGGCGGCCGACCACTTGGCCGATTATATATTGGACCAAAGACCTCTCGAACCCGCTTTTGACGCCCTTCGCTTTGGGCGCCTCTATCGGGAAAACGAGTGTGGCGGGTAAATTCGAAACATGACCAAAGATCGTGAAAAAGCGGCTTTGGCACTATTCTCTTTTTCCTTATTTTGGGTTTTTGGGGCGGACTCTACCGGTGACGAATGCCAAAAGTTGCTTGATCGGTCTGTTTGGCAAAACATTTCCAGCAATCTCGAAGAGTTGTGCCGAACGTGAAAAGCCTGTTCAAGGGGGAAGGGGTGGACGATGAAAAGGAGCATATCTTCGCTTGATTCTTCATTTCGGTTTTGTTTTGATCAGCCCTTTTTCGACGCAAATTTGTAAGGCCGCTTTCTTTTCTTTTTGCTAAATTTTTCCTTTTCTCAAGACTCCTATGCCAGCCCCCAGTGAATACTTAGTCGGATAATGGTTTTCAGCACCCATATTTTCCTCTTCGTCTTTCTGCCGACCGTTTTGACGATCTATTATCTGGCCCCGATGCGCTGGCGGGCTTTGGTGCTCACCTTTTTCAGTTACCTCTTCTACAGTTGGACCAATCCCTGGTGGACGATTTTAATGGTGACCAGCACGGTGATTGACTATACCGCCGGGCGGGTTATTGCCAAGGGTGGGGGAGATGTGAAAGTTTCCGGGGATGAACCGGTTTTAGAACCCGGAGGGCACCGTACCCGGCGGCAAAAAATCGCCCTGACAGTTTCCATTGTAGCCAATTTGGGAATGCTCGGCTTTTTCAAATATGCTGGCTTTCTGGCAATCAATGCCAATGCGGTGGCATCGTTTCTGGGGCTCAGTGATTCGCTCGTCCCGGTCCTGGAGGTCGCTCTGCCGGTGGGAATTTCCTTCTACACCTTTCAATCGATGTCCTACACCATCGATGTCTATCGGGGGAAAGCTCCCGGGATGCGAAATATCTCCGCTTTTGCCTGTTACGTTGCGCTTTTCCCCCAGTTGGTCGCGGGACCGATTGTCCGCTACAATTCGATTGCCGACCAGTTGGAGGTGCGCTCCCACACTTTGGAAAAATTCACCCGTGGGGTTGCTCTGTTTTCCCTCGGAATGGGTAAGAAAATCCTCTTGGCCAACCCGATGGGGCATATTGCCGATGCCTCTTTTGCCGCCGGGCCCATGCATGCGGCAGATGCCTGGTATGGGATCGTGGCTTACGCCCTGCAGATTTATTTTGATTTTTCGGCCTACAGTGACATGGCGATCGGGTTGGCGCTGATGTTCGGTTTTGTCTTTCCGAAAAATTTCAATTCCCCTTATCTGGCCGACTCCATTACCACCTTTTGGCAACGATGGCATATCTCCCTTTCGACCTGGCTACGGGATTACCTCTATATTCCGCTGGGAGGGAATCGTTGCAGTGCAGGGAGGACCTATGTAAACCTGATGGTGGTGATGCTCCTCGGAGGACTTTGGCATGGGGCTTCCTGGAACTTTATTATCTGGGGGGGCATCCATGGCGGTATGCTCGCCTTTGAACGAATGCAAGGGAAGGATAGTCCCTACCGTCGCCTGCCCCGACCGTTGCGGGTGCTGATTACCTTTTTGATTGTTTGCATTGCCTGGGTCTTTTTCCGGGCGGACACCCTCCCCGAGGCAATGGCTTACCTTTCCTCCATGTTCGCCTTGTCGAATCCTGCGGACGGGTCAGCCCTTCTGATTGGCGTGACCGGCACTCCTTACCACCTCTTTATGTTGGTGCTCGGGTTGGTGATCGTCTGGACCTTTCCACAGGTTTGGGACTACACTCGTCGCCTGACTCCCTTCCGCGCGGTGGTTTGTGCGGTGGTTTTTGTAGTCTCGGTCTTTGTGATGTGGACCCAAACCGCCAACCCCTTCCTGTATTTCCAGTTTTAACTTTCTGTTTTTGTCTTCTCGATTACTATGGCCGGAACCAAACTAACCCCCGAAGAACAAGCTGCTCAGGAAATTGGGCGGACCGAGCTTCTTGGGGCCAAAACGGCCCGTTGGCTAACCCTTCTGTTTCTTACCTCCATCGGGGTCGTCTTGCCCTTGCAGTTGGTCTATGAGTCCGCGGGAGGCAAATCCCTGCAAATTCTCGATCTCTTTGAGGCCGCCCCCAGTGCCGAGCATTTCTCATCTTTCGAAGCCGCCCATGAGGACGCCAGTTTTTTGCAAGCCTTTGTCCAACCACGCCTGCAGGTCGCGTTCTCCCGCTTCGGGGGATTTGGTAACACCAAAACCGTGGTCGGAGGGCAGGGATGGTTGTATTATGAGCCCGGGGTTTCGCATTTGACCGGATTTCCGCCCTTTGACCCCGACCTGTTGGAACGGCGAAAAATGTTGGGGGCCCGCAACCCGGACCCGCGAATCGCCATCGAAGCCATGGCCAAGAATCTGGCCGAACATGGCATTGAGCTGATTTTACTTCCGGTTCCGGACAAGGCTTCCGTTCACCCGGAGTTTCTGACCAAACGACGCCGCGACCCGTTGCCCGATCCCGCTATTGGCGAACTGAAAACCTGGGCCGAGGAAAGAGAGATTCGGGTCCTCGACATCTTTCCGGTATTTGCCTCCGAGCGCGAGGAACAGGGCCGGGCCTTTTTAGCCCAGGACACCCATTGGACGCCTTCAGCGATGGAGCGGGTGGCGAAGAAAGTGGCTGCGGAAATTTCGGTGAATGGCACCGCCCCCGTCGCCTGGCAAAAAAGTGAGAAAACCGCAACGCGGGTAGGCGACTTGGTGGATATGCTCCAATTGCCCGAGGGACAGACTTTATTCCCGCCCGAGACCGTTAGCCTGCAACAAATCCTGGATGAAGAGGGACAGCCTTGGCGCTCCATCCGGCGATCCCCGGTTCTGCTTCTTGGAGACAGTTTTACCAATATCTTCCACCTCGAGGAAATGGAGTGGGGCACCAGTTCCGGGTTCGGGGCACATCTGGCCTATCAACTCGGTTCGGCCATCGATCAAATCGCCATCAACGGAGGTGGGTCTGATGCAGTTCGGATCGAACTCTCCCGCCGCAACAATCCCCTGCAAGGTTTGCAAACCGTGGTATGGCAGTTTTCGGCCCGCGATCTCTCCCATGGTTCCTGGCCCGTGGTTACCTATGCCGCCCCAAGGGATGAAGAGGAGGAAGAGGAGGATGAAGACACTGAGGATTTGATCGTTACCGGGCGACTGACCAATGTTCCTCCGACCCCTTCGGTCTCTGCGCCTTACGCCAATGCCCGGGGGGCCTTTTTACTCGAAGTGGAGGAAGCCGAAGGACCCCGTGCCCCCGAAATCGGCAGCGAGATTCTTATCCAGGCAGCCTTAATGGAAAACCGCCAACTACAACCAGCCGCCCGCTGGCGGGAAAACGAGCAGGTCACGCTCACCCTGAAACGCGGAGTCCCCGAAGAATGGTCCGGACGGGAACTTCTCGATGAGACCTTTGTTTTCGACGACCGCACCCTGTATTGGGTGATCTCTGATTAGCGCTAACCCAGCGGAGCTGGAATATGCGATTAAGAGACTCGCCGGGGTCGGAAGTGTTCCGCGCAGCCGCTAAAGCGGTCGCGCGGTGGGGTAGGGCGTGCTTTATGTCCCTGGCTTGAAGCACTCCGCGCAGGGACACGAGGTCCCCGCTTGGGGCAAAAAAGCGCACGGGGGCTTTACGCCCCTGGGCGCAATGCTTCAGAAAACGGAAATGTCGCCCCTTTTCGACAGCGAGCGGGGACTTCATGTCCCTGCGCGCAACACTCCTGGTGCCTCGGAA
>JAFIGF010000110.1 GCA_020831535.1 Opitutales bacterium | reverse complement strand
TCCAGCTCGATCCCACTCCCATCCGGCACCTCCACCAACACATGGAAGTGATTGCCCATCAAGCAATAGGTCAAAACCTTCACCCCACAAAACCCCGCCACCTTAAACAGCATCCGCCGCATCACTTCTTTCTCCTCCTCCGAGAAAAAGATCTCCCCATTCACCGTCCGCGACATCACATGGTACAATGCCCGCTGACCCTGTATCTTTAATCGTTCCTTGCGCATACCCCCACAAAAACCAAAAATCCGTCAAGAGTCAAGGGTCAGTCCCGTAAATTTTGAAAAAATTTAGGTGCGAGGTGCGGGGTCGCCGGAACCAGACTGAACCGATGGATATCAGGGAGCTGAGGGGCATGATAATGGCGGCTAAAAGAGGGTTCATAAGGCCGTACAGGCAAAGGGTGATGGCCATCGCGTTGTAGCAGATCGTGAAGGTGAATACCTGCCGCAGTACCCGTTTGCGGCGGCGGCCCAAGGCAAACAGTTCGCGCAAGGCATTTACACTCTGGCCAAGAAAATAAAAATCGGCCTTGTTTTCCAATAAACCACGGTCCACTGCCGGGGTCCCGCTCAAAAAGGCCTGGTCAAACGCCAGGCTGTCGTTGGCTCCATCGCCAATCAAAAGAGTATCCCTTTGGTCCAGTTCAGCCGTCAAACGGGCCTTATCCTCGGGGGATTGCCGGGCAAAGATCCGACTGGGATCAACCCCTATCTGCTGCGCCAACTTGGCCACCTTGGCTGGCTGGTCTCCGCTGAGAAGATACACCGGCCCAACCTCCCGCTGCCATTCCGCGATGGTCTCCAACACCCCTTCCCGCAATTCCTCCCGGAGGTGGAATTTTGCGACAGTTTTGCGGTCACGACTCAACACCGTTCCCCGATCCTTCGAGTCCGAGCTTTCCTCCGCATCGGAAACGGCCCAATCCGGATGCCCCAGACGATATAGACCGCCGTCTGCTCCCGTTGTCTCGACCCCTTTTCCCGGATATTCCCGTATTTGCCTGAGATTCTGGCCAGTCAAATAAGGCTCCCGGGCCAAGAATTCCTCGCGCAAACAACGGGCCACCGGATGAGAACTTTGGTCCACCAGGGACCACAGGATTTGCTTTTCCCGAGGCATCAAACGGTCTAATTCCCCGGGATTCTCAAGAACCAGGTTTTCGCGTGTGAGGGTACCGGTTTTGTCGAGAAGAACTTTCCTCACCCGGTCCAGTCGCACCCAAAAATTTGATTCCTTGAGAAAAAGGCCGCGTTTGCGCAAGGCCGCGGCAAAGACCTCATCCAACAGGGGCCAAGCCACCCCAATCGCACAAGGGCAGGAAACCACCAACACGGAGATCATCACCTGAAACGCCTGAATCGGTTCCCCCGCAAGGAAAAACCATCCGGCAAAACCGCCCATGGCAATCAGCAGAATGAGCACCAAGTAGATGGAAATAACTTTTTGCAAAACCGGGTTATGGCTGCTTTCGCGCACATCGATCTGAAAAAGCCGGTGGAGATGGGAATCCGCCCAACCCTCCAGGGCGTTCATAACAATCGGCTCACGTCCTGCGAGCAGAGCCCCAGCGGGGACTTCCCGGCCTTGCGGAAAAACCCGGGATTCGGGCTCTCCGGTAATCCAGTCCATACTGAAAGCAGCCTCGGACAAAGAAGGTTCCGCCCGCACCGGGCAATACTGTCCGGGTTTGAGCAGAAAGCGCATTCCCTTTTTCACCTCTGACGAGGGAAAGGGCTTTCCACCTTCGGTGGGCGGGGGTTCCAGACGTTGATTTTCGTTGCGTTGTCGCAAAAGAAAATTCCGGTTTTTCTCCAAAGCCAATTCCTGCGTCCACCGCCCCAACAACATGAGGAAGACAAAGACCGCGACAAAGTCGAAATAAAGCAACGAGAGGTGCCCTTGGGTCCACCCGTACAGTGAGCCGGCATAGGCAAAAAACAGGCCAAGGGAAATGGGCAGGTCGATATGGATCTGTCCCATTCGCAGTCCTTGCCAGGTTCGCTGAAAGAAATACGTCCCGCCCACCAAGAAGCTCAAGGTCGCAAAAAGCACCGTTAACCCTGTGAAAAGAGGGGCATACAGGAAATCTTCCTCCATGCCGAAATAATGGGGCACCGTGAAAAGCATACAGTTCATGGCCAGCGCCGCCGAAACCCCCATGCGACGGGTTACCGCAAGATGCCCCCGATTGGTTTTGTCACTCTCGGGAGCCAGCAGGTAGCCAAATTTCTGGCATTCGGAGGCCCACTCCGCGGCGTTAAAAGCTCCTTTTTTCCAACGGATGCGAACTCTCCCGAGAACCGCTTGAATATCAATCTTCAGTGCTCCCGAATGTCGCTGGAACAACCGCTCTAAAAGCCAAACACAGCCAAGACAGGTGATCCCCTGTAAATCCAGACTCAGAACCGGACGGTCACTTTTTTCCTCCGCTTCCTGTACCAAATCCTCAAGCCAGGAAAAGTCGCGGGGATGAAACACATGCGGAGCCACTGGTTGACCGGAGCCTTCCCGCAGCTCATAAAATCTCTCCAACCCCTGATGGTGAAGCAAGCCGTGTACAAAATGGCAGCCATGACAGCAAAACCGATCACTTTCCTGCCGGGGTTGAAACGGCAGCCCACAATGCGCACAAGCCCGATTGCCGGGAGCAGAAGAAAGAGTCTGTCGTTTTATACTGGAGAGAGGAGAGGACATAAGGCGAAACCCGGCCGGGACTGAACTGCGAACGCATTCCGTAAAAATTCGCTTCAGGAACCTTTTCGCGGGTTATGCTCCCCAAGCATCACGACGGGGTCATAACTCTGGAGCGATGACTGTTCCAAAATAATCGTGGGTTGATTGCGGGCAGCGGCGATAAAGAAAAAGACCCACACGGAGACCAAAACGAGAAAACCGAGGATGATCAAAATCCATGGCTTGTCGAAGAGCCGGTCGAGAAAAGAACGAGAGTTGGGTGAGGGAATTTTCATGGTGATGAAGAAGGTTGAGGGAATCGATCAGGTCCGAGAAAATTCAATTCGCGTTCGATCCGATGGTCCTCCCCGAGGACCGCAGTTAAGGTAAAAGGGAACCCTCCCTGGTAATGCTCCCGATCCACATAGAGGAAGAGAGGAACAACCCGTTCCTCCCCGGGCTGGAGGAGAATCGTTTGCGGGCTCAGCCGCCAGCGCATGGGCTGGGAGGCCGTGTCAACCCGCACCTCCACCATCCTCGGCTGGTTTTCTTTGTTAATAAAACGAACATTGAATTGGTTCCGGATGGCTTCCTCTTCTAAAAAATAAGAACCGCCACCCATACGGGTCGCACTGAAGGTGACCGGTTCCACGCTGCGCAGGGAAAAGGTGAAAATCGCAACCCCGATAAGAAACAAAGCCGTATATAAAAAAGTCCTTGGCCGAAGAATGCGACGGGGTTTTCCGGCCAGCCCATTCAACGAATCATAACGAATCAACCCACGCGGGCGTTTCACCCGGTCCATGATCTCGTCGCAGGCATCAACACAAGCGGCACAACCAATGCACTCCATCTGCAAACCCAGGCGGATATCAATCCCAGTGGGACAGACATCCACACAACGGCGACAGTTAATGCAATCGCCGGCATTGGGATCGGTAACCTTTCCACGAGGCTCTCCCCGACCCTCGTCATAGCCGATGACAATCGAATCATCATCAATCAGGGCACTCTGCAAGCGACCATAGGGACAAACAATGATACATAGCTGCTCCCGAAACCAACTGAAATTAAAATACAAAAGGCCCGTCAGGATCACCATCCAAAGGAAAACCCCGGCATTCGCCCAAGGGGAAGCCGAGACCATCTCATAGAGACGGGGAATGGAGACAAAATAGGAGATAAAAACATGGGCAATCAGGATCGCCAGCAGAAGATAGATCCCGTGCTTGATCACCCGACGGATAATCTTTCCCTGGCTCCAGCCCGCCTCGTCAAGTTTTTGCCGCTTCCGGGCATCCCCATCAACAAAGCGTTCCACCCGACGAAAAAGGCCCTCCAGAAAAACCGTCTGCGGACACGCATAACCGCACCAAATTCGCCCCAAAATCGAAGTCACGTAAAAGAGCGTAAAGGCCAACCCGGTAATCAGGAAAAAGACCAACCAGAAATCCTGCGACACAAAGGTATAGCCAAACAAATGGAATCTCTGGTTACTGGCATCAAGAAACACTGCCGGCGCACCATTCATTGGAATCCAGGGCAAAATCGCATACACCAGAATCAGGAAAAAGAAGATGACATACCGTAACCGGGTAAAGCGGCCACGGACATCAGCCGGATGCAAGAACCGTCGCGAACCATCCTCCCGAATGCTGCCCAGGGAATTTAAACTGGGTTCGTGACGTCCCATCGATCAAAAGTCTCCTTCTTCCGCCTTCTCCTGCAACGAAGGATTGATGGAAATGACATAAGCGGTGACCTCCGCAGCGCCCCGCTCTCCGATAAGCGATCGCCAGGCGGGCATACCATTGGCCGCCCCGTTAAGGATGACCTCCCGAATCTCCATAGGTGACCCCCCGTAAATCCATTCGTCATCAACGAGCGAAGGGAAGCCAGTCATTCCCTCCCCCTCGGCACCGTGGCAGGCCGCACAGTGGGTGGTGAAATGCTCTCTCCCGGCATCGACAACGGTCGGCTGCAGGGCCATTTGGAAAAGGGATTCGTCATCGGCCGCTCCCAGCCCCGATTCGATGAGATATTCCGCCGCCTGCGCCTCCCGGCGTTCCAGCATCTCGGAGGGGGTCATCCCGACCTCAAAGGTATGATAGACAAACCAGTAAATGACCGAGAACACAATGCTTCCATAGAGCGTCATCAACCACCAGTTCGGCAGCTTTTTGTCGTATTCCTGAATCCCGTCAAAGACGTGGGGGCGGAGATTCTCCACCTCAATGTCGGGACCATTTTCGGGCGGTTTAGGGGTTTCGTTCATGGCGAAGAAGAGTTGATGCGATTCAGTTTATGCGGGAGGGTTTGGGTTGTTTTTGCCTGCTTTTCCATTCTCCCTTTGACGGGAGGGCTGCTGTTTCTCCTCTTCCTCCAGGGGAAGACGGGACATCCGGTCGGCTTTTTTCCCTTTCATAAACACCGCTCTCAGGACAAAGAAAAGAAAGCCCAGAAAAATCAGCGTGAACGCGATGATCGGAAACAGGATTTGCCAATCTTCCCAGGCAATACGGCTAAACATAATAGAAAGTGGTTTTAAGGTTTATGAGGCGGAAGTTTGGACAAATTTCATTCATTTTCCTGAGCATTCAGCTCGCTGGCATCAACGGACTTGCCCAGTTTTTGCAAATAGGCGATCAGCGCGATAATCTCCTTGTCCGGGTCCGCGCCAAATCCTTCCCGCTGCAGATTTGCGGCAATTTCGGCGGCTTGTTGCCGGGCTTCCTCCTCCGCTCTCTCCGGCAAATCCTCCTCGTACGGAACCCCGAGAATCCGCATCACCTGGATACGCCGGGGCAAAACCGAGAAATCGGCGTCCCGGCGATAAAGCCATGGGTAGTTCGGCATGGTGGAACCGGCCGAAGTTTCGCGGGCATCCAGCATATGGCGCCAGTGCCAGGCATCGGTGTATTTGCCCCCCACCCGGTGGAGATCGGGCCCCGTACGCTTGGAGCCCCATTGGTAGGGATAGTCATAGATGAATTCCCCGAGACGGGAATAGTCTCCGTAACGCAAGGTTTCGCCCAGAAAAGGACGGATAGTTTGCGAATGACAGTTGTAACAACCTTCCCGCACATAAATATCACGTCCCAGAAGTTCCAAGGGAGTGTACGGAACCTGAATCCTTCCCTCGGTGGGATTATTGTATTTCCCCAAGGTAACCAATGGAACGATCTGCACCAACCCTCCAATGAGAACGGCGACCAGGGTAAGGATCGTAAAAGGCATAAGATTCGCCTGTAACTTGTCATACCAGTCCGACCACTTTTCTACGCTGAATTGAAAATGGACGATGGTTATGAGGGTAAAAACAATCGTTAGAAACAACCCGATAAACCCTATCGCATCGCCCCCAAACAACCACATCAGGACACTCAGCATAATCAGGGTGCAATACATCACGGGGGCATTGAGGAAGGTTCCCACCAAGCCCAGGTCCTGCTGGCGATCCTCCTCCTGCTCCTCCGCCACTTCGATGTAGCCATTGACCGCCTCTCCTGACCGGATTGTCTTGTAGAGGTTATAGGCCATTAGGATAAAACCGACCAAGTACAGCATTCCCCCGAGCATCCGGAGGTGATACATCGGCAGGATGGCATCAATCGTTTCGATAAAGGAGGGATAGGCCAAGGTGTTCCCCCCATCGGTCGTCGCATTCAACATCAAGCCCTGGGTAATCCCCGAGACCCACATCGCGGCGGTATAAAACAGGATACCGACCAGAGCCACCCAGAAGTGCCAGTTGGCTAGGCTGACCGAATACAGGCGGGTGTTCCAAAGTCGGGGAGCCAGCCAGTAAAACACCCCTGCGGTCATGAGCCCATTCCAACCCAAGGCCGCACTGTGAACATGTCCGATGGTCCAATCGGTATAATGAGAGAGGGCGTTGATCGTCTTGATAGAGAGCATTGGCCCCTCAAAGGTCGCCATGCCATAAAAGGTAACCCCGGCCACCAGAAACTTGAGCACCGGATCGGTCCGCAATTTATGCCAGGCCCCCCGGAGGGTGAGCAATCCGTTCAACATCCCGCCCCAGGAGGGTGCCCAAAGCATGAGGCTGAACAGCATTCCCAAGCTCTGCAACCAGACTGGAAGACCAGTGTAAAGAAGATGGTGAGGACCCGCCCAAATGTAGATAAAGACCAACGACCAAAAATGAACAATCGACAACCGATAGGAATACACCGGTCGATTGGCCGCTTTCGGCAAATAGTAATACATGATCCCGAGGATCGGGGTGGTCAAAAAGAAGGCCACCGCGTTGTGTCCGTACCACCATTGAATCAAAGCATCCTGAACCCCCCCAAAGATCGGATAGGCATGCAACAAACTGGTAGGGATCTGCAGGTTGTTGACAATGTATAAAACCGCTACCGTGACAATGGTGGCGATGTAAAACCAGATCGCCACATAGAGGGAACGCTCCCGGCGAATCGCCAAGGTCCAGAAAAAGTTAATGGCGAAAATCACCCAGGTAAAAACCACCAGGAGATCAATCGGCCAAATCAACTCCGCATATTCTTTACTCCGGGACAGGCCCAAAGGCAGAGTGATTACCGCCGAAACAATAATTGTCTGCCACCCCCAGAAGTGGATCCACGACAATTTGTCCGAAGCCAGACGGGCCTTGCACAAACGCTGCGTGGAATGGTAAATGCCGGCGAACATCATATTCCCCACAAAAGCAAAAATAACCGCATTGGTGTGCAGCGGTCGCAGGCGTCCGAAAGTCAGCCAGGATTGCTCCCCGAAATTCAATTGCCAAAAGGCCAGTTGTCCGGCGATCAGCACCCCCACAGTCATCCCAATCAACCCCCAAATCATGGTGGCCAGCAGGAAATAGCGGACAATGGTATCATTGTATTCGACTCTGATTGTCGGCGACGAACTAATAGACTGAGACATGATCAATAAAAAAGGCCCGTTACTTCCGGGACGAGCGGTTGTTTGAGGTTACGCCATCATCATTTTCCAGGGGCAACAGAGATTCTCGTTCACTGCTGCTATACCGACGGTCAACCAGTTGATAGAGGAACAGCACAATAAAAAGACAGGCAAATATGAGCCCCACGAAAACAGTGAGGAGGAGGACATTCATAGGAGAGAAAGGTGATTCATGGACAGGCTACGAACGTATAGAAAAGGGGTCCCTTCCACTACGCCGCCTTTTGCCTATTTTGCGCATATCTTGTCTTTCAGCCCCTCCTCTCCCTCTTCCCTATTTTACCAACCGATGGAATTCTCCAAAATCAATTCCCTGGCCCGGGATGACTCACTCACCCCGGCAAGAGCTTCCCCTCCTCCCCAGACCCACTATATGGAAGAAACAAACACAGGCCTCCGTGCGGGCAGACACTGTGGACCCTCTGGCCATCGCCGGACCAGGCCCCGGGCAGGGTATTGGTTTAAAACACAAAAAAGCCGTACCAGGATAAAATTCCCGGCACGGCCTTTTTTCGATTTACAGAATAAGCTTAGTATTCCACTTCGTCAGCGGCATCTTCCACTTCGTCAGCAACATCCTCGGCTGCGTCTTCAATGGACTCACCAGCTTCTTCAGCGGCTTCACCCGCGTCATCAAGGAGATCCCCGGAATCCTGATCGCCATTTTCGCATGCCGTGAGAAGGCCAAGGATGGCCACCGAGGCCAGTAAGAGTTTTAGTAGATCTTTAATATTTTTCATAGATCTGAAGGAATAGAAAATAAAGAATACCCTGACAAGGGTTTATACCCTATTCACGTTAATTTATATATTTTTCAAATCCCTCGCTTGGCACGATTTTCCTGTTTCGTCTCTTGCTGCCACTGATTGAGATCCTTGCGCAGCACTCGCCAAACGGGCTTGGGGATCGGCAAACCGCCCCCCAGGTTTTCCCGAAGCTGGCTTTCTCTGGAGGCTCCCAGTAGAACCATCGAAATTCCGGGGTGTTGCCGCACCCAGGCGATAGTCAATTGACTGAGGGTTAAGCCAAGATCCTCTGCATAGGACCGCCAACGGCTTCGCAAATTTTGCACCGCCGGGCGAACCGCTTCCCCAAACCAGCGCAGGTGATGCCTGGCGTGCCCCGGAGACTGGCACAGCTCTTCGGGTTCGGTCTCGGAAAAAAGTCCCATAGCCAACGGCGAATAAGTTATCACGGGCAAATTCCGTTCCCGGCATAGCGGCAGATCCCCACCCTCAATACGGCGATCCAACGGATGAAACGGCACTTGCAAGGAGTCCATCACAGCCGAAGACGCCAAGGCTTCCCGGAGGCGTTTCCCGTGAAAATTTCCCAGGCCAATGGCTTTGGTTTTCCCGTCATCCTTAAGCGTCTGCAGAGCGGCCAGGGATTCAGCCAAAGGGGTTCGCGGATCGGGCCAATGGATTTGCACCAAGTCCACTGCCTCTACATTGAGACGGCGGAGGGATCTCTCCACCTCACGATAAATCGAATCCGGGCGAAGATCGCTGAAATAATGTCCCTCGCTGGTTCTCCGAAGCCCGACCTTGGTACCAATCAAAAGATTCTCCCGACCAACCTCGTGGGCCCACTCCCCCAGCAGGCTCTCCGCCCGCCCCTCGCCGTAGGAGGGTGCGGTATCGAAGAAACGAATCCCTCCCTCGTAGGCTCTTTGGAGCAAACGCCGAGCCTCCTCGCCGGTAGGACCGGACCATTCGGAACTGCCTCCAAGAGCCCGCGTCCCGAATCCCAATACCGGCAACGGAAAATCAGCCCAGGGAACACAAAAGGCATCCATGCTATAAACCCTACGGCAATTCCCGGGTCTTTGGGAAGGTTAATATTCTCCATGGGGTCTTTATCCCCAAATTCGCCGTTGACGAAGCTCCCCGGCAAGACCGTCAAAGGTCTCCCTGCGAACGCACCGCCTTCGCCCACGAGTAGCGGAGTTTTTAGCGCAGAAGGATCAACCCCGGCCCAACCGTTGTAACACTCTTACATCCTCGACCGCTTGTTGGAGCAAGCGCTCCGGATGCTCGCCGGGTTTATTCATCCCGGCAACAAACTCCAGGGCCGCCGTGCCGGAAAAACCGTACTCCGCGAGAATTTTCCCTACCGCCAGCAAATCGTTCTCCAACTCGGACAGTGGACACATTTTCTTATCTGCCCCTTTGCTTTGCCAATGCAAGTGGGTAATCCGATCGCCCAGCGCCGCAAACCAATTCGGCAATTCCAGTTGGGCGGGTCCCAAGGGATGAACAATCGCTCCAAATCTATCGGAAGGCCATGTCGCGAAAGCTTTCTTCGCCGCCTCGGTCGTCTCCAACACTGTCCGGGGATGACATTCGCAAAGCAACCGAACCCCTTCCGGTAGAAGCTCCGCCCAACGAGCTGCCGCTTCGACTTGTTCTTCCACCGGAACCGGTCCGTCCACCGGACCCAGATTGAATTTCACCAACCGCAAAGACGACTGAAAAGCGGCAATCGTTTCCGCTACCCTTTCCCCTTCTTCTACCGTGCCATGCCCGGGGATCCAGTAGGTGTTTAATCCAACCACCGGGAAATCGCTTTCACGAAGAGCCTTTTGCTCCCCTTCCGAGGCATGGGTATAGTGGCGCTCCCACAATTCCCAACCCGCAAAGCCCGCGGCTCGGGCCGCCTCCCCTTTTTCGCTCACCGCAAAGGAAGGATAGCGCTCCGGGTCTTTTTTCCAGCGCCGGGGTTCCAGCGCCACCGTTCCCAAAAGACAGGTCTTGGGCAAAAGGACATTTTCAGGTAGAGAGGTCATAACGTTCAGGGGTAAAACAATACAGAGGCTCTTCGCCATCACGGAAACGTCTCAGGTTTTCCAGACAGATTTCCTGAAAGGGAACCAAGAGATTTTCATTCCCCGGCAGCGAGTGGTTCCAGGGACTAAAGGAGACCGAATGCCCCGTTAGGAGCAGATTGGGCAATTGTCGGTCGGCGTCGTCAGGCTCCATCCAATCCTTGCCATCGGTATCCAAAACATCAAGCCCAGCGCGCAAGCGTCCGTCCCGGACTTCCGCCAATAAAGCGTTTTGGTCAATAATCGCCCCACGAGCCACATTGATCACAATACCTCCGTCGGGTAGACGGGCCAACTGCTCCGCCGCGACACTGTGCCGGGTTTCTTCATTGAGTCCGGCGGTGACAATAAGGGCATCAATCTCCGCGAACAAATCATTGAGAGAGGCCATCCTTTGCACCGTTTCGGGCCAATTCCCCGCATAAGGATCAAAGCCTTTAAGACATGAACCAAAAGGGGTGAGGAGTTTCACCACTTCCCTGCCAATCACTCCCATACCATAAACTCCCACTCGAAGATTTCGGAGAGTGCCACCCCATTCCTTTTGTTTAATCTGCCATTGGCCCGCCCTCTTTTCGGTTACATGCGCCGGGATCATTTTAAGAGAAGACAGGAGCAAGGTCATCGCGCCCTCCGCCACCCCCGGACCCGGAGCCGGACCCCAATTGGAGACCAGAATCGGTGAAGAAATAAGCTCGCGGCTGATAATGCGCCGGATCTCCCCGTGGATATGACAAATATAACGTAAGCGCCCGGGATTCTCACTCAGCTCCGCAGGTACCGAGGAGGCATCCCACCCGGTGAGCAAAACATCCGCTTCCCGGATTTTTTCCGCCTTCTGGCCATCCGACCATTCGGCGATGTTTTCGTAACGGGTATAATCTCCCAAAGACTCTACCTGTCGGGTAAAATAAGGGGTCCAGGTCCGTTCATTGGCCTCCCGTTGGTGCAGGGAGATTATTTTTATAGGGCCGCTCATCCTTTAAGGGAAAGTTTGGGCCGAGGTAAAAGCAAGACAGAAAACATTGCCCTCTTCTTTTCGTACTGCCAAAATCGCAAAATGAGCTCCTCCCCGAAGCCTCTCCTCGATATCGGCATCTGTGCCTCCCCGAGATACCCCCCTTTTACCGATGCCATTCTGGAAATCGTCCGCGAGGGATGGAAAAGCGGCCTCTGGCGAAGTCAGCACGGATTCAGTCCCACCGAAGACCTGGAACGCTGGGAAAAGGAAAATCACCAATTCGATGCGATGGTCGGCATTCTAGCCACCAAAGAGCATTTGCATAAAGCCCTCACCATGGCCCCGGCCATACTTTCCCTCTCCAGCGCCCAACCTCCTCATTCTGGCGTCGGACATCTGTTTTTCGATCCGGAAGCCATCGGACGAATGGCCGCTGAACACCTTCTGGCCAAGGGGATTTCCGCCGGAGCGTACTATTCCCTGTACTCTCACTACGGTTTAAAAAAACGAGGAGAGGCCTTCGCCAAAACCATTGAAGCCGCAGGGATTCCATTCCTGGGAACCTTTACCCGCAAAGACACCTTGCCCATTGAGAAAATCCGTAAACAAAAAGGCCCCGTCGGTTTTTTCGCCGGAGACGATGAATTGGCCGCACCACTCTCGGCTTTTCTCGCCGAGCAAGGGATCGATATTCCCTGGCAAGCCATGGTCATCGGGGTCAACAATCAGGAATACCTCTGCCACTTTGGTCCGGTCCCCCTCTCCAGCATCGAATTGGATGGAAAGGAAATGGGCCGTCAGGCCAGCCAGTTTCTACGCGACTTGGCCACCGGTCGCTCCCGCTTTCCCAAGGAAATCGTCTTGATCCCACCGAGCGGGGTGATTACCAGAGCAAGCACCGACCCCACGCTCGTCGGAGACTATCTGGCCAGTCAGGCCCTGTCGAACCTGCGCCAAGCAACCACCGTTCCGGCGAATGTGGAGGAATGGGCGGCCATGATCGGCAGCAGCCGGCGACCCCTCGAAAAACGCCTCCGCCAAGTCCTGGGACAAACCCCCAAGCAACTCCTCGACTACGAGAGAATACGCCGCGCCACCTACCTTTTGCAAAATACCCGTCTCCCCATGGAAAATATTGCGGAAAAGGCCGGCTTTTCCTCCGGCAGGCATTTGCGGGAAACCTTCCTGCGCCTGGAAAACCGAACCCCTTCCGACATCCGGGGGCACAATCCCTAACATCCTGTTTCCTACCACGCCAGGCTCGCCCGGGCCACAAATTGCCGGGGCAAGCCGGGAGTCCCCGGAACCTCCTCGAAACTGACGTTGAAAACGTTGTCCACCGTCAACCCCACCATCAACGGGTGGTCCTCGAAGGGCTGAACATCCAGCCCCACCACCGCCATCACCGGACTCCGACGACCCTCGCGGAGAGGATTGTCCTCCTGTCGCCGAATCTCGAGATCCCCGCGCAAAACAACCCGGTCATGCAAATGCCAGTCTCCCCCCACCGTGGCCCGATGGGTCGGAAAGTTCAGCGCGTAAAAACTACCGGTCACCTCATCTCTGCGATAACTTTCCTCTTTGTGTAAAAAGGTGTACCCAAGGCGAACCTCCCCTTGGGCAAAAGGCCGGTAATAAAAGACCTCGATCCCCAGAGTATCGATATCCACCGGCTCCGCCTCACGGAAAATCTGCCCCGGCACCAGAACCCAGTCGGCCAGATCCCGGTCCTCCCGCCAAAAGACCGCCCCTTCCAAAGCCCAGTCCGCATCCTGAATTCTGGCCCCCAACTCATAATTTCGCGCCAACTCGCGCCCCAGACTCGCATCTCCCCCGAAAAGCCCACCGGGATTGGAATTCAAAGTCGTGTAGGCCGGAAACCGGGAGGCTTCCGAGTATTCAAGGTGCCAGGTCCAGCGCTGCTGGTTCCGGTCGTGAGCCCACTCCAACCTGCCCTGCGGCGAAACCCGACCGCCATCCCGGTCCGACCGATAGGCCACCAACCCGGCCGAAGCCTCCCAATCGATCTCGTCACCCAACTCCCCCCGCACTCCGGGAACAAAGGAAAACTGTTGGTAACTCCGGGATTGAAAATCCCCAAAAGTCAGCGAGTTGCTTTCAATCTCATCCCAGACCACCCGGCCCCCGTGATCGATAAACCACTCTCCTCCCTCTTCACGCCCAATCCAGGAAGCTGACCAAACCTTGGTCTCGTGCTGAAAGTCATCGGTCGGATTATCCCGGTTGAATTGGTACTCGTCCTTGTTCCGTCGATACGATACCGCGAATTCCAAATTCCCGCCATGGTCCCGATCACGATGATGATTCAGGGCCAGAAAGGTCGTCTGCAAATTCTCCGATTCCCGATCACTGAAAGGCGTGTACAGATTCGGCCAACCGAAAAATTTGGCCTGATACCCCCCAAATAAGTCCGTCTGCCCCTCGGTATTGCGGTGTTGCAAACGGACATTGTAGCGATCCAACGACGAATCCCCCTGCGGCCTGGCCCCATCCGACCTCGAGAAAGCCGCCTCGGCATCCAACGCCAATTTCCCCCAGGACTCCGATTCCGCCAGCATCAACCCATGATACAAAGAACCTCCGTAGGTCGAGTTGTCTCCCCCAAACACCGAAGCTTCCCCGCGCTCCTCAATCGGCCGCCATCCATACGCGACCGTAGCGGTGGTCGCATTGAACCCCGTACGGGCATTGGCCGCTCCCACCAGAACCTCCGGCCCCGTCAACATCCGGGTGGTAATCGGAATCTCCGCGAAATAATGCCCCGTCTGCGGATCAAACAAAGGGCTCGCCCCGACCACAAACCCCACCGCTTCAAAAGTGGACCCCCGCACACTCACATCCGATTGCAACTCTCCCGCACTCCGGCGCTGAATATCCACCCGAGGCTCGTAGCGCAATAACGACACCGGCATCGAAAAGGTCGAAACCGGAGCTTGCTCCGCGATCTCATACTCCACCACCCGCAGGGTCGGCAGGTCCAAAACCTCTTCTTCCGCCGACAAGGTGGCCAGGCCCACCAAGCTGACAAAGCTCAAGGCAAGAGCGTTCCGGGATGATTTTTGCTTGTTTGAAAAAAGAATCATTCCCCCGATAAAAGGTGTTTTCACCAACGAATCAATGTTAATTTTCAATTTTTTCTACTTAACATTGCCCATTCCCTTTCTTTCATCCCTTATGCCCGTCCAGCCAACGATCCTCTCCTTGAAACTCTTACCCCATAAGGAGCAAGGACATTCCTGTCCTTGGGGAGCCGATCAGGCGACCTGATTGATGAGAGAGTTTTCCGGGTATCACCACCCCTTCCATTCTCAAGGACAGAAATGTCCTTGCTCCTTATATTGTCACCTCCCCCCCAGGAGCAACGCCCTAGCATCCCTTCCTTTTGTCTTGTCCTAGTATAGGTTGACACCCAAACCATGAAAGCGATAGAAAAACCGAACCGGAATATACGTTACAGCGAGGCCTTCAAACGGCAAGTTGTCGATCAAGTGGCAAGTGGTCATTTTGTCAGTGCCTATGAGG
>JAFIGF010000103.1 GCA_020831535.1 Opitutales bacterium | reverse complement strand
GGGTAAGGAGGTGTTGCGGGAGTACCGGATGTTGTTGTTGGGGCAGGCCGGGGGTGATGGGGCGAAGGAGGAGATGGCGGAACTTCTTTCGGCCAGATCGGATGAGGAAAGGCCGTTGCAAGGGACGAAAAAGCTGTTTTTCAACGGATTGGCTAGAGGGTTGGTTGTCGGGAGTCGTGAATTTGTTGAGAAATGCCGGGAGCGATGGTTTTCTCGGCGAAATAATGAACCTGTGGACATTTGTGAGGGAGTCTCGGTTGGAAAGAAGATTTACCGCAAAGGAGGGAGTTGGAAATAGAGGCTATGAGTAAAAATTTGGAAGAATTGAAAGGCGAACTTCGAGGTTTTGTTGCGGAAAGAGACTGGGAAAAGTTTCATTCGCCAAAAAATCTTACGATGGCGCTGGCCGGAGAAGCGGGAGAATTGTTGGAGCAGTTTCAATGGCTGACCGAGGAAGAGTCCTACCATTTATCGGGAGACAAGAAAGTTTCGGTAGGAGAAGAAATTGCCGATATCCTGATTTATCTGGTTCGATTGGCCGATAAGCTTGAGATTGATTTATTGTCCGAGGCTTATTGGAAAATAGAGAAAAACGCAGCGAAGTATCCGGTTGAAAAAGTCCGGGGCAAGGCGACCAAGTATACAGACTTGTAATAGAAAAAGACCGTGAAACCGAGAAGCAATACCTGCTGGGAATTTCCTACTGTAAATAATATAGGGACGGAGTCGTAAATTCGGTTTTCGAATTTGGTTTGCATGCTTCTCAAATTGGGAAGAAAAGAGGGTTATGAGAAACTTTGCCTGGCAACATCCGAGAGATCAAATTGTGGAAACAATGGCGCGGATTTATGCGCATGATATGACGACGACTTCCGGGGGGAATCTCTCCATTCGGGATGAAAAGGAGGGGGTTTGGATAAGTCCGGCACGGGTTGATAAAGGGCGTTTGCGGGCTGAGGATGTGGTACGGGTCAGCTCGGGAGGGGAAGCTGAGGGCCTTCATCCGCCTTCGTCGGAATTTCCTTTTCATCGGGCAATATATGAGGCGCGGCCCGATGTTGGAGCCATAATCCATGCGCATCCCGGTGCTTTGGTTAGTTTCAGTATGTGCGGACAGGTTCCGGATACGCGGGTTTTTCCGGAAACCTATGCCCTTTGCGGCAAGCCTTTGCTGGCTCCTTATGCTTTACCGGGAAGTCAGGCTTTAGGAGCGAAAATTGCCTCTGCGTTTTCTGACAAAACCAGGCCAAAATGTGTGGTTCTGGAAAACCATGGGGTGGTCGTTGCGGGAAAAGATATGGCCGAGGCTTTCACGGCCTTTGAGGCGTTGGAATTTGCGGCGGCAACCCTCTTGCATGCGAAAAAGCTGGGCGAACCCAAGGTGTTGGAGAGTAAAGAAAAGCCGAAGGGTGGAGGGGCAAGTGTATTTCGAGTTTTACCGGAGGCTGAATGGGATGGCAGGAAGGTCAGCAATTTGGAAAGAGAACGGCGTAAGGAAGTATGTGAATTCGTTCGCCGGGCGTACGACCATCGGTTGGTTACCAGTGGATGGGGAAGTTTTTCGGCGAGGGTTGGTGAGGAGGCTTTTGTCATTACTCCGCGGCATTTGGATCGGGCAAATCTGTGGGCGGAGGACTTGGTTTATGTTGAGGGGGGATGCTTTGAGAAAGGGCGTCAGCCGAGTCGGGCGGTGAGTTTGCATGAGGCGGTCTATCGGGCGCACCCGGAGATTGGGGCAATTGTCAATGCCCTGCCTTTACATGCAAGTGCTTTCAGTTTGAGTGATGAACGCCTGGATACCAAAACCATTCCCGAGAGTTATGTTTTCCTCAAAGAGGTCAATTGGTTTTCCTTTAAGGAGCAAGGGGAGAAGGGTGAGGTGGCTGCCAGAAAGCTTTCGGTTTCCCAGCCGGCAGCGGTATTGGAACACAACGGAGTTTTGGTTGCAGGAAGGTCGGTTTTGGATGCCTTTGATCGTTTGGAGATCCTGGAATCGACGGCGATGGCAATTTTGCGCTGTCAGACGCTGGGTCCGGTCAGCAAGATGACTGAGGATATGACGAGAGAACTCGAAGAGGCGTTTGGGATTGTTTAGGAGGAGAAGGTTGCGGGAGAGGGGACGGTATGGGAGTGTCAAAACTAAAGGGACGGGAACGTAAATAGAAGGGGGGAAAGAAAAAGCCCTCCGGATGACCGGAGGGCTTTTGGTTGAGGTTTGTAGAGGGATTTACTTCGAGATGGCGGCTTGGGCGGCGGCCAAACGAGCCACCGGGACCCGGGGAGGGGAGCAACTTACATAGTCCAGACCAACTGATTCGAAGAAGGAGATGGAGTATGGGTCGCCACCGTGTTCGCCACAGATGCCGAGTTTGATTTTGGGATTGGTTTGGCGGCCTTTCTTGGCACCGATTTCGACCAATTGCCCGACGCCTTTGGCGTCGATGGAGGCAAAGGGGTTCTGGGGCATAATGTCCAGATCCTTGTATTTGCCGAGGAAGGAACCGGCGTCGTCGCGGCTCATGCCCAGACCGGTTTGGGTCAGGTCGTTGGTTCCGAAGCTGAAGAAGTCGGCGGTTTGGGCAATTTCATCAGCGGTGAGGGCGCCACGGGGAATTTCGATCATGGTGCCGACGAGGTATTTGAATTTGACCTTTTTGGACTCCATCACCTCGGTGGCGACCCGGTGAACGATTTCGGTTTGGTGCTTAAGCTCATCAGCGAAGCCGACAAGGGGAACCATAATTTCAGGAATCACTTTGATGGGATTCTTGAGCTTATAGCATTGAGCGGCGGCTTCGAAGATGGCCCGAACTTGCATTTCGGTAATTTCCGGATAGGAAATTCCCAAGCGGCAACCGCGGTGGCCGAGCATTGGATTGGCTTCGTGGAGGGCCTTTACCCGGGAGGAGATGACATTCACGTCAACGCCCAGGGCATTGGCCATTTCGCGTTTGGAGGACTCGTCGTTGGGGAGGAACTCGTGCAAGGGCGGGTCCAGGAGGCGAATGGTCACGGGGCGGCCACCCATCGCTTTGAAAAGACCGTTGAAGTCTTTACGCTGGAAGGGGAGAAGCTTGTTCAAGGCGGCCCGGCGTTCGCCTTCGTCGGTGGCGAGAATCATTTGTCGCATGTAGGTGATGCGATCGCCTTCGAAGAACATGTGCTCGGTACGGGTAAGGCCAATGCCTTCGGCGCCGAGGTTGATGGCAAGCTTCGCTTGATTCGGAGTATCGGCGTTGGTGCGAACTCCGAGGCGCCGATGCTTGTCGGCCCATTTCATGACTTGGTCGAAGAGTTGGTAGGTGTAGCTGCTCTTTGGTTTTTTCTTTCCGCTGAGCACCTGGTCAACTTCGGAAGGAGCGGTTTCCACGGCCCCGAGGTAAATTTCCCCGGTGGTTCCGTCGATGGAAATGAAATCGCCTTCCTTGAGGGTTTTGCCGCCGGCTTTGAGGGTCCGGAGGTCATAGTTGATTTCGACATCATGAGCACCGCAGACACAGACTTTGTTCATCTGGCGGGCGACCAGAGCGGCATGGGAGCTAACTCCGCCACGGCTGGTGAGGATCCCTTCGGCGGCGATCATACCGCGGAGGTCTTCGGGGGTGGTTTCCACTCGACAGAGGATGGCGCGGCCACCGCTGTTGGCGACTTCCTCGGCTTTGGCAGCGGTAAAGCAGACGCGACCGGCGGCAGCTCCGGGACCGGCGGGAAGTCCGGTACCGATGACTTTGGACTTTTTGAGGGCTTTTTCGTCGAAGATCGCGACCAAAAGACTGGAGATGGAATCCGCCGGAATCTTTTTGAGGGCAGTTTTCTCATCCATCAGGCCTTCTTTGTTCATCTCCACGGCGATGCGGACGGCGGCGAGGCCGGTGCGTTTGCCGTTTCGGGTTTGGAGCATGTAGAGGTGACCGTTTTCGACGGTGAACTCGAAGTCTTGAACGTCTTTGAAGTGGGCTTCCAGTTTGGCCCGAACCTTTTCGAGTTCCTCGAAGGCGAGGGGCATTTCCTGGTTCAGTTGGGCAATGGGCTTGGGAGTGCGGACACCGGCAACGACGTCTTCTCCTTGGGCGTTGATCAGGTATTCGCCATAGAAAACCTTCTCTCCGTTGGCGGGGTCGCGGGTAAAGGCTACGCCCGTGGCGCAATCGTTGCCCATATTGCCAAAGACCATGGCCTGGACATTGACGGCGGTTCCCCAAGCGGCGGGAATGTTGTATTTTTGGCGGTAGAGGATCGCCCGTTCGTTTTGCCAGGAGTTAAAGACGGCTCCGATGGAGCCCCAAAGCTGTTCCCAGACATCGTTGGGGAAGCTGCTGTTGGTGTGTTCTTTGATCAGGGCTTTGTAGCGTTTGATCAGTTCCTTAAGATTTTCGGTGGTCAGCTCATTGTCTTCGGTGACGCCGAGTTCCTTCTTCAGTTTATCCATGCAGTGGTCGAAGGGCTCGTGAGCATTTTCGTCGGCGGGTTGGACTCCCATGACGACATCGCCGTACATTTGAATAAAGCGGCGGTAGCAGTCGTAGGCAAAGCGGGGGTTGCCGGATTTTTTGGCGAGTCCTTCAACGGTTTTGTCGTTGAGGCCGAGGTTGAGAATGGTGTCCATCATTCCCGGCATGGATTCCCGGGCGCCGGAGCGTACGGAGAGCAAAAGGGGATTTTTCTCGTCCCCGAGTTTCTTGCCCATTTGTTTTTCCACGGAGGCAACGGCTTCCTTTACTTCCTTGTTCAGGCTTTTTGGGTAAGTCCGTTTGTGGTCGTAAAAATAAGTACAGACCTCGGTGGAGAGGGTGAAGCCGGGAGGAACGGGAAGCCCGATTCGGGACATCTCGGCCAAGTTGGCGCCTTTGCCTCCGAGGAGTTCACGATGCTTGCTGCCACCTTCGGTTTTTTTACCGAAAGCGTAGACGTATTGCGTTTTAGTTTGTTTCCGAGCGGCTTTTTTGGCCGTCTTTTTTTTCGCTGCTTTCTTTGCTGCCATGCTTGTTAAGGGTGAATTGATACTTCAATTAAAGTCCTCTTTCAAAAGGAGTGAGGATACCGTGTTAGGTCAGTCCCCGAGGGGCTGAAAGGGCATACAATTAAATTCTCCCCCGTCAATGTCAATGACTTAGCAAAAAGCGCGGAACGATTTTGGGGAAAAGGTGGAAGGGGTTGGTCAGCGCGGTGACCAGTGGGGCTGGAATATAGGGGGAAGAGACTGGGAGGTTGGAGTGTTCCGCGCAGCCGCTAAAGCGGCCGTTCGGGGGAAGGGTGCCGCCTTACGGTCCTGAGTCTGAAGCACTCCGCGCAACACTCCTGGAGGCCTCGGAAAAACCTTTAGTCTAGCATAGCCTCAACCCTGGGCGCGTTGGTCGGCATCGGTTTCCACGGCCTGGCGAAGGTTATCCGCGTGTTCGTGCAGTTCGGCTTTGATAGCAGGGAGATCGGCTCCTGCGGGGACTTCGCGCCGAGTGAAGAAGTAGAATTTGATTTTCGGTTCGGTTCCACTTCCGCGGACGGCATAGGAGGTGCCGTCGGCAAGTTCCAGAAAGTAAAAGTTCTGTGGCGGGATTTGTTTTCCGTCGGCGTCCTCGAGGGTATCTTTTCCGAAATCGGTAAATTTGGTGACTTTCAGGCCTTCGAGCTCGGTGGGGGGATTTTCCCGGTAGGAGTCGAGGATTCTTTTTATTTTGGCGGAACCGGCGGCCCCTTCGTAATAGATTTGCCCGAGGCATTCGTGGAAGAAGCCGTACTTGCGGTAGAGGTCATCGAGGTAGGCGACCATGGTTTTGCCCTGGGATTTGACATAGGCAGCGGCTTCGCAGAACATGAGGACGGCGGAGTTTCCGTCTTTGTCACGAACCAGATCGCTGCCCAGGTAGCCGTAGCTTTCCTCTCCCCCGAAGACGTAGAAGGTGCTGTATTTCTGCAGGAGGGCGGCACGTTTGGCGAGGGGGGTGCGATCGTAATCGAGGGCCAGTTGTTCTTCGGCAAGGAGTCTTTCGGTCAAGGTTTCCTCGTAGTCCTTGATTTTCTCTCCGATCCATTTGAAGCCGGTCAGGGTGTTAATGGTTTTCAAACCGTGGGCTTGCGCGATGGTTTCCTGTAGGGGGGTGGTGACAAAGGTTTTGATCAGGGCGCAATTTTGGCTGCCTTCGGCGGGGATCAGACCCATTTTCTTGTAGCGGGTGATCCGGTATTCGGCGAGGATGGAACCGATTTGGTTTCCCGAGAGGAGAACCATCCGGCCGTCGTCGTCTCTTACGGCAACGCCCACACGATCATCGTCGGGGTCTGTTCCTATGACGAGGTCCGCGCCAGTTTGCTCGGCTTTCTGCACGGCCATGGAGAGGGCTTCGGCATTTTCCGGGTTGGGGGATTTGACGGTGGGGAAGCGAGGGTCCTCGACCATTTGCTCCTCGACGGTATCGACTTCCAGACCGAAATGTTGAAAGAGCGGCATGCATTGAATATGGGCGGTACCGTGAATGGGGGTGAAGACCACTTTGGGGGGTGATTTTTTGAGCAGTTCGGGTTGGAGGATGGTTTCGGCCACGGCGGTGCGGTAGGCTTGGTCGGTGGTTTCGCTCAACTCGACAACGCGGGAGAGGTCGATGGGCAGGTGATCCGCGCAGGCGCTCAAGGGGGTTTGGTTGACCTCGTTAATAATTCCGCTGGCGTGAGGTTCGACGATTTGGGCACCATCCTCATAGTAGGCTTTAAAGCCGTTGTCGTGGGGGGGGTTGTGGCTGGCGGTGATGACAACGCCGGCGGTTGCGTTCAAATAGCGGACGGAGAAGCTCAGTTGGGGGGTTGACCGGGGGCCGGAAAAGATGAAGGCGATTCCTCCCAGGCGGGACCAGGTGGAGGCGCTCAGTTCGCAGAAATGACGGGAAAAGTGGCGGACGTCGTGGGCGATGACGAGTTTGGGAACGTCGTCGCGACCGGCTTCCTTGAGTTCTCGGGCGCAGTAGCGAAACATGCCGATGGTGGCCCGGATGACGTTAAAGTCGTTCAAGACATTGGAGCCGACCGCCGGGTGGGCGGGGGTACCTTTTTCGGAAGGGGTGCCCTGCTCCAGATCGGTGCTGATGCGTCCGATGGTTCGGCCTCGCAACCCGCCGGTACCGAAGGCCATGTTTTGGTAAAAGCGGTCGTTGAGTTCCTCCCAGGCTTCTTTTTCGAGGAGGGACAGGATGCTTTGGGACGCCCACTCAGGAAGGCTTGGCTCGGCCAGCCAGAGGAGGAGATTGTCTTTTGTGGAGGGGAGGATTTTATCTGCTTGGGCGGCGTTCTCTATGATTTGTTGAGGATTCATAGGAATAGAAAAGAGGGGTTTAGAAAGAGGGGCAATACTGGAATTCAGGAGTTGGAGGCTTCCGTTTCCAGTACTTCGGTAAGAGCTTTTCGGAGATCTTCGAGGGAGAAGGGTTTGGGAAGAACTTTTTGGAATCCATGTGCTTCGGCATTGGCCATGACCGGATCGTTGGAATAGCCGCTGGCGACGATGGCGCGAATGTCAGGGTCGAGTTTACGCAATTCATGGATGGTTTCTTTTCCGCCGAGTCCTCCGGCGATGGTGAGGTCGAGGATGGCGAGGGCGAAAGGGTTTGCTTGGGTCATGGCGGTTTTCCATTCTTCTATAGCTGCTTCGCCGTGGGAAACGGCAGTCGCCTCATAGTCCAGACTTTCGAGCATCATCAAGAGCACTTCGCGTACGCTGGGTTCGTCATCCATTACGAGGATTCGGGTTTTGCCATTGATTCTGCCGGAGGGGGTTGAGGATGGTTCGGAAAGGGAGGCGGTCTTCGGAGAAGGGGAGGGGTATTCGTGTTCGATAGGCAAAAGGAGGGTTGCTACGGTGCCTTGGTGGGAATTATTGAGGAACAGGTGACCTTGGTGGCGGTGAGTGATCGAGTGGGCGACAGCCAGACCGAGTCCGGTGTGGTTGGGTTTGGTGGAAAAATAGGGATCAAAAACCCGGGGCAGGATATCGGTGGGAATGTTCTCGCCTTGGTTGATTACTTGAATATTCAGGAAAGAGCCTGGGGTAGTGGTGAATTTTGGGGTAGCCTGATCGTTGGTGGAGATTTCCACCCGAACCGGAGTTTGGGTGGGCGATGCTTCGAAGGCGTTCTGTAAGAGGTGATGTAAAACTTGTTGAAGTTGTCCGGGGTCGCCTTCGATGGGGGGAAGGTTTTCGGGGATGGAGACGACGGGGCAATATTCCTGTTTGACTGAATGGTTTTGTATCCAATTCTTAATTTCAGAGGAGGGGAAAAACTTCGTTTTGACCGGATCGCCTCCTTTGGAAAAAGTCAGGAGAGTATTGGTCACTTCTTTCATGCGGGAGAGGCTGTCGCCAATATTGGCCAGAAGTCTTTCCTGTTTTTCGGTACGGGAGGGGAGGGTGTAGCGAAATAAGTCCAAGGTGCCTGAAAGGGCGGCCAACATATTGTTGTAGTCATGCGCCAAGCCGCCAGCAAGCATACCAACTGATTCCATACGGGAGGCGATCCAGGTTTTTTCTTTTTGTTTTTCATCGGCCGTGGCATCGCGAAAAACAACCATTCCGCCAGTAACGGATTGTCGGCAAGATGTGCGAATGGGGGCTAATCGGTAGTAGATTTTCCGAAAATCTCCTCCGGCATTGGGGAGGAGGGCGTTTTGAGGGTGAGTAATGGATTCGCCTTTCAGAACCCGTGGGGCAAGAAGGTTCCAAAGTGGTGAGTGGGTGTCTGGATCGAGGAGAGGCAGCGCCGAAGTCAGGGTTTTTCCTTTGAGGGCAGTGAGGTCTTTCCCCAAGAGGGAAATGGTGGCCTCGTTGGCGGTTTGGATGCGACCTTCCTGGTCGAAGGTAACGACGCTTTCCTCGAGAGAGGATAGGGTGAGGCTGAGCATTTCCTTTTCGTGCGACAAGGCGTTCTGGAGAGCGTGTTGTTGCCAGGCCATGCCGAGGGAGTGAGCTCCTGCTTGCAAAAGGCTAATTTCGTCGATGCCCCAAGGCTGGGCATCGTGGCAATTGTCAAAGCCCAAAAAGCCCTGAAATTTCTTTTGTACAAAAACAGGAATCAAGAGAAGAGCCTGAATGGATTGCTCGCGAAAGATTTTTTTGGTGACTTCCGGAAATTGATCAATGTTGCCAAGGACGATTTCGCCCTTGGATAATTTTTCGGCCAGCCCGGGAAAGCTTTTATCATAGCTGGCATTTTGCATGGAGGGGGCATTGATCTCTGAGGAGATTTCCGGTCGGGTCCACTCTGCTTTCATTGATTGGAGTAAATGTCCTTCGTGACTCCGGTGATTGTGGAAATAATAACAGCGGTCGGCTTTGGCGGCGCAGCCCAGTATTTCCACAGTTTTATCCAGCGGAATCTGATGCGAGACTGAAGCGAGAAGAGTTTCTTGTAGCTGATTGATGGCGGATAAGTAACGTTCTCTTTTTTCCAGTGAGATTACGGTTGACCGGGCTTTTTGAAAATTTTCCCTGGACTCAGTAAGCCGGGCTTCGGTTTTTTCCTCGTAGCTGGAGAGGGGAACGATGTAGCCTTCAAGAACACATTCCTCCTTGGCCGTATATTGTAGGACCCGGCCTCTTTCGCTTACCTTGAGGTACTGACCATTGGCATGTTTTAAGCGATAGTTGAGGTGGTAGGGATGGCGTTCCGAGAAGGATAGTTGGATGGAATTCCAGACATCATGCTGGTCCTCCGGATGGATTAGCTCTCCGAATTTAAGGGAATTCTCGTAGAAGATCTCGGGAGAGTATCCAAGCAAGTCCTGAACTCCTGGGGTGATGATGAGAATCGGCCAGTTTTTGGTGTTGCGGCAGCGGAAGTAAAAACCCGGGAGGGAATGAACCAAGTCGAGTAATGATTGGTGGTATTCTTCATGGTTCATATAACAGTCTTAGCATAAATTATGGCAGAATATTGCAAAAAAGCTGAAAATTTTAATCCAAGACATCCTTAAAAACCTCTTTTTCCATTTCTGCGCGTCGTTTTTCGAGGCGTCGGCCGAGGCGAATTGTGCCTTCGTAGAGGAGCCACATGGGCATGGCAATGGCGGTTTGGGTGAAAGGGTCCCAAGTGGGGGAGATCATCATGCCGACGATAAAGAAGACCACAATCATGTGTCTTCGGTAGAGGACGAGGGTCTTCGTTTGGACGATGTCCAGCTGGATGAGGGCCAGGAGGACGAGTGGGAATTGGAAGGCGAAGCCGAGGCCGATGAGGAGCCAGACCACCAGGCTGTAATACCGGTCGGCGGCCCAGAACATGGCGATGTCGATCTGTTGGTGGAGAAAGTTTGCCATGGTCAGGAACCCAGGCAGGATAACGAAGTAGCCGAGGAGGACTCCGCCGAGAAAAAGCAGGCCGGCGCCCAGGCATGCGGGGAGAAGAAGTTTCCTTTCGCGTTCGGTGAGGGCGGGAGCGATGAAGCTGGCGACAAAATAGAGGATAAAAGGCATGGCCAGCCCGAGTCCTCCCAGAAAGCCAATTTGCAGAAGGAGGGACAGGATGCCCATTGGGGAGGTGGTGACCAATTGACCGTTAGGTAGATTTTCGGTGCCGACAATACGGTAAAGCGGGGCATTGACGATTTCGGTGAAGAACCCGAGAAAGGAAAAAACCAGGGTCATGCCGAGGACAAAAGCGATGAGGGATTTGAACAAAACCCAGCGCAACTCCTCGAGGTGATCGAGAAACCCCATGTCTTCCTCCTCTTCGGACGAAAGATTGTCCCAATCTCCGGGCTCGGGTTCGGCTGGGGATTGGGCCATACGTTCGGTAGGGCGTTCTTCGTCGGATTTCATGTAGTCCCCAGAATGGAAAAAAACTTTGCCGGGGGCAAACAGCTTCTTAGGGTGAGGGGATCTTAGCGCAAGATTCCGTTTATCGAGTGTCGGTTTTTCCCCTGGCGGGAGGAAACGCTTGCTAAGGAGAAAGCTTCCGGGCAAGGATGTGGTTTCCTATGAGCTTACCTGTCTGGACCGATAAACTTGCTGATCACCCACTGTTTACCCCCTGGGAGGATCCCCATACGGGGGTTCGCAGTTTTGTTTTGCGTCCGGTGACTGGCGAGCGGCAAAAGGCCTGGTATTTCACCCGACCCAGCGTTGATGCGGATAATGCTTTTCTGTGGTTTAGCATTTTCCGGCCGCATCAGGTGAGTGTTTATCCTGCTGCGGTTCCTTTGCAGGGAGATCTGGAGAAGGTGAGGCTTTTTCCCCATTGGGGGCAGCGGGGGGTCTTTGATCCCGAGGATCCTCGTGTGGTCTATTTTCCGGTGGAAGACCGTATTTTGCGGCAGCCTGTCGATGGCCCGGCAGAGGAAGTGTTTCGTTTGCCCAAGGAGATTCTCGGGAGTCGGCATTTGTTTCGTTTGGTGACCAATCCGACCCTGACCGCGGATGGGAAGTATTTTATTCTCGATAGCCGGATTGGCGCCCGGTGGTTGATTAGTTTGGTCGAACGGGAGACCGGGGCGTTTCACCCCTTGAAATGGTTTGGTCACGAGCATCACCATGCGATTGCTTCCTGGCATGATCCGGAGTTGTTCCTGATCAACCAAGGGCATTGGACCGACCCAATGTCCGGGCAAAAGGAGCAAATGGACATGCGCATCTGGCTGATGAAGACCACTCTTGACCGTTACGAGCCTTTGGATTCGCGTCTGTGGTTTGGGCGCACGGCCACGGCCTGTCACGAGTGGTGGACTGGTTCCGGCAAGGTGCAATACTGTGACTACAACGAGGGGGTTTTCGAGCATGATCCGGAAACCGGGAAACGCGAGTTGCTATGGTCCGGAGAGGCGATTCATGGCATGTGCGATCCGACCAATCACTACCTTGTCCGTGACCAGGGGTGTTACAAGTGGAATGAAAAGACTCCTTGCCGTGTCGGCTTTTTAAACCGGAAGACCGGTCGCGCGGTGAATATTGTCGAGGCCATGCCTCCGCAGCCGATCCCTTGGCGGGATTTCAGGTCTTGTCACATTGACCCGCATCCTCATTTTTCGACGGACGGGAGTTTGGTGATCTACACGACCACTGCTTTGGGGGAACCATCGGTGGCGGTTTGTCCGCTGGATGAACTGCTTCGGCATACGGAGTAAAAACATTTCGCTGGTGGGGGAGGCGGAAAAGGCGTTGACTTTGCCGCCCGATTTTTGCTTAGGTAATTCTCTCTATGGGACAACAATACAACAAAGTTCAGAAACGCCAACGCCGTAAGGCTTACCTTGCCCGCAAAAAAGAAGCGGCCCAAAAAGCCAAGAGCAAAGCCAAGGCCAAGGTGAAAAAGTAAAGACGTCTATGTCTTTCCGGGGATTGACGGCGGGCTAACTTAGCCCCGGTTAATTACCGGTCCAAATAATCTTTGGTCCTCCCCCCCCACGGGGACATCTCCTGTGAATGGTTTCGCCTTTGGTGGGTGCCTCAGTTCTGTTCGCCAGGGCAGGCTTGTCTTTTTGGGGATAGATCAATCCCCTAGCAGGTAGGCAAAATCCTCGCGCTGTAAAGCCGTAGAGGCAGGCATTTCCTCGGATTTCCCGAGGATGTCGGCGAAGAGTTTGGCCTTCTTTTCCTTGAGTTTGAGGATCTTCTCCTCGACGGTTTCCTTCATGACCAGCTTCTGCACCAGCACTTTGCGCTTTTGGCCAATACGGTGGGCGCGGTCCGAGGCCTGATTTTCCACCGCCGGGTTCCACCAGGGGTCGAGGTGCATCACATAGGAGGCCTTGGTCAGGTTCAGTCCGACCCCGCCCGCGCGCAGGCTGATCAGAAAAACATTGGGTCCGGAGGGTTTTTGGAAAGTTTCCACGTATTCCTGGCGTTTTTTGTGCGAAGTGGAGCCATCGAGGCGGAGATAGGGCAAATGGTCTTTGCGCAGGAGGGGTTCCAGCAGATCCAGAACGCCAGTGTATTGAGAAAAGACCAGGCAGGAGTGTCCTTCCTCGTGCAATTGGTGGAGGGTGTCGAGCAAGTATTCGGTTTTAGGAGAATGAGGTTTTTCCTCCGGCCGGAGAAGTCTGGGGTGGACACAAAGTTGGCGCAATCGGTTGATAGCGGTGAGGGCGAGGAGCCCGGCCTGGGAGGAACCCAATTGTTCAAAGGCGGCGGCAATGTCGGTGCGGATTCGGGCGGCTTCGCGCAGGTACAGGGCTTTTTGCCGGGGATCCATTTCCAACACCACGGTGCGTTCTTCCTTGGCAGGGAGATCCTTGAGGACGGCTTTTTTTGTGCGGCGCAAAACGAAGGGGGCGGAGCGGGAAGAAAGTAGTCCGATATGAAGGGCCAACCACTTGTTGGAGACGCCCTCCAAATCTCCGAAGAGCCCGGGCAGGGCGAGGTTCATAATGGAACGGAATTCCTTGGGGTGGTTTTCCACGGGGGTGCCGGTGAGGCACAGGTGAAACTGTCCCTGTATCCGGCGGATCTCCTGGTGACGGCGGGACTTTTCGTTTTTGACCGCTTGGGCTTCATCCAGCATGACGACTTGCCAGGGGTGTTGACAAAGGACATTCGCATCCAAGCGGGCGATATCGTAGGTGGTGAGGACAATATCGTGCCCGGCAAAGTCCGGTTGGCGACCGGGGCCACGATAGATAAAGTAGGTCAGGTCGGGGGCAAATTTTTCCAGCTCACTTTGCCAGTTAAAAACGAGGGAGGTGGGAAGGATCAACAGATGCGGGGCCTTGCCGTCGCCTTGCAAGGGGATGGTGCCATCGCGCAGGGCGAGGAGCAGGGCAATGGTCTGGAGGGTTTTGCCGAGGCCCATATCGTCGGCGAGGCATCCTCCGAAGCGGTGTTGGTAGAGAAAGGCCAACCAATGGTATCCTTCCAGCTGATACGGGCGCAAGTTGGCCTGGAGGTTTTTCGGCAGCGGAACTGGGGGGATGCCGGAGAAATTGCTGAGGGAATCGATGATCTCCCTTTCCTTGGCTGGAAGTTTGACCGAGAGGCCCTCACGACGCAAGGCAGCCCAGTCGAAGAGGTGCAGACGGTGAATATGGCTTTGCCCTTTTTTTCGTCCCCGGGCGAGTGCTTCGAAGCCTTTGCGGGCTTTTTCCAGGTCGGTCATTTTCTGAATGACCAGGCCCTTTTTCGTTTTTTTGGTGCGGGACCCTTTTTGCAGAAGATCGCCCCAGTCCTCCGGTTCAAGGAGGCGGCCGGCGTGAAAGAATTCCGGATGCACTTCAAACCAATCATACTCATCCTCTTTTTCCCGGAAGGTGAGGGCGAAATCGATTTGTTCAATTTCCGGTTCCTCGCCGTCCACCAAAACGGTAAAGCCCTCATTGGTGGTAAGGGGAAGCAGTTCCTCCAGGAGGTCCGGGAGTTCTTCCTCCCGAACGGTATCCCAGACGCGGGAGGTCAGGGCGCTGGCGAAATCGGCTTTCCCCTGTACGGCGGCGAGCAAAAAACTGGCACGGGCGAGAGAAGAGGACAGGATGCGCACTGGTTCAAAGGTTGGTGCTTTCTCCTTGGCAGGGCCACCCTCGCAGGGAAAAACCCAACTGTAAGTGGATTCGGCGTAGGGGAGGTGAGGGGAAAGGTCGCGAAAAAACTCCCGCAAGTCGCTACTGATGCCCGGGGTTGCCGGATCCTCCTCCTTTTCGACGATCTCATTGATCTGGTGGTGGCGTTCCTGGAGAGTCTGATTCGCAGTGAGGCCAAGGCAGTAGTTCAGGATTTTTTCCCGCCGGTCTTCCTGGCGAAAAAGGCGGTTGTAGCGCCGAAAGAAGTACAGCTTGGGCCAGAAAAACCCTTTTTCGGGAATTTCCAGATGGCGGTGCGGGGTTTTGACAAAAAAAGATACCTGATACGCGTCGTCTGGTGATTTACGGGTGAAGGCAATACCTGTAGTGGCCGTCTGAGTCGGGAGGGGAGGGACTTCGTTGCCGTCAACGAGTAGCGGAAGCTGTTTAAAATCAGATTCCCGGAGAGGGTTGGCATGTAAAGCCCAGAGAGATTCAAATTCTGTTCGGTGAAAGCGCAGAGGGGCGTCCGGCAAAAAGCGGTAGGATATATCGCCTCCGTAGCCAAAATCATCCGGATCGTTGTGTTGAATCTGATAGAGAAAAGCCAATACGGCGGCCAAGGAGGGCAAGTGTCCCCGTTGCAGGCATCCGCCCTGGGTCACTTGAAACTCTTCGCTCAGGACCAATCCCGGTCGTCCGCCCGGACCGGCATTTTGGCAATCCAGGGAAATTTCGTCCGTCTTCCGGTCCCAATGCAAAGCGAGGCGATAGTCCGCCGGAGGTTCGGAAGTGGAGGTAATCGTGACTCTTTCCTCCCCGGGGCAATCCAATTCCACGGGAATCCGCCCTTCGTCGAGAACATCCCGCAAGGCGGCAAAAAAGTCCTTGGCCTCATTGATCCGCCGGGCCTCTTCGGAACAGGTGAAGTATTCCTGGGCAGCCTTCAAGCGGTCGGTTCCCCATAGGATGTGTGGATTGACATACCAACTTCCATCGGCCTTCACTTCGAGGCGAAGAACCGCGCCGGTTTTCGGTTTTTGTCGCTTGGGAGGCGGGGAAGACGGCGCAGGCGTTGGGTCCTTTTCCTCAGAGGTCATTTCTGGGGTGCGAGGCTTGGGTTCCGGTGGCGTTTCCCGCTCCAGTTGTTTGTTCCAGGAGGCGACTTTTTCCGGAGGCAAATCCGGTTGAAAAAAGCGCGCTTTTTGGCGAAGGGTCAAAAGCACGGCCAGCGCTCCGGCGGTCATCGGGTGAAAGCCGCCCGGCCTTTGTTCCGAACCGTTGAGGAACCACCGCAACTCCTCACCCGGGCCGGGTTTGACCACCACCTCGTCCCTGGTGGTAAAGTGAACATGGAGGGAGTTGCCTCCGGTTCCCCAGGAGAAGCCTTTGATCGAGTTCCGGCCTGCCCGGAGTGCATGGGGAAGGTCCACGGGCCCACAGACCGAAAAGAGGATGTTCGGGCGAAGTTCGTCAAGAAGGTCGATTAAATTGGGCGGTTCCTGTTGCATGAGCCAAACGATTACTCTACCCCTAAGCTAAGACCAGGCCAAGGCCATTTGTTCTTTTCTGTTTCCGGTCTTGTGTTGGAGCGGTGTTTGGCGTTTAATAAGCGGTTTTTCAAGTAATCGCAATGAGTCAGGAAAGTCCACCAATGCCCTCCCTTCCAGAAGCCTCCCGTTATCGGGTGGCCATTGTTGCCGCGTCCTTCAATCCCGTCCTGGTTGATGCCTTGTTGGGGCAAACGCAGGAAGGGTTGATCCGCCACGGAGCGGATCAAGATAAAATCACCGTTTATCGGGTACCCGGCTCCAACGAAATCCCCTGGGCGGTACAAACGGCCGCGGATTCCGGTGAATTTGATGTGATCATCGCCCTTGGCTTGTTGAAGAAGGGGGCCACTGCGCATTATCACATTGTCGCGCAGAGTGTATCCGATGCCTTGCAAATGGTCTCCTTGAATTCCGGCCTGCCGGTCATCAACGGCGTCATCGTTGCGGAAAACGATGAGCAAGCCCATGAGCGGGTGCATGGCGAAATTGACCGGGCGGGGGAATTTGCCTATACGGCGCTCTCTATGGCGGCCCTTCGCCAACAGATGGGAGCGCTCTACGAGAACTCATGAAGGCGGCAAAAAACAAGAAACCCTCGAAAAGGCGGGAAAACCGGATTGCCGCGATTCAATATCTGTACGCTTGGGAGTCCAATCGTCCGGACCACCTGATCAGCGCGGTGGATCTGTTTTTTGAGGGAAAGGATCAGCCCCGGGAGTATTATCAATTCGGCGAGGAACTTCTGCTCGGCACTTTGGATAAAGTCGAAGAGGTGGATGGTAAGATCCGGGCCCTGGCGCAAAACTGGGATTTTCACCGTATTGCCAAAATCGATTTGGCCATTCTGCGGCTGGCTATTTACGAGATTCTTTATCGTCAGGATATTCCGCCCATCGTATCCATCAACGAGGCCATCGACCTGAGTAAGGAATTTTCCAATCCCGAGGCCAAGCGATTCATCAACGGTATTCTCGATAAGTTCAAAGGGGAGATCAAACGTCCCCTCCGCCAGGCAGGGGAGAAATTCGGGATCTGACTTCCGGCCGGTCAGGCTGGGGAGGTATAGGGTGAGGGGGACCCCATGGATTCTTGCTTTTTCCTGCGCATTGACCTGGGGCCGAGTTTTTCTCAGACTCCTTTGATGATCTGGGAAAAAATACTGTAAGGGTTTTGGTTGAGTATCGGATTTTTGCCCCTGGGGGTTTTTTTGGTTTGGGTGTCCTGGGTTTTGCCGAAATGGATTCCGATGGATTGGTTGACCCAATTCGGTGATGATATGGCGGAGGACCTGGCGGAAAGTTTTGAAGAAAACGATCGGGAGAAAGCTCCGCCCGATGCGGTTTCGATCATTTCCCTGAAACTGGTTTCCAAGGAAGTCCTAACGGAAGGACTGGGGCTGTTGCAATCGGCCTCCGACAAACCCTTGGAAGATATTGAAGTGACCTGCGATGTGTACCGTGGCGAAGAGTTGGTCGATCACTCGACCGCGTTTATCAGCGAGTTGGGGCCGAAGGAAAAGGGGGGCTTCACGCTTTATTTCAACCTTCTGGAGAACGTCCCGGACACCTCCGCCCTGGATCTCCGCGCCAAAATTTCCGGAGCCTGGTTTTTGAAACCAGAGAGGGAGTGAGAAAAGCAGCGCCAGGGATAGCGGAGCCAGTTTCGGCAATTCATCCTAAATTCCGCAGTGGAAGACGAAAGCTTGCTGTCGAACCGATCCGGTGGAAACGCCGCCGCAAGCTGTGGCGGGAGAAAGCGGCAAGTTGAGTTGGCGAAATCCCCCCGACCTGTCCGCCGAAAACTTGGCGAAGGAGGCAACAACGCGAGGGAACAAGCGAAGCGCAGTCGGGGAGCTTGCCGCAGTCTAAGGTGCCTATCGGCACGGGATAACCAGAAGATCGATTGACGGGCATGCGCTGGGTTCACTTAAAATATAAATTCACTCTGCAGATTGGCAAATTTCCGGAAGATGGCGTAGTTTTGGGTATGAAATTGGCGTTGGTGTTTTTCTTTTTAGGTGGGGCGGTTCTTTGGGGAAGCTGGGCGTTTTCCTGGGGGCGGGGAGAGCCGGAACGCAATGACTCCGGTCATGTGATGGATCATCCACAGGTGGAGCCGGTAGCTGGATGGGAGTCGATGGACCGGGATCTGACACCGGTACAACGGAGCGAGGAGGAGTGGCGGGAGATGTTGTCGCCCGAAGCTTTCAAGGTCTTGCGTCAGGAAGGAACGGAGTCGCCCTATTCCAGCCCCTTGGATGGAGAGACCCGCGACGGGGTCTATCATTGTGCGGGTTGCGATCTGCCACTGTTTCATAGCGACCACAAGTACGACTCCGGCACCGGCTGGCCCAGTTTTTACGCGGCCCTCCATCCCAGCCATCTGGGGGATAAGTTCGACCGATCCTTCGGTATGCGGCGAGTCGAAGTGCACTGTGCCCGTTGTGGAGGCCACCTCGGCCATGTCTTCCGGGACGGTCCCGAGCCTACTGGCTTGCGGTATTGCATCAACGGCGCCGCCCTGACCTTCCGTCCGACGGAGGAGGAAGGCTAATCACTACTTATTTTTCTGCATGGCTTCGCTGCAGGCGGCGGCGAAAATGCCGGTTGGGATGGCCACCACGCCGACCCCCGCAAGGGCAGTGATGCCGGCAAAGATTTTCCCGATCGGGGTGATCGGCGTCACATCTCCATAACCAACGGTGGTTAAGGTTGCGATGCTCCACCACAGAGCTCGGGGAATGCTCCCAAAGTCCTCCGGCTGGGATTCTGCCTCGAAGAGGTACACTACGGTTGAGGATAAGATCAAAACAAAGCCGGCCAGAGCCATCCCGATGAGAAATTCCTCTTTTCTTTGCGCCACGGCCCTGGCCAGCCGATCCCAGGCTTTGGAAAACCTGCCGAGGCGCGCCAGGCGCAAGATCTTTAAAACCCGCGCCAGCCTCAGCACAAATCCGGTCGTGGACCCTTGGGCCAGAATAAAGGGAAGGATGGCCAAAAGGTCGATAATCGACCAAGGTCTGAGGCAAAACTTCAGTTTGCCGGAAAACCCGCGGTAGTTGGGGTTTTCCGAAGATGCGTACAGTCTTAAAGCAAATTCGAGGACAAAAAACAGGAAGAAACACAGTTCAATGCCGAAGGCAAAGACCCCTAATTTACTCCGGAAAGTTTCCTCCGTTTCCAGGACCCCATAGATCACCGACAGGAGGATCGCGATCATGATGATTTTGCTCAATAACGGGATGCGATCCCGCGGGGAGTCCCCATCCGCTAATTCGTGGTATAACCTCTCTCGGAATGATCGCTCCATATCAGTCAGTACAAATGTTTCCTTTTGGGTTCAACGTAAATCCAGTCATCTTAATTCTCGTTTCTGACTACTCTTTCTGCGACTTTGGTTCCGAATTGGCAGGTGGGAAAGATCTGGGGTTTTGACCAAACCTTTGGCGCATTATCTTTGCGTATCACTGCGGAAAAATCTGTTCATATGGCAGCCATCATCGTGACTAACGTAATAGCCTAATGGGGCTCCCTTCACCCTACTTGGCAGGGGAATGTTCCGGGGAGATTGGAAAGGAAACGGTAACAGTGGTGCCTTTGCCGGTTTCGCTCTGAATGAAAAAATTTGCCTGATGAGCCTCCGCGATTTGGCGGGCGGTGGTCAGTCCGAGTCCCAAGCCTTGTTGCTCGTAGTATTCTCGCTCGAACTGTCGAAAGGAGTTAATACGGTTGATTTGATCTTCGCTCATTCCGCGGCCCTGATCGGTGATACTGAGCTTTCCATCAGGAGAGAAGGCTATCTGGATGGGCGTACCGGATTTAGAAAAGGAACAGGCGTTTTCCACAAGTTCCTGGAGTAGGATAAGGAGAAGTTCCAGATTTAGGGTAAGTGAAGGTGGGTTCAGGTCGAAGCGGATATCCGCCTCCCTTACGTGTTTCTCAGCAGTTTCCCTTGCGCCCGATTGAATTTTGACGCCTAACTCTTCGGATGTGAGAAGTTCAGGGCCCGGGTAGGCGTTGGTGTTGGGAAAAGAAGGATTGATGGTGTTCAGATAGTTGCGGAGGGTGCGGTGAAGCCGCCACCCGGATTTACTGATTTGGAGGGTCATGTCCTTTATTTCTTCCTTGGAAAAAGAGGACCAATCAGAATGGAGAATATCGGCTATTCCGATGACTCCGGCGAGGGGAGTGAAAAATTCGTGAGGGAGGGTATGGTAGAGACTGTTTTTGAGTTCCTTGATCATGCGATCCTCGACTCTCCAGTGGATGCGGGTGCGGGCGAGACGAGCCTCAATACAACGGCAGAGTTCACTCACGTTGAAGGGCTTGCAAAGGAAGTCGTCGGCTCCTACTTCCATCCCGGCACGAGCGTCCATGTCTCGGGTGTTCCCGGTCATGAGGACAAATTGGGTAGCGGCGAGATCGGGATCAGAGCGGAGATTGCGCAGAAAACTTCGGCCATCGGTTCCAGGCATATTGATATCCGACAGGATAACATCGGGAAGGTGCTTTCGGGCTAGTTCGATGGCTTGGTCGGCATCGCTGGCGGTAAGTGTTCGGTAGTCGGCATTGTTTAAGGCGAAGGAGAAAATTTTTAGAATAGATAGGTCGTCGTCGACGATGAGGATGACAGGTTCCTTGGCCATAATGGGGTTGGTTTTCAAGCGGTTTACAATGGGGTGACTTTCATTGATGATCAAGCACCTTGTGGATGAGCCGCAGAAGGGTATCTGCGGTGAAAGGTTTGGAGAGGAAATCGGTGACTCCGGATTCCTCCGCGTGGATTTTATTGCCGTTGGCGCGCAGCCCACTCATGGCGATGACCGGAAAATTCGGAGCAATCTTTTTGACCGTCCGGATGAGGGTGACCCCATCCATTTCGGGCATCATTATATCGCTTAGAAGGAGGTCGATTTCATTGCGGTGAGCTTCGAAGACGTTGGTGGCTTCGGTACCATTTTCGGCCACGATAACTTTGTATCCGTAGGCCTCAAGGGTCAGCTTGGACATGGAGCGGATGGAGACCTCGTCATCGGCGATGAGAATGCACTCCCCGTTGCCGTTTGGAAGTGCTTCTTCGGAATCGTCCAATGCTTTTTTCATGGAAGAGTCTTTGTTCGTATGGGCGGGTAGATATACGTTGAAGCGGGCGCCTGTGCCGGGCTCGCTGTAAACGTTGACGAATCCGCCGTGCCCGCGAACGATGCCCATGACGGTGGAGAGTCCGAGGCCGGTGCCTTCCCCGAATTTCTTGGTTGTGAAGAACGGCTCGAAGACCCGATCCTTTGTCGCTTCATCCATGCCGCAGCCCTCATCGCTGACTTCGATAACGAGGTAGCGTCCGGGGCGGGTTTCCGAGAACATCGTGGCATACCGTTTGGTGATGGTGAGATTCTCGACGGCGATGCGAAGACATCCCCCTTCGGGCATGGCATCGCGGGCGTTGACGCAGAGGTTGAGGAGGACTTGGCTCAACTGGGTGGGGTCCGCCGGAATTTTCCAGAGATTCTTGGGGATTTCTTTTTCAAAGCGGATGCTTTTCGGAAAGGTGTTTTTGACGATGGCCTCAATGTCCTTGATCAGTTGAGTGATGTCGAGTGTGATGCGCTCGCCGCCGTCTGCGCCGCGGGCGAAGGCGAGGACTTGCTTGACCAGGTCGCGTCCGTGCTCGGCGCTGCGCAGGATGTCGTCAATAATCGGATGCAGCTTTTCTGCCTCATCAAGCTGCCGCATGAGGCTCACTCCCATGATGACCGGGGAGAGCATATTATTGAGGTCGTGTGCGATACCTCCGGCGAGGGTGCCGATGCTTTCCAAGCGTTGGGCGCGGAGAATCTGCGCTTCGAGCATCTTGCGATCCGTGAGGTCGATGTCGATACAGAATAATTCGACCGCCCGCCCGGGTCTTCGAAGGATGGCATGGCTGGAAAGTACGTCGACCCGGGATCCGTCTTTACGTATGAGGGAAAGTTCGCTGGTCGGAATATTCTCCGCGCCCTCTTCGATGTCTTTGAGTGCGGCCCGCATTTCTTCGTGCGTTTCCGGGGGAATGATGAGATCGAAGAGGTTACTTTGTAGCGCTTCCTTCTCGGTGTATCCATACAGGGCTTCCGAGGCTTTGTTCCAGTAGAGGACATTGCCTTCGAGATCGTAGCCCTGGATGGCTATGGTAGGAACATCCCGCAGAAGGGTGCGGAAGCGTTCCTCGCTCTCGCGGAGAGTTTTCTTCGTTGCCCGTTCTTCGGTAACATCCCGCTCGACGGCGACGAAGTGGTTGATTTTCCCGCTGTCGTCGCGGACGGGATGAAGATTTATCTCGAGGAGATACTCTCGACCGTCTTTGTCGTAATTGATCACCTCTTCGCAGATGGGATATCCGGAAGTGAGAGCTTTGCGAATGCGCGCCAGGGCCACGCGGTCCGATTTGGGCCCCTGTAGTATGCGCGGGCTGCGTCCGATGACTTCCTTGGCGGGGTAGCCGGTGAGACGCTCAAAGGCTTCGTTTACGAAAACGATTTCCGGTCCGGGCTCGTCGATAGGGTCCGCCTTGGTGATCATGACGATGTCGTTGATCGAGGTGATGGAGGCCGCGAGTAGTCGCATTTGCTCTTCATCCTGCTTCCGCTGGGTAATATCCTGGGTAAAGATGGAAAGACCGTCAGCGGAGGGGTAGACCCGCAAGTTCAGCCACCGTTCCAGTGGGGCGTAGTAATCCTCGAAGCGCATGGTCACGTTGTCCCTCATGGCCTTGAGGCAGGCTTTTTCGGTGGGAGTTCCCAAAATCTCAGGCAACTCGTCCCAAAGGATTTTTCCGAGAAGGTCCTCGCGGTCCCGTCCTAGAAACTGTTCCAGCTCGCGGTTGATGTAGGTGAAACGCCACTCTTGGTCGAGCGTGAAAAAGCCGTCAGTCATGCTCTCGAAGGTACGGGTGAGGTGTTCGGCCAGTTTTCTGGCTTTTTCCTCAAGGCTTTTGGTTTTGTGGATATCGATGCCAGTGCCGAACCAACGGCTTACGACCCCGTCGGAATCGCGCACCGGTTGTGCTTGCACGCGAAACCAGTGGTATTGGTCATCCTGCCGGTGAACCATCCGGTAGGTTATCTCATACGGAATTTCCTCACGCACACACCGTGCCCATTTTTCAAGCGCTGGGGTGAGGTCTTCGGGATGTACGAAACGTTGCCAGCGTGTGTGTGGATCTTCGTGTGGCTGGGCTCCGGTGAATTCGAAGAGTCGCTGGTTGGCGTAGTCGATATTGCCCTTGGCATCCGCAGTCCAGACGATCATCGGCATGGATTCGGCAAGTTGCCGGAAGCGACGTTCACTGGCTTCCATCGAGGCTTCAGCTGCCTTGACTTCAGATAGATCCTGAAAAGCCCCTTGTACGCGGATAATCTCATTGGCTTCGTTGCGCACGGCTTGCCCGATGGCGAGAACGGGAATCCGCCGGTCCTTGGCCGTAATCAGCTCCATCTCAAATTGGAAGGGATGGCCCTTGTCGATGCAGCGTTGGAGCAACTTTGTGACTTCGGAGCGGTATTCCTGCGGGTAAAATTTGATGGCTTCCTGAATCGTAAGCTGTTTTCCGGGAGGAAGCTCATGGATGGCCCGAACTTCGTCGGACTGGGTGAGTTTCCGGTCTGGCAATTCAATGGTCCAGCCACCGATGCGTGCGACCCGGCCGGCGATGCTTAGGAGAGCTTGGTTGCGGGCGCGCTCGGTTTGCATCCAACGACGGTCATAATAGGCTCGGAGCATTTCGGCGAGTGTTTGGAGGATGTTGCGTTCTTCATCGAGAAAAGCCCCTTCGTCTCCCTCGGGAAGGTCACCAACATAGGCGACCTCAATACGACCTGTTTGCTCCCCGCGCAAGGCGAACTCCACGGTAAATCTTTCCTCACTCTCCCGGTAGCATGGCGTAGCCTCATCGATTTCGGCTAGGACGATTTTTGCTTCCACACTCCCTGGCAGTCGCATGGCGGGGGGGATCAATCGGACAATCTCACTGATGATCTGGTTTAGCGGGGCTTCGTCCTCTTTCAGCATTTCGGCGGCGGTGTGGTAGAGGAGGAGTTCCTTGACCCGATCCTCCAGTTGTTTGAAGAGGGCATTCCGCTCCTCTTCTGTCCGGATTCGTTCCGTGATATCGTTGAGGGTGGCGACCCATGCGGGTTTACCGGACCATTCGGCATTGCTGACTCGAATCTCGGCGACAATCTCCTCTCCGTCGGGACGTTGGATCTCAATCTCGTGTACTTTCGTGCTATGGAGGGGAAAACCGAAGGGCTGGCCGACCAGGCTATCCGGGGATTTCCCGAAGAGTCTGTCGGCGGCGGGATTCGTAAATTGGATGGTTCCCTCCTGGTCGATCACCAGAACGCCATCTGCTTGGTTGTTAATGAGTTCGCGAAAGTGTGCTTCGTTGGCCCGCAGGCGGACAGTGAGTTCAATCTGACGAAGGTGCAGGCGAACCCGGGCGAGGAGCTCGGTGTTGGCGATGGGGCGGGTAATGTAGTCCTCCGCGCCGAGGTCGAGACCTTCGGCATGGTCTTCCGGGGAAATTTTTTGGGAGCTGAGAAAGACTACGGGGATGTTTTGGGTTGTGGGATTGGCACGGAGACGATGCAGGACCTCGTAGCCGGAAAGTCCGGGAAGAACGATATCGAGAAGGATCAGCAAAGGTGGATTGGTGTTGACGCAACGAAGAGCTTCTTCGCCGGCGGTTGCCTCCTCGACTTTGTGACCCGCCTTGCGGAGGATACGCGCAGTTACTTCACGCGCTTTGGTGTTGTCATCGACGAGGAGAATATGGGCGGGCGCGCTCATTGGTTTCTGCTCCCGTAAAGAGGTCTCATAGACTTTCGAGTATGTGCCGGAAGGCTTGCGCGGGATTTCTGATAAAAGAAAGACTGGGGTAAAGCCATTGCAGCGAAGGTTTTGAGGTTATTGGCAGGATAAGAGGTGCGAATGTCAGTGCAAGGATGATTGTCCCCTTCCGTCACTCAGCGGCAGTTCAAGGACGAAGGTTGTTCCCGATCTTTCTGCTGGCACGATGTGGAGGCGGCCTCCATGGCCTTCGATGATTTTGCGCACAATAAGGAGCCCTAGACCGGTCCCGGGCTCGTCGTTGGGGGTGCGGGTGCCGAGGCGGGCGAAGGGTTGCCCGAGTTGGTTGATCTTCTCTGGCGGAATGCCCGGGCCTTCGTCGCTCACATAAATTTTCGCCTGGTTGGGGTGCTGTTCAAGGCGGACGGTGATGGTGGAGTCCGGTGGGCTGAATTTGACGGCGTTCCCGAGGAGGTTGTTCATTACTTGCTCGAACTTCATGCGATCGAGCAAGACCGTGGGGAATTCATCCGGAGGAGCAAAGACGATTTGAATATTTTTACGTGCGGCGAGTAACTGGTTGAGGGAGAGGTTTTTCGCAAGAACGGTGGGTAGATCGACAGGCTTGCGATCCATCGCGAGTTTTCCTGATTCGATGGTGGCGACATCGAGCAGGTCGTTTACCAACTGGAGCATGAAGTCGCTGCTCTCGCGTATGGTGGAGACAAATTCGCGGTGTTCGGCTTCCATTGAGGAGCCTACTTCATCCTCGAGTAGTTCGCTGTAGGCTAAGATGACACCGAGTGGGGTGCGTAAATCGTGTGCCGCCATCCCGAGGAAGCGGTTTTTCAGGGTGTCTAGTCGTTTCAACTCAGCATTAGCCTTATGCAACTCCCGGGTTCGGTTACTGAGTTCGGCGTTGAGGGAGAGCAGATTGGTTTCCAGCCCCTCGACCTCTGCGTTGTCGCGGCGGCCTAAGGCGAGGCTTAAGTTTTCCCGGGTGCGGAAGACGATCCGCCAAGTTTGCGGCAGGTTGCCGGGCAACCGGAGATCCAGGTTGGTTTCAACGTTGTCGGGGGGCCGCCAAGTATCAAAGGAAGAATCCGTCGGAGTGCGGGCGAAGATTTCGGTAAAAGATAAACCGGAGGGATCGCCGCCGAGAACTTTGCGGATGTAATCTCCCGACCAAAGAACTTGGCCGCTTTTCTCAAAGGCGAGGATCAGGACCGGTGCGTCCGTGCGGGCGTAGGTGGCGATTTCGGCGTCAAAGTTTTCCGGGTTCATGCGGGGGTTGGATCGGTTAAGAAAAGTTCGAGCTCCTCGAGGGTGGTTAGGAAAGTGAGGTGCGGATCGGCGGCGAGTTCTGTGCCTGCACCCTCTGCGATGGCCCTGCCGCCGACAAGCACGGGCAGGATTGGGAATTCGGCTCGCACGGCCCGCAGCGACTGTTGGAGGCGGGGCATACTTTCGGGCAGAGCGGCAGAAAAGACGAGGAGGTCGGGCTGCCGCCGTCGTAACTCCTTCAAGAGATGTCCTTCCCGGGTATTGGCTCCGAGGAAATAACTGTCCCAACCGTGTGTTTCGAAAATATCCGCAACCATTTTTCCGCCGATTTGGTGGTATTCGTTGGGACCGGAGGAGACGACTACCTTTTGTCCGGAGCGCTCGCCGCAAAAGATCTTTGGGTAAACGAGGGTCATGAGACTTTCCGTGATGGTGGTGGCCAGATGCTCCTTAGCGACTGAAATGAGGTTCTTTTCCCATTTTTCGCCGATCTCGTATTGTGCTCTATGGAAGAGATTTTTATAGAGGTCGATCACTTCGATGTCCGCATCAAGAAGTTCCTGAACAATCTGTCGGCAGCGGGGCAAGTCGCCTGCCAGGATCGCGTCGAGGTATTCTTTGAAGGTGTCTTCGCCGATATTGGAGGGCTTGTTCATGGGGTGGGGTTTGCCAATTGTTCACGCGTTTGTTCAAGCAATTGGTCGATGGCCGTAATCCAAGCCGGGGAAAAGCGTTCCTCGTCGCCTAACCAGTCTCGGAGTATTGTCACCGCGCCTTGGGCCCCGTTGGCTTCGTCAGCTACGGCCGCAATGAGGAGATCGGGAGCTTCCGGAAAATCGGGGCAGGCTTCGTTGAGACGGTTGCGAAATCTCCGGGACAGGTTGTGGGCAATGGTTTCCGGAATGCATTCAAGTCGTTTCTCTCGCAGATGCTCCGCCAAGGCCTTAAAACGTTTCGCCCGTTCCGGGTGCTCCGGAAAAGTGGTTGTATAGGACGCGGCAAGGCGTTGCAGCTTGTCTTCAAGGATGACGGTAGGCATGCCGCGGGTGGCGAGTAAGCTGCCAAACCAGTTCACTTGGTTTATAGCGGTTTTCATGTTGAGACTTGGCAGTGTAGCCAGCCATGCGCCATCGCTGTCCGCATAGAGCCTACCGCGCAAGCCGTAGCGTCGCTCAAGATACGGGAATGCCTGCCAGCATTCCAGGGCCGCCGCACGTGCCGTCTCGATTTCTTGCGGGTCATCCGGCACCAAATGATTGCCAGCATGGGGGTTGAGGCTTTCCGCGAGTATTTGTACCTCGTCGCTGGAAAATGGGTACAAGGCTGCTGCGACTTCCCTGAACCCTGTGAAAAATGCCACCGCCCCTTGTATTGCACTCGCGTTCTCATTCGCCGTCAGGGGCAACGCGTCCAGACACGAGACAAATGCCTCCCAGTGTTCCTTTACCCCTTGGGCGGTGACAGTAAATGCCTCCGTTCCCCAGTCTTGGTCAAATGCAAAGCATTTCCGGACCATCGGTCCGAGTACGGCTGCGCCTCGACCCGCGCCTTCCACGGCATAGAGAAGGCCAATAAGAGTTGTCGCATTCGCCGCCGCGTCCTGGCGAATCTTCGCCGCCCAGCGTCCTGCTGCCTTCATCGCATCCGGGATGTCGGTAGGGCAATGCTGGTAGAGGTGGATGAGGTCCCGGTGTAAGGCATCCATTACAGGAATGTGTAGCGTGGCGAGATGTTGCACTTCGGTGTGTTGACATTCCGCCAGGCATTCCTCCAGGGCGGCGATTCCTCTTGTCCATGCCCGCAGGTAGCTTGCGTAAGATTGTAGGGGTAACTGTCCCGCCGCCAAGGCTTCGAAAAATGGTAGATTCTCCAACTCGGAATGCGCCGACTTCGTTGCTGAACGCAGGCGCTCGCGCAGCGACGTTTCTGTGGCAGAAGAGTTCGAGGTATTCATCACTGGGATTTTAAGGGGCATAGATTGCTATGGCCTTGAGCAATCACCATAGTGCTTTTTATATCAAATAAAAGGGCAATGTTCAAGAACTCTTCCGCAGAAACTAGGAAATCGCCTTGACAAATGCTATCACTTATAGCATCTTCGTGGTATGGCGCAATTGCTGGTCAGGAATGTTGGTGACACCTTGGTCCGGAAACTCAAGAGGCGGGCGAAAGCCCGGGGGGTTTCGGCGGAGGAGGAGCACCGCCGTATCCTGGCCGAGTCTTTGGCCCGGGATGATCGCAAACGACCGGCGCTGGTCAGTTTTCTCCTTTCCCCGCAGGGAACGGTGGCCCCGGAGGTTGAGCTGGACTTGTCCCGCCGCCGTCACCCGGAAACCAGAGATACCGGCTTCTGATGGCTTTTTTGCTCGACACCAATGTGCTGAGCGAGCTTCGCCGAGGGGACCAGTGTGATCCCAATGTCCGTTCCTGGGCCAAATCTTTGGGGAATCAACCTTGCTATATCAGTGTCCTTTCCCTGGGGGAAATCCGCAAAGGCATCGAAATCCTGCGTCGTCGCTCCCCTCGGCAAGTGCCGGCCTTTGAGCAATGGCTGGAGCGTCTGACCATGGAGTACGAAGACTTCATCCTTCCCATCACCGAGGAGGTCGCGGACCACTGGGGCCAGATCAATGCGAAGCAAAGTCAACCCGTTATCGATAGTCTCCTCGCCGCGACCGCCCTATACTTTCGCCTGACGGTCGCCACCCGCAACATCGCCGACTTCCCCCGCGAAGTCCCGACCCTCAATCCGTGGGAGGATAAACGTTAAAAATAGCTCTTTTAGTCTAAGGTCTTGTTCGTAGCTTACAGCGATACCTGAAGCGTTTTGCTTCGCGGCTTCGACCGCCAATTGGGCACATCGATTTTTATAGGGGGTTTCGGCGTGACCTTTAATCGACACAAATGTAACTTCGTATCGTTCACAAAGGTCGGGAATTTGGTTCTAATTTTCCCTTGACCTTCGGGGCTGGCGCGGTGGAGATAAGGGCTTTTTCTCATCGTGAAAATCATCGTAACCGTAACTCCGAAAAAGAATGTGCTGGACCCTCAGGGGGCCGCCGTACAACACGCCTTGGAATCGCAGGATTTTCCGGGGCTCAAGGCGGTCCATGTGGGCAAAATTATTGAGCTGGAGATCGACGAACAGGGCGGTGCCGGCTGGGAGGAGCGGATCGACCGGATCTGTCGTGATCTGCTCAGTAACCCGGTGATCGAGGATTACCGCTGGGAAAAGGCGTCATGAAGGTCGGCGTATTGCAATTCCCGGGGTCGAACTGCGACCAGGATTCGCTGCATGCTTTCGCCACCGTTCTGGGGGTTCCGGCACGGTTGGTATGGCATAAGGAGGAAAGCCTCGAAGGCCTCGATTTGGTGGTGGTACCCGGAGGGTTTTCCTATGGGGATTACCTCCGTTGCGGGGCCATCGCCCGGTTTTCGCCGGTGATGAAGGCGCTGAAAGCGTATGCCGGGGCAGGCGGAATGGTCGTTGGCATTTGCAATGGTTTTCAAATTCTCTGTGAGGCGGGTTTATTGCCGGGGGCGTTGATTCGGAACGACTGCCTGGAATTCCGTTGTGAAACGGTGAACTTGACGCTGGCCGCCCGTCGCGAGGCTTGGCAGGCGTCCCTTGGGGCGAATCCGCTGCGTATTCCGGTAGCCCACGGAGAGGGGAATTATCGCATCGACGAAGCGGGTCTGGCCGAGCTGGAGGCCAACGACCAGATTCTTTTCCGCTATGCCGACCGGCCCGCCGCCATCGAGCGTCGGGGCAATCCCAACGGCTCGCTCTCCGATATTGCGGGCATTTGTAACCGTGAGGGTACGGTGATTGGGATGATGCCCCATCCGGAGCGGGCGGTGGAGTCCTTTCATCCTTCCCGGGATGGTCTTCCGATTTTGCAAACCCTCTTGAAACTCGCGGGCCACCGCTGACCCTTTTCCGTTTTTTATCCGATCATGTCCTCTTCTTCCCTTCCTCCCAATCCGGACCCTGTGCTGAATGTTTCCATCACTCCGGAACTGATCGAAAAACATGGGCTGCAGCCCGAGGAATACGACCATATTGTCCAAACCCTGGGGCGCGAGCCCACGCTCACCGAGCTGGGGATTTTCAGTGTCATGTGGTCGGAGCATTGCTCCTACAAAAATTCCAAACCCTTGCTGAAGACCTTTCCGGTGGAGAAAAAAGACACCTCCCGGGGCTATGGTCAGGTGATGGTCAAAGCCGGCGAGGAAAATGCCGGGGTCATCGACATCGGCGGGGGCTGGGCGATTTGTTTTAAGATCGAGTCCCACAATCACCCCAGCGCGGTGGAGCCTTTTGAGGGTGCAGCGACGGGAGTCGGAGGGATTATCCGGGACATTTTCACGATGGGCGCGCGGCCGGTATTGCTGACCAACAGCCTTCGTTTCGGTGATCTGGAGGATGCCACAGTGAAACGGCTATTCCGCGGGGTGGTTGCGGGTATTTCGCACTACGGCAACTGTATGGGGATTCCCACCGTGGGCGGGGATGTGGTTTTTGACGAGTCGTACGAGGGCAATCCCTTGGTGAATGCCCTTTGTCTGGGCATCCTGCGCCATGACCAACTACAAAAAGGGGCCGCCACCGGGGTGGGCAATCCGGTGTATTATGTCGGAGCCGCCACCGGACGCGATGGTCTCGGCGGGGCCAGTTTTGCTTCGCGCGAGCTGACCGAGGAGAGTCAGGCGGATCGTCCGGCGGTGCAAAAGGGCGACCCGTTCATGGAAAAACTTTTGCTGGAAGCCTGTTTGGAAATGATGGCCATTCCCGGTTTGGTGGTGGGCATTCAGGATATGGGGGCGGCCGGTTTGACCTGTTCGACCTGCGAAACCGCAGGGCGGGGAAATGCCGGCATTGAGATCGAATTGGATGAGGTCCCGCAGCGCGAGACGAACATGAACTCCTATGAAATCATGCTTTCGGAGAGTCAGGAGCGCATGCTGGTGATCGTGCAAAAGGGCCGGGAGAAAGAGATTGAGGATGTTTTTGCCAAATGGGATTTGCATGCCGCCAAGGTCGGGGAGGTGAAGGAAGGCGACCGCATGGTGGTGAAGCAGCACGGGGTAACCGTAGCCGATCTGCCGGCGCGCTTCCTGACCGACGAGGGGCCGGTGTACGAGCGGGAAGCCAAAGAGCCGGCGTATCTCGCCAAAACCCGGGCCTGGAAGCCGGAAGAGATCGCGGACTTGACTAAAGAAAGCCTGGCCGAAGCCTTACCCGGGCTTTTGGGTGACCCTTCGATTGCCTCGAAGGAATGGGTGTACCGGCAATACGACCATATGGTGGGCGCCTCTACGGTGGTCTTGCCCGGCAGTGATGCGGCGGTGTGCCGGATTCGCACCGGGGAGGGCGATAAATTTGTGGCCATCGCGAATGATGGCATCGGGCGTTATTGCTATCTCGATCCACATCGTGGGGGCCTGATTGCGATGGCCGAATGCTTGCGGAATCTAGCTTGCAGTGGGGCAGAGCCTTTGGCGATGACCGATAATTTGAACTTCGGAAACCCCTACAAGCCGGAAGTTTTTTATACAATGAAGGAAGCGGTGAAGGGCTTGTCCGATTGCTGTGCGGCCTTCGATGTGCCGGTGGTGGGGGGCAATGTGAGCCTTTACAACGAGAACCATCGTGGGGCGATCGACCCGACACCGGTTATTTCGGTGGTGGGGCTCATCGAGAAAGAAGCCGATATCACGACCCAAACGGTGAGTGCGGCAGGGCAAAAGCTTCTTTTGCTTGGGGGCTGGCCCGATGAAATCGGAGGAAGCCAATACCTGCAAACCGTGCATGGCTTGAAAACCGGACGGGCTCCGGAAATTGATTTGGCCAAGGAAAAAGCGGTCCACGATCTGGTGCGTCAGGTGATTCGCGAGGGTCGGGTCGAGGCGGCGCACGATATTTCCGATGGCGGGCTGCTGGTGGCGGTGGCGGAAATGCTATTTGCCGAGGAACAGAACTTTGGGGCCACCCTGGAGGTGGCTTCGGCCAACCCGGCGCGCTGGGATGCCCTGTTGTTTGGGGAATCCCAAGGCCGGATCCTGCTGGCGGTAGACCCCGCCGAGGAAGAGACCGTGATCGCAGCGGCCAAAGCGGCTGGCGTGGCGGTGGAGAGTTTGGGCAAAGTTACCGCCGAACCCATTCTGAGCTTGCAGACCGGGGGGTCCTTGGATCATTCATGGGAAGTGGAAATCTTACGTGACATTTGGAGTCAACGCATCGGTAAGGCAATGTCTCTCCCTGGTCTTCCGTCCTGAACTGAACGAATTGTATGAGTGACCCGATCAAGCACGAATGCGGCATTGCCATGATCCGGCTGTTGAAGCCGTTGGATTATTATCTGGATAAATACGGGAGTGCTTTGTGGGGGTTCAATAAGTTGTTCCTGCTCATGGAGAAGCAGCACAACCGAGGCCAGGATGGGGCCGGGGTGGCAGTGATGAAGCAGGATATGCCCCCGGGGGAGCCCTACATCTTTCGCGAGCGCAGTATCAAGGCCGATTCGCTCAACCGCATTTTCCGTAAACTCAGCAAGGATCTCGACCGGCAGATCAAAAGAGGTCGCGTTTACCCCGAATTCCCGGCGACCCTGAAGAAGTATTTCGATTTTTCCGGCGAGGTGATGCTCGGGCATTTGCGCTATGGCACCTTCGGGGGCTACAGCATGCGTTCCTGCCACCCTTACTACCGGAAGAGCAACTGGCCCGGCAAGAACCTTGTCCTGGCCGGGAATTTCAACCTGACCAACACCCCGGAACTCAATCAGGCCCTGATTCAAATGGGCCAGCATCCGATTTTCGAGAGCGACACCCAGACCTTATTGGAAAAAATCGGGTATTATCTCGACCGCGAACACGACCGTATGTTCAAGACCATTGCGGAGGAGGAAAAGGATCCCCGGGTGGTCGCCGCCCGGATTGCCGCTGAGCTGGATATTGGCGAAGTGGTGCAAAAAGCTTCCCGCAGCTGGGATGGCGGCTATGCCTTGGTGGGAATGGTTGGCACCGGCGATGCCTTTGCCTTTCGCGATCCCCACGGGATCCGGCCTTGCCATTACCTGCACAACGAGGAAGTTTTTGCCGTCGCTTCGGAGCGGGCGCCTTTGATGACCGCTTTCGATGTCTATCAGGAAGAGGTACACGAAGTAGATCCCGGAACGGTCTTGCGGCTGGCCAAAAACGGGGAGCTGCATAAAACGGTATTTGCCTCTTCCGAGCAACGGGCCTCCTGTTCTTTTGAGCGAATTTATTTTTCCCGGGGGAATGACCCCGATATTTACCAGGAGCGAAAGGCTCTGGGGGGTAGCTTGGCGGCTCGGCTGATCAAGGCGGCCGGAGGGGATTTCCGCAAAGCGGTTTTCGGCTTTATTCCCAACACTGCCGAGACCGCGTACTATGGTCTCATGGATGAATTGCGCCGAATCCGCCGGGAGGAGGTGAAACAGGGGATCCTGGAAGCGTCCCAAAACGGGAAGCTTGATGAGGAGACTCTGGACAATCTCATCATGGAAGGGTGGCCCCGGGGGGAGAAGGTGGCGATTAAGGATATCAAACTCCGCACCTTTATCAGCCAGGAGAGCGGGCGCAATGATTTGGTTTCCCATGTGTATGACATCAGCTACGGGACCGTCGGTCCGGATGATGCCTTGGTGTGTATCGATGATTCCATTGTCCGGGGAACCACCCTGAAACGGTCCATCCTAAAAATCCTGTCCCGCTTCCATCCGCGCAAAATTATTATCGCCTCCACCGCTCCGCAGATCCGGTATCCCGATTGCTATGGCATCGACATGTCCGAATTGGGGAAATTCATTGCCTTTGAGGCGGCCATCGACTTGTGGCGGGAAAGGGGGAAAGAGTCTTTCCTCGGAGAGGTGTATCAGCGTTGTATCGCCGAGGTGAAAAAGCCCTTGGGAGAAATGCGAAACTGCGTGCAGGACATATATGAACCTTTCTCAGCGGAAGAGCTTTCCGCGCGCATCACACAGTTGGTCAAGCCCCGCCTCGATCACTGGAATGGCGAGGTGGAGCTGATTTTTCAGGATATCAAGAGTCTCCATCGCTCGTTGCCAAAGCATCGTGGAGACTGGTATTTTACCGGCAATTACCCCACTCCCGGAGGGTATAAGGTGGTGAATAAGGCCTATATCAATTTTTATGAAAAGCAATCGGGACGCAGTTATTAGTTGCCCTCTGGTAGCTTAGGATTCAAATTTGTTGCTTTCCCTAATACCTTCCCGTTTCAGTTTATGAGTTCCAGTTCCAACAAAGCCTATGCCCAAGCCGGGGTCGATATTGACCTGGCCGATACCCTCAAAGGAAATTTGAAAAAAGAATTGTCCAAGGCCAGCCGCCCCGAAGTGATAGGCGGTTTGGGTGGTTTTGGAGGGTTATTCGATTTCACCAAACTGGCCAAGAAATATAAAGAGCCCGTCTTGGTCAGCAGTGTGGACGGTGTGGGCACCAAACTGCAACTGGCCATCAGTGCGGGAAAAAATCTGGTCGTGGGCGAGGATATCGTCAATCACTGCCTCAATGACATTGCGGTTTGTGGGGCGGAGCCTTTGTTCTTTCTCGATTACGTCGGGATGGGCAAATTGGATCCCGCGATTTTTCACGAAGTTTTGGGCGGAATGAGCAAGGCCTGCCAGCAAGGCAATTGTGCCTTGATCGGCGGCGAAACGGCCCAGATGCCCGGCTTTTACAAGCCCGGCGAATACGAATTGGTAGGCTCCGTCGTTGGGGTGGTGGAGAAGAAAAAGATTCTCACCGGCAAAGCGGTCAAACCCGGCGACTTGCTCATCGGCTTGCCCTCCAGTGGATTGCACACTAACGGATACACCCTGGCGACGCGCATTTTCTTTACCAAACTGCGTTACCGGATGGATGATGTTCTTCCCGGAACCAAAAAGGCCATTGCCGATGCTCTGTTGGAACCGCACTTAAACTACAGCAATATTCTACAGGTTCTTCTCGGCAAACTGAACAAAGGAGACAGTGCGGCAAAACGCAAAGGCAACGCCATTTTTGCCGCCTGTCACATTACCGGGGGAGGTTTCCCCGGTAATCTGCCGCGCATCCTTCCGGACAAATGCGGTGCGGTGATCCACACCCGTTCTTGGAAAAAAAGCGCGCTATTCAATGCCTTGGAAACTCAGGGCGGGGTTCTTCCCGAGGAATTGTACGAAGTCTTCAATATGGGAATCGGCTTGGTCTTGGTGGTTGATCCCGAACAGAAAGAAACGGTGGGCAATCTCCTGGACAACCAGAAACAACGCTACACCATTATCGGCGAAGTCACCAAAGACCCCGGAAAAATCGACCTGCAATAAGCCGAGAAGGAAAAGAAAGTTCAGAATTATGAATCAAGGGCGATGTCTCGACCGAGATGGTCGCCAAAGGCATTGGGCAAACAGGTGTCCACCCGTCACCCCTTAATCGTTGTCGTACTCTTAATCCTAATCGCTGATCGGAGATGCCCCGTGGTTTGAGCACCCGTCAATTTTCTCCCCGTATATTCCTTTGCTCTTCATCCTTATCTCAGGAATTGAATGGAGCCTGAAAAACGTTGAGGTTCTCGTGATCAGACGGGGTTCCGTTATTTCAGTAGAAGCCGGTTGGGATTACGATTAGGGATTGTGACTACGAATATGGTCATGAAGTTCTGGGTGCTTCTATTCAGGGTAAGCGTCATGCCAAGCACCGTCGGGTTGAACTCTGCAAAGAGATCGTAAGTGTCGTAGTCTGATGGGCTATGACATCTACGACGAACGAAGAAAGCCTGATTTTAAAAACCGACGTGCTGGGGCGGGTCCGCATGCCC
>JAFIGF010000101.1 GCA_020831535.1 Opitutales bacterium | reverse complement strand
TGCACGGAGAGCTTCAAGCCAGGGACATAAAACACTCCCCACCACCCCGCGCGATAGCTTTAGCAGCTGCGCGGGACACTTCATCCCCGCTAAGGGGGGATTTCGCTGGGGCTCAACAGAAGTGAAGCCCCCGCTCGCTGTCGATAAGGGGCGATATTTCCGTTTTCCGAAGTATTGCGCACAGGGGCACAAGGCCCCCGTTCGCTGTTGTCCCAAGCGGGGACCTCGTGTCCCTGCGCGGAGAGCTTCAAACCAGGGACATAAAGCACACCCCACCACCCCGCGCGGCCGCTCCCCATAGGCTTCGACAAGGATCCAAAAGCTTTTTCTATCGTTCCTGTAACGCTATTTTTCTTCGGAGTTGTTTGGGGGTTTTTCCCAACGTGGACTTTAGGACCTTGCCCATGTGGTCCGCGTTGCGGAAACCGGCGTCGAAGGCAACGCTCTTCATGGGGAGGAGGGTGGTTTGAAGGAGATCCTTGGCCCGGTTGCAGCGCCAGCGTTGGATTTCGGTATAAAGACTGCGTCCGAGGACTTCCTGGAATTTTCTTTCGAGGGTTCGGCGGTTCAGACCACTCGCCAGAGCGACCTCATCGCAGGAGATGTGGCGGAGGTCGGCCTGACGGATGAAATGAACGGCTTTGGCCACGGAGCGTTCTTCGATGGCCAGGGCATCGGTGGAACGACGGGTCACCACCCCAAGAGGAGGGACCAGATGTTCTTTGGCCTTCAGAGCGTTTCCTTGTAACAACTGGTAGAGCAAATCCGCCGCAGTGCGCCCGAGTTCCTCATCGTTGGTACTGATGCTGGAAAGGGGTGGGTAGGCCGTTTCGCAAATCAATTCAAAATTGCCAAAACCCAATATGGCCAGATCGTCCGGGATCGTAATGCCCTGATCCTGGCATATCCCGCAGAGTCGGGCCGCGAGCCGGTCGCTTAAGACAAAGATTGCCGTCGGACGGGGAAGGTCGCGCAGGCTGGTCAGGAGTAAGTCCGGGTGGGGGGTGCCTTCTTCGTCGTCATTCCCGGACAAGCGGGTGAAAATGAGCGATTCCTTCAACTCATGGCAAATCGCCCCATAATCCTGTACCCGTTGGAGGAAATGGGTAGCGCCCTTCGACATGAAGGCTTCGTTGAAATGTCCGGGGGCCGGTTCCACAGCGAAATGGCGATACCCTTTTTGCCAAAAATACTCGGCGGCCATGTTTCCCACTAGGTTCATGTCGTAGATGACGTAAGGGAAGGGGAATTCATCGGGACGATGCCCGGATATATTCACTACCGGGATATTCAATTCCTGAAAAGCCTTGGCCATGTCGTGGTGCATGATATGGCCGATAATGGCTTGAATGTCAAAATTGCTCACCAGTTCCCGGAAGTCGCGTTCGGCCCCTCCGCAGACCTGGATGCGCCAATTCCGGCGTTGGGCGTAGCGGGCAATGCCGCGCAGAATAGCGGCATCCTGTCCGTGCAGGGATATCCCGACAACGGCAATGATTTTGGGGTTTGGGGAGGAAGCGGACACGCTTTAATCATAGTGAAAAAGTTCCTTTTTTCAAATCGAATTGTCGGGAAAAAGCGAAAAATATCCGCGAAATGCAGGGTCATCCCCCTTTACCAAATCCTAATGTCAGCGTAAGATTGAAAAAAGTTTATAATTTTAACCCTTACCCCTGCCAAGTAATTAGATGACCTCTCGTATGAAGATTTTTTCTATCCGTTATCCCTTTGCTATCGCTTTGAAGACGACAACCGCGTTCCTCGGCCTCAGTCTTGTTGCAGCCTTGGTTCAGGCGAGTGATGATGTGTTTATCTTTGGTTCGCCGGAGGCGATTCTGGCGGGGCAGGAGCTGGCGCCGGAGTTGGCCACGCGGCCGCTCAGTGAGCGGTTAGGGGCGACCGGGGGGGTGCCGGAGGGAGTGGCCCCGTGGCGGCTGGTGGGAGTTCGGGAGGATCGGGTGATTCTGCGTTACAGCAACGGGGAACCGCCGGAGATTCAGGAGCGGTCGCTGATTGCCAATTTGACCCCGGCGAACCTGAACGAGGTCTTTCTGCGGCGGGTGACGGGGATGAGCGACAATCCGAACCTCAGTTTGCTCACCTTGTACACCGAGGAGGTCGCCTTGGCGGAGATGGTGGAGGAGTATTCGTTTGCCATTGATATCGATGCAACCGTCTATGCGGTGGATAACCGTGGCCGGGTGACGGAGGAGACGTTTGCCGGGGAAGCGGTAGTGTCTTCCCCGGTGAACTATTCGGTGGAGAATCTGGTTTTGCAGGATGATGACGAGGCGCGGTTTGAGATTTTTTCGGCGGAGTGGTCTTTTCAGCCAACGGTGAACATTGATTTCACCATTACCAATCATGAGTTGACTGATTTTGAAGTCTCGGCGCAGGGACCATTGTCGGTGGATTACGATCTTGGTATCGAAGTCCATGGTGGGGTGCGCGAGTGGGGTGGTCAGAGTCATGTGGTTCCCGGGACGGTCGGGGGATCGTTGGCTTATTTGGGAATGTTGGGAGACATTCCGCTGTGGGCGGCGCAACGCAGTCGGCTGGAGGCGGAGTCGCGTCATTTGCGAAACTATAACACCACGGTACGCGGAGGTATGGCCGAGGACTTGGAGATCGACTGGTCGGCGAGGTATCAGCCGGAGGAGAACCTGAAGGTGTTTTGGCAGCGCAATTTTGTCCCTGGCGAACCCCAGCGTTCGCCAAATATCGAGTTTACGGTAACCGAGGGACACCGCATTGGCCGGGCCCGGGGCTATCTCTTTTTGCATCCTCGTTTCGAGGTCGAGGTGGTTGGCGTCGGCAAGGTGAAGGTCGATCCGCGTCCCGAACTGAATTTCCGGAATTATCCCACCACGGAGATGATCAACAAGGATGAGCCGGTCAAAGAGTTGGAAGCCCGCCTGGCGTTGTATGGCCGTATGGAACTCGCCAAGGGAACGGATGACTGGCATCTGAACTGGCTTTCGCCGTATGAAATGACCTACCTGCCGCTGGCCGATCCGGCGGATGCGTCGGGATCGTTGCACTGGCACCGACAACCCACCCACGCGGGTGTGGTTGAAGGGCATCCCCTTGTGCTGAATGCTTATGCCACCGCCGGGGGTGCGGAGGCAAACTACCAATGGTATAAGGACGGGTCCCCGTTGGCGGGGCAAAATCGGTCCCGTCTGGTCATTCCGGAAGCGCAAGCCTCCGATGCCGGGGAGTACACCGTGCAGGTGAGTTCGGGGTCGGCTACGGCGACCTCCGATGCGGCGGTGGTGAAGATTTCCCCTTACAACTTGGGCGATCCGGCGACCAATGCGCCGGAGGGCTTTGTTTATATTCCAGCGGGGACGTTTCAGTTTGGCTCGGACCAGGAATCCTTTCCGTATCAATTTCTCTACGCGATCAAAGGCGCAAGTATATACCGTCCCTTCTATGTGTACGGAACCTTGGCGGATATCGATCATGATTTCTGGGAGGAGAATTATCAGGATGCTGACTGGGAAACCCTGGAGTGGTCTTATTTTGATCTGGCCGAAAATTATCTCGATGGCCGGAACGTGGAAAAGATCAGTGCCGAAATGAAGGTGAACCGGAATTTGTTGATTTCCCCGATGTATGTGTCGAGCACCGCCATGACCTATGCCGAATTTGTGGAAATTTGGAATTGGGGGGTGGATAACGGCTATTCCTTCGGCCCGATCAGCAGTCTTTTTCCACCGGGACCGGGGTTTCCCGAGAGTCGCTGGCCGGGCTCGGGGGCTTCCCCTACCACCAATGAGAATCATCCGGTGACCCAGGTGGCTTGGTACACGGCAGTAAAAATCGCCAATGCGCGGAGCGAAATGGAGGGTCGGGAGCCGGTCTATTACATTCGGCGCGAGGGGGGGGCGAAAGAGATCTGGCGCACGGGGGCTTATCAAAAAAGCAGTTCGGACAGCGATATCATTATCACCGATTTCAGCAAAAACGGCTACCGGCTGCCCAATTATGCCGAGCATAAATATTTTAACGCGGCCAACACGACGACGGATTTCTGGGCCGGCAATATGTCCTGGGGTTCGGAGTATTTCGGTGACGAGAATATTTGGGAGTCGGAAGTGGAGAAAGTTGATCCGGTTCTCAATGAAATGACCAATTATCCGGCTTCCTGGATCGACAATGAGGACGTGGGTGTGATGACGGTGGAAGTCGATGGACGTCGGGTCAACCCTTTTGGCTTGTACCTAACCTCCGGAAATGTCCGCGAGTGGGTGAATGACGCGGTCAATGTGGACTGGCGTCGTTGGGGTCCGGATACGGATATCGATCCGTTGGTACGGGACAACTTTTTGACCTATGTCTTTCACTACAATCCGGAGCAAAACTATTTTAACGAGCGCGATTATACCACCCCGCACCGGATGCTGGCCAATCAGGGCATGTCGCCCTGGTCTCCCTTCTTCCGCTCGAAGATGGGCGAGCGGGCTCATTTGGGCGGTGCCCAACCAGGGTATGGCTTCCGTCTGATTCTGAACATTCCCAGAAACTGATTTTTAATTTTGTGAAACTGATTTTTCCCCATGCGTAAATCAATCCCCATTCTTCTTTCCCTGACGGTGGTTCTGGCCGCCCTGTTTTTCTTTTTGCAGACGGATTCCCCACCGGACGTTTCTCCGGTAACGTCCTCCTCATCTTCCGAACGCGTTGCCGATTCGAAAACAACTCCGGCAAGCGAGGAGACGGGGACCGGGGAGGCTATGGCGAGTGATGATACCCCGGAGGTCTCATCGGATGGCCGGGTCACCCGTCGTAGCGAGGATTTGATGCCCTCATACATCCGGGCCGGACAAAACCGCCGCGCCGAAATGCCTTTGGTGGAACATCGTTATGCGGATGAGAATCGTGCCCTTCCCAAGCACCCCAAATGGCCTGCCGGCTCGACCCTCTCGGTCTCCTGGAGTCAGCCTACGCCGGACGGAGAAATGCGCCGGGTAACGATTGTGCAGCCTTCCGATTTGCCGTATCCGGTCCGGGTAGAGGAAATTTTGCACCATCATCCCCGCGACCTGGATCGTTTACGGGAGATGCCCGATGCGGTGGAACCCCGGCATATTGAACTGTTGGCGGAGGAAATTGCCGACGCGGTGATGGTTCGTTTGGGCGATGGGAAGTCCGAGGAGGAACTGCGTACTGCGGTTGCACGAATCGGGGCCGAACCCGCACGGGTGCTCAGTCACCGTTTGCAAGCGTACCGTATTCAACTGCCCGAAGTTTCGCCGGATGCGACTCCGGAAGCGGTGCTGGCATTGGCCGAAATCGGGGCGCAGACCGGTTCGCTGCGCACCGTGGAAACCGATTCGATTGTTCGGGCGATGGATTTGGTTCCCAATGATCCACAGTTTCAGGACGGTACCCTTTGGGGGATGGAAAACATCAAGGGCCCCGAGGGTTGGGCGATTCAAAACACCGCTGAGGATGTGATCATTGGGGTGATTGATACCGGGGTAAATTACAACCATCCCGATCTTGGCGATAATATGTGGGTCAATCCGAACCCCGGCAGTTATCCGGGGATTTCCGGGGATATTCATGGGGTCAATGCGATTACCATGTCGGGCGATCCGATGGATGACCAGGGACACGGAACGCACGTGGCCGGGACCATCGCGGCCGTCGGGAACAACAACGAGGGCGTTGTCGGGGTGGCCTGGGAAGCGCAGATTATGGGGTTGAAATTCCTCTCCGCGCAGGGCGGGGGAGCGATTGGAGATGCTGTCACAGCCCTAGACTATGCCATTGAAATGGGAGCCCATTTGACCAACAACTCCTGGGGTGGCGGTCCACCGAATGAAACTCTTTTTGAATTGATTCAGGATGCCCGTGACGCGGATCAACTCTTCATCGCGGCGGCGGGGAACAGTGCGAACAACAACGACATAGATCCGATCTATCCGGCTACGTATCCAGTGGACAATATTATTGCGGTTTCCGCGATCAACACCATGGAGGACCTGGCCAGTTTTTCCACCTATGGACCGTCCACTGTACTCTTGGGTGCTCCCGGAACCGAGGTGCAATCCACCTACTATGCCGACCCCTGGTATCGAAGTTTTAATGGCACCAGTATGGCCGCTCCGCATGTGGCCGGTGCGGCGGCACTGATGTTGCAGCACCATGAATTTGAGACCTACGATGTGATTAAGGCCCGTTTTACTGAGTCGGCGCGACAAATCCCCGGTTTGCAGGGGCGGGTAATCACCGAGGGTACGCTTGATTTGCCCGCCGCCCTAAGGGTTGAGGAAGACGGGAATATGAATGTCCGGCTGACGGTTCGTGGACAGGAATCCAGCTCCTTCGTTTTTGCCGGGGAGGATGCGATTCTTACCCTGACGCTGACGGACCTCTTGCCGGTAAGTGATGCCAGCATTACCGCCACCGCTGATCCGGCGGGACCACAGGGGGAAACCATTACCTTTGAGGCCGATCCCGCCGCGCCCGGCGTCTATACCGCCGAATACACCTTACCAACCTTTGGTGAATCCGAGGAAACGGAAATGATCGTTTCGCTGGAAGTCTCCGCTGCCGGTAAAAACACCTACACCGACGATGTTGTCGTCGATATCCAAACCCGTCCGGAAAATCGTTTTCTGGCCAACGCCCTGGAACTGGATCCCAGTGACCCCGAAAGCGAGACCATCAACAATACCTTTGCCGAGAAAGAACCCGGCGAGCGGGAACGAATTGATTTTCTGCGCTTTAACCGATCCCTTTGGTATAAGTGGACGCCCGATACGGTGGCCTCGGTGGAAATCAATACCATCGGTTCGGTCACTAACAGTGGTTCCGATATGGATACGGTGCTGGCGGTGTACACTTCGCCCGAAGCCGATCCCGAAATGGGCGATTTGGTGGAAGTGGTGGCCAATGCCGACATTTCCAGTGACAATCGCATGAGCCGGGTCACCTTTGAAGTGCTGGAACCGGGAACCACCTATTGGATTCAAACCGGGGACGCCTATCGGGCGGGGGACTTGCAGTTGAATGTGATACCGGTCTTTGAGGCCCCGATTGTGACCCAGGAGCCACCGGCCTCGGTGACCGTGTTCGAGGGATTGCCGCTGCGCTTGAATGCCTTTTTGGCGGGTGCGGATAGTTTTCAATGGCTGAAGGATGGTCAGCCCCTCAGTGAAGGCGGACGTTTCAATGGGACGCAAACCCCCAATCTGGTGATTGATCCGGCGATTGATTCCGATGCGGGATCGTACCAACTCCGGGCGACCAACCAAAACGGCTCGGAGACGACCTCCGCTACGGTGGTGACGGTGCAAACCCCGACCGGCTTGTCCTCCTGGACGCGGCAGGATCCACAGCCGACCGGCAATGATCTGGGCGGCATTGCCCATGGGGCCGGACGCAAGGTAACGGTGGGCAGTCAGGGAACGCTCTTGGTGCAGGAAGATGGCTCGGCGGAATGGGAGCGGGTCAGTACCGGTACCCGGGCCCGGTTGAACGATGTGATTTTTGATCCTTCCGAGGGCTTTGTCGCGGTGGGGGATGAGGGAACGATTTTGGTCAGTTCCGACGGAACCAGTTGGACGACGGCCTCCAGCGGCACCGATCAGGCGTTGCGGGCGGTTGCGACCGACGGCAGCAAGTATGTGGCCGTGGGGGGGGATTATTTGGAAGGCATTGTCCTGGAAAGTGCCGATGGAGAGAGTTGGACGGACCGTACTTCGGCGGGCTTGGAATCGATTCTATACGGCGTGATTTGGGAGGGGACCCGGTTTGTCGCAGTCGGCGGGCATTGGCAAACCGATAGCGGGATCGTCATGGACAGCGGGGATGGGGTTACCTGGTCGGAGCATACCCTGAATGGCGTACCTACTTTGCATGGCGTGGCGAATGACGGCGGCACCCTGGTGGCCGTCGGCGGCGACTGGCTGGAGCCGGTAATCCTGCGCAACACCGGTGCCACGTCGTGGACCGAGGCGATGGTTCCTTCGGAGGAAACGCTTTATGGCGTGGGACATGCGAATAACCTCTGGTTGGCCACCGGAGAGCGGGGAACCCTGTTGAGTAGTGCCGACGGCCTGGACTGGACGGCGCTGGAAAGCGGGACCGATTTCGCCCTGCGGGGGGCGGTTTGGGATGGCGACGATTTTACCCTGGTCGGCGACGGCGGGGCGATTCTGGAAAGCGGGGACGGGACCGCCTGGACGGTGCAAAATCCCGGTACCCGCCTTTCTCTGGAGGATGTTGATGGTGGGGGACTCGGCTTGATGACGGTAGGAGAAAAGGGTGCCGCCCGGTTCTCCGCCGATGGTTTGAACTGGCAGGATGCAAGCTTTACGGCGGGGCAACGTTATTTGGGCGTCGCGACCAACGGCTCGGTGTTTGTTAAAGTTGGCCAAGGCGGGGATATTCTCTCCAGTTCCAACAACGGAGACAGTTGGACATCCCGTTTCAGTAAGGAGAATCGAGCGTTTGAGGCGGTCACCCGGGGCAATGTTTTTGTTGCGGTTGGGTCCGGTGGATCCATCGTAAGCAGCAGCAATGGGACTTCCTGGACCGAGCGCACCTCGCCGACTTCGCTGCGCCTGCGGGCGGTGGCGTACAATGGCTCGGTCTGGCGGGCGGTTGGTCAGGATGGGGTGATTCTGGGCAGTAGCAACGGCAGCAGTTGGCAGCTTGTTCATGAAGGGCTTGGAACTACGTTGCGCGGAGTTACTTACAATGGGGACTACTGGATTGCCGTCGGGGATGGCGGGGCCATTTGGCTCAGCGTGGATGGGGACGATTGGAGTGAGATTCCCTCGCCGACCAAGCGCACCTTGCAGGCAGTTTCATCAGGAGGAGAAACGACTTTTGCGGTCGGCACCGGCGGGACCCTTTTGACCAGTGCCGATGGCTTGGTCTGGGAGGAGCGTAATACCCGGGTGAGCGCCAATTTGCTCGGAGCCACCTACAATGACGGACTCCTGGTTGCGGTCGGTGGCATGGGCACGATTTTGACTTCGGTGGCCCTGGAAACGGTGGAGACCCCGGAAATTTCACCGGACTCGGTGGGGAATGAGTCGTCGGTGGTGGTGACCTTGACCACTGGTACCGAGGGCGCGGAGATCTATTACACCCTGGACGGCTCCGAGCCGACCACGTCCTCGACCAAGTACAGTAATCCTTTTACCCTGACCAATCCGACTACTGTTAAGGCAAGGGCCTTCAAGGAAGGCATGGAGGCCAGTGGATTGGCCGAGCGTACCTATTTCCTGCAGGGGGCACCCTTTATTCTCGAACCGGCGGCGGATCTGGCGCTGGCCGTCGGGGGCAGTGGTGAGTTGAGTCCCGAGGTTTCCGGTGATGAGCCCTTGAGTTACCAATGGGAACGGGCCAGTGACCCAAGTGGTCCCTGGAATCCGGTCAGTGGCGCGTATGAACGGGTGCTGACCTTCTCCGATGCACAGGCTGGCGACGCCGGATACTACCGTTTATTGGTGGAAAATGATGTCGATGACATTGCCAGTGATCCCGTCCAGGTTTGGGTTTGGGAGGTTCCGGCCATTACGACCCAACCGCAGGATGCGACCGTGGCTTCCGGGAATCCGGTAACCTTAACCGTCGAAGCGACCGGTGGTGGGCCGCTTTCGTATCAGTGGAAAAAGAATGGCGAAAAGATTTCCGGGGCGACCGCTGCGAGTTACACGCTGAGTTCAGCGAGTCTCAATGCCGCCGGTTCGTATTCGGTGGAAGTCAGTAGCCCCGTGGGGAGTGTGCTCAGTGACAGTGTCACGTTGACCGTTGGGATAGCCCCCCGCTTCCTGACGCAACCGAAGTCGATCACCCGGGCCGCCGGCGAAACGACGGGGCTCTCCGTCACCTTGTCAGGATCCGAACCGTTGACCGTGGACTGGCAGTTCCAAGCCGGAGGCTCCGGGGAGTACACCTCGCGGGGGGTGAATGATTCGACCCTGATGCTAAACGATCCAAGTAGCGCCGACAGTGGCAACTATCGGGTTGTGGCGAGCAATGACTATGGGACCCGAACCAGTGAGGTGGCGACGCTTAACGTTTTGGAAAAACCGGTGATTACGGACCAGCCGATGGATACCTCCATCATTTTGAATCAATCCGGTGGCTTCAGTGTCGGGGTATCCGGAGACGAACCATTGAGTTTTCAATGGCTCAAGAACGGGAATGTGATTTCCGGAGGAACGGCGAGTGCATTGGATTTTGCCTCGGTGGAGGAAAGTGACGGAGCCAGCTATTCGGTTTTGGTCTCCAATGACGTCGGTGCGGTGCAGAGTGGATCGGCGACTCTGACCGTTCTGTTTCCGGCGGAAATTACGTCTCAACCAACCGACCAGGATGTGGAAATCGGGGAGGATGGAAGTTTTTCGGTGACCGCCTCCGGTACCGACCTGACCTATCAATGGCAGGAGGACGTTGAGGGGAGTTGGACCGATTTGACGGGTGAGGAGAGTAGTGAATTGGTCCTCAGTGCGGTGACGAAAGAGGACGATGACGGGCGGCAATTCCGCGTGACCGTGGACAACGCCTATGGCGATGCGGTTATCAGTTCGGTCGCAACACTGAATGTTCTCGAAGCACCTTCCATCCTGGAGGATCCGGAATCGCAAAGCATTGTGCTGGGCGAATCGGTCACCTTTGCAGTCGAGGCCGATGGCGATGAGCCGTTGAGCTATCGCTGGCGACGTAATGGCTCCAATATCAGTGGAGCGACCTCTTCCAGTTATACGATCAATACGGTTACGGCGGATCGGGATGGCGATGTGTACACCGTGCGGGTAACCAATCCGGTGGGGGAAGTGACCAGTGCCGGAGCGACCCTGACAATCCTGTATCCGCCGGAAATTCTCAATCAACCCAACAGCCAGGTGGCGGCGGTGGGCGAGACGGTGACCTTTTCGGTTCTGGCCGAAGGTGACCCCACATTGTTGTATCAATGGCGCAAGGACGGAGTGGATATTGACGAAGCCACCGGGGCCACTCTGACCCTTGAGGATGTCGAGATGGACGATGCCGCCAACTACTCGGTGGTGGTGACCAATGACTACGGAACGGTGACCTCCAGCAATGCGAGCCTCACGGTGCAGGAATCGCTGGATTTTGTTCATGCCATTCGTATCACCTTTGATGGTTACACTGAGAGCGAAGTTCTCACCAACTTCCCCGTTCCGGTGAAGCTGAACGACGGAATTCTGGGATTTGATTATGATGGATTTGTTTCGGAAGAAGGCGGCGATCTACGCTTCTGGACCTCCGATCTTCAACCCCTCGTTTACGAGATTGAGCAATGGGATACGGATGGCGATTCCTATGTTTGGGTACGTATTCCCGAATTGAGTCAGGGAACGTTTATTTATGCCAGTTGGGGTGATGAGGAGGCGGACCCGGTGCCCGAATCGCCGGCCCATACCTGGACCGAGGATTTTCTGGCAAACTGGCATTTGCATACCGATCCGGAAAATACCACGGACAGTGCCAACCTGGTTTCGGATAACAGTGGCACCCTGAATACATCGCAGACTTCGGTGAATCCCGCCCTCGTTCCCGGAGTGATCGGGCAGGGGTTTGAAATTCGAAATAATAGCACTCACCGGGTTTTGATCAGCAATGACAGTCACCTTGCCGAACAGGATCAAGCGACGTTTTCCTTCTGGTATCGCCGGGATATTTCCGGCGGCCCGAACGGGGAGATTTTTGCTCAGGCGCGCTCCGGTATCAACCGCCGCATCGGCTATTATTGGGGTGGGTCCGATTATGATGACGGGATTGCGTTTTACCCACGGGTAGCCAGCGGAACGGTAAACAGTCCGGATCTCTACAGCGGAACCCTGACGGTGGGCCAATGGTATCATGTCGCAGTGACCCAGGATCGAAGCGGGAACAATGCGGATTTCCGACTCTTCATTGATGGGGTCGAAGTGGATACCGCCTTGAATCGTAGCTTGAACAGTAGTGACCGGTGGATACTTGAGCCGAACCAGTTAATCGGCGGATCCTTTCCCGATTCAACCCCGAACGCCACGCTTGACGAGATGCGCATGGCCTCGGCGGTGCGTTCGCCTGCCTGGATCAAGGCGGAATATATGTCGATGAGTGATCCGAATAGTTTCGGAACCTACGAACCGGCGACGGTTATTCCGAATACCCCGATCATCACCATGGTAACCCCCGCCGCCGATACCGTACGAATTCCCGAGGAAGTGGGGATGCTTCTGGTGGCGGAAGTCACTGAGCCGGTGGAAGAGAGCGGGGCTCTGGAATACAACTGGACCGCGTTGACCGGGCCTGATCCGGTCGCCTTCGGCGATTCCGATGCCCTTGTGACCACCGCCACCTTTGGGGCGGTGGGAGAATACATTTTGCGACTCGAAGTGACCAATACCGAAGACTCGTCCTTGAACGCCGAGAAACTCCTGACGGTTATCGTGACCGATGAGGAATTCAGTAGCGGCGGGGGATCGAGCGAATGGAGTGGTACCGCCCTGGGTCTCGAAGGAGGCGGTTTCTCCTTTGATGGCGAGGAAATGTTTCTGGAAGCGCAGAATGAAAACGGCTCCCTCGGCAGCGATGGGATCAATGGTGATTTGGATATCGCTTATTTTGTCTCGGTTCCTGTCACCGGTGACGGCGTGTTAACCGCGCGTTTAACGCAGAACGGAGCAACCCCTGGAATCAGTAACATCTGGTCAAGTATGGTGGGCCTCATGATTCTGGATGATCCGGAAGAAACGAATACCGCGAAGTTTGCCTCGACCCTGGCGCAACAGCGTTCTTCCGGGGTCATTGATTACAATACCTATACCCGTACATCCCCCTCGCAAAGTGGCGCTCTGCGACAATTGCGTACCTATGAAACCGGTACGGGCCCGGTCCGGTTGCGGATTCAACGAACCGGAAATACCATTCAGTCGTTTGTCGAAAATACCAGCGGCACCTGGCAAGAGTTATATACCGCAACGATGACCGGATTGTCCGAAGAGGTACATGTTGGCTTTTTTCTGACCAGTTGGGCGGAGGACCATACCGCAACCTTTGATCAGATCGATTTTGATTTTGCCGGTGAAGCCGCCGACAACATCGGCCCTTGGGTTCTTGCCGGGGAGGACACTTTTGGCGTGCGCGACGAACCAATTACCCTGTACGGGGAGATGGAGGATGACGGATTGCCTGATCCGCCGGGCGAAGTGACTCTCGAGTGGGCCCAGTTGAGTGGTCCGGAAACGGTCAGTCTATCCGACCCTTCGGCCTTGCAACCAACCTTTACCGCCAGCGTGAACGGAGAGTACCGTTTCCGCCTTGCGGCCAATGACGGTGAGGTGACGACCTTTGCGGAGGTAACCATCGATGTACAGGGAAGCAATCCGGTGGAGTTTACCAGTCAACCGATCACCGATGCGGTGGTGGGCGAAGCATACAGCTACACCGCAACCTTTACCGGCGGCGATGAAGAGACGCTCAATTTTAACGCTCCGGGTCTGCCCGATTGGCTGGTCTTGTCGCAAGGAAGCGATGGGCGGGAATGGATTCTCAGTGGCACTCCGGGCCTCAATGATGAAGGATCGCACTCGGTGCAGTTGGTTGCTTCGGATGGCGACAGCGAAGCCACTCAGGAATTCGGAATCACCGTTTGGCCGGAAGGAACCGTTCCGGGGATGCCGGAAATTGTGCTTCTGCCGCAGGGTGATATTGAACCGACCACCGCTGACCTCAACGCCGATTTGCTGAACGGCGAAGAACCGGTTACGATAAAAGTCTGGTATGGCCCGAGCGATGGTGAGGATAATGCCGGTGCCTGGGCGGAGGAATTGGATCTGGGAGATCAGTCTGTCGGGGAGATTGCCGCAACCTTAACCGGATTGTCGGAGGAATCGACTTACTACTACCGCTTCGTTGCGACCAATGAGGTGGGCGAAGCGCAAACGGCGACTGACAGTTTTACCACTCCGAAAGACCTTACTGGCATTGAACCCCAAATCACCCTGATCCGTCCGACCGTGTCCGAAGTCCGCATTCCGGAAGGAGTGGGCTTGGTGCTGGAGACGGAAGTCACGGAAACCGGCGGCGAATCGGGTCAGTTGACCTTGCTCTGGGAGCAAACTTCGGGAGCCGGGGACGTCAGTTGGGAAACCACCGATAGTCCGGAAACCGTCGCCTGGTTCAGCGCCGAGGGGGAATACACCCTGCGCCTGACTGCCGACAACGGCGTAAACAGCGAGGTTCAGGAGATCACCGTCGAAGTCGTGGATCCGGTGTTGGTAACGGAGGGGGAGTCGATGGCGTCCGGAAGCGCGGCTGAGGAACTCTTATTGTTGGTGGATTTTAACCATCAAACTTCCATCGGAGGGTACTCGCCTCCGAGCGATGGGAGTGATCCCCGGAATCCGAATGAAGATGCCAATGGTCACTATTGGAACACCATTCACCGCAATGTCATTGGAAGCAATTCAACCTCCGAGAACCTGCAAACAAGTGATGGGGTTAGTTCGAGTATCAACCTCTTCATGAGCAGTGGGATTGGAAATCCAACCTCGGACGAGCAGTGGACCGGCGCGGACCCGGCCAGAACAGTTCTGCCGGCCTGGGTACCCTCGGATCTCTCCAATAGCGAGAATCCGCTGGATGATCGGGCTAATATCAGTAACAGCAACGGCATCATTACGGTGAGTGGATTGCCGGAACTGGCTCCCGGGGAGAATTTTCGAATAGAAATCGTCTCCGCAACCACGTTTACCGGAGCAGGGGCGAATGACCCGGGACTCTTCAATCTGGAAGCTGCCAACTCAACCGGTGGGAATCGAACAGGAGATGATGTGGACAGCATCGTGCCCTACAACGGTTTGGACGGTGTCCCCTTGGTTTGGCATGAGAACAGCGGATCCGATCAGAACCGTTTTGGCTTTGCCTTTAACAGCCGTACCGACGTGGACATGGGCGAGGATATTCCCAACCAAGGCTGGATCGTCTGGGACAATGTTCTGGCCGACAATGGGGAAATTTCCATTCACGCCAGCGCCCAGGGAGGCGATGCGCGCGCACCGGTGAATGCCTTGTCGGTTTATATCATTTCGGAGGGCCATCAAAACATCGGGCCGTTGGTCGATGCCGGGGAGGATGAAACGGTCAATGTGAATGCGGAAGCGATCTTGAACGGAACCGTTGAAGACGATGGCTTGCCGGAAGATCCGGGAACGGTCACGACGGAATGGACACAGGTTTCGGGACCGGAAACGGTGACGCTGAGTGATTCGTCCAGTCTCTCGCCGACTTTTGCGCCGACCGAGACCGGAGACTATGTTTTCCGTTTGATCGCCTTCGATGGGGAAGTGGCCACCGCGGATGAGGTCACTTTGACGGTGGATGGCGAAGCGCCAACCCCCTTTGAAGAATGGCTGGCCGACAATGGATTGGATCATTTGGATCCCGACACCGAGAGCGTTAGCAAAGGTGGTCGAACGGTGACCTTGCGCGAAGCCTATCTGCTGGGGGACGATCCGCATGATCCGAACGATGTGTTGCGGATTACCGGGATCGTCCCGGAGCCTGAAGGAAACACCATGAAGGTGTATTTTCCCAGCTTACCGGATCGGGTTTATACGATTGAGGTGAGCGATGATCTCGCTGCGGAAAGCTGGACTCGCTATGGTGAGGAAAGTATTTCCGGCGATGGCGAAACCCGTTCCTTCACCGTCCCCATGGATTCCTCCGAAAATCCCCGCCGCTTCTTCCGGGTGAAAGTGAGTTTTCCGGAGTGAGGTTCTATCAGCTACCTTGCTTTGGTATTCAAACAAACTTTGTATTAGTATAAAAATTACACATTTCCCCTTTCCCATCTATGAAAAAAACATTACTTTATCTTGTTCCTGCAATAGCTGGTTTTGCCTTGGTTTTGATTTGGTCCCAACGAAGTGAACAAATAAGTAATGAGGTGGTCTCGCCTGATCAGGAGCCTGTTTTCGCATCCTCTGAAGAAGTGGAAAGAGGGCCGTCACCTTCATCAGAACAGGAGGTAGGGGGAGAGGATGTCCCATCGGAAGCGGATGAAGAGCGGGCTCAAGGAATTCATGAATTACGTCCGATTGAGGAGTATCCGATTCTGACCTGGGCGGACCGGATTGATATGGAGGGGCAACCAGCCCCGCGTATCCAGCGAGGGCGTCATGAACGCCGGGTCTTTGATACTCATGTGGACCGGGAGGTGTCCCGGGATAATCCGGAGGCTATCCGGCCGTTTGGCCGGGCCATAGCGGCCAGGAGAGATTCCCCCATTGCGCATGATCATTATGCAAAAAGTGCGGTGGAGGTTGGTATCTCCCATCGTCTTTTTGAACAAGCCTCTCAAGGTGATCGTCACCGAATGGTGGTACCTTTAACCGAAGAGACCGAAGTGACGATGGACCTCGAAAAGATCGTGGACCGGGGGGAGCATACCTTTTCGTTTATCGGAAGGGTAGAGGAGCATGAGGATTCGATGGCACATTTGGTGTATAATGAGGGGACGGTTAGCGGGACGGTTGCGCTGTACGGTAATGACACTTGGGACAGCCAACATTTTGAATTCCTGGCCATGGAAGACGGATTGGTGGCAGTGCGTGAACTGAATGCGGAAACGGTTGTTCAAAATGGGTGCGGGTGCTGTGCGGGGTCGGGTGGACATGGGGCGGAGGACCCTTTTTTCGACACCACCGAAAGCGAGGAAACGGCATATGAATCGGCGGAACCTATGGGTGAGGTCGATCATGTTGTTGATATTACGGTGGGTTATGGCCGGCAGGCACGGATCGCGGCAGGTGGGGTTGCGGCGATTGAAGGCCAGATTATCGCGGCGGTGGACCGGATGAACACATCGTTTGCCAATAGCGGGGTTTCCAATACAAAATTGGTTTTGTTAGGGATGATGGAAGACCCTGACTACGAATTTCCCGGGTGGGATCCGGACAGAATGAGTGCGGAACTTAGTCGCTTAGGTTTTCACAGCAGCGACGGGCATTTGAATGCGATCTATGATTTCAGCGAGGAACTGGGGACCGACCTGCGGTCTTTTATCATTCGCGAGCCCAAAGACTGGGGCGGATTTGCCAATCAACCGGGAAGAAATTCGGTTGTCGCCCGAACGGCAGTGAACACAACCAGTCTGCTTTTTGTGCATGAAGTCGGGCATAATTTCGGCCTAAGCCATTCCTGGGGAGATTCGACGTTTGCCCAGGATACCGACACCAGTGCCCATAATTATGGTTGGCGGCATCGCAGCGGGAATACCCGGCGGCGGACGGTGATGTCGTACGATCATAATTGGCAGGCCGTGATGCATTTCTCCAATCCTGACGTCATCAATCCCACTCTGGGTGTTCCCACCGGAGCGGTTAACGGGTATGATGCCCGCAATGACAATACGACCGACAGTCGTTATGTGGAAGGTGGCCTGGTGGGTTCCTTGGGCGCGGGATTCGATGGGAGCAATCCAAGTCTAGGGGCGAGAAATGCGCATGCCTTGAACGCCAATTCGTCCACGACGGCCAATTACGGAACGCGGGCCTCTTTGGGCGTGACCCGACCCGCTTCGGGAGAGGTAGCCGCCTTTGGCGAGCCCTATTTGATTGAATGGGTTGGCGGGTCGTACCACGACGATCTGGAGATCGAATTGCTCAAGGCGGGAACGCCGGTGCAAACATTGGGATCGGACTTAACCAATGGCGAGCGGGTTTTTGCCTGGACCCCGGAAGGACTGTCGCAAGGGGATGATTATCAACTGCGTCTGACTCTGAACGAAGGGGAAGAGGTCGCCGTTTCAGGCTCCTTTACCATAGAATCCGATTTCCCTGTGGTCGTGGATACCTTTGTTGCCCCACTCGGTGTGGCCGAGCCAGGCCTGAGCGAGGTCTCGGTGACCTTTAACCGGAGTATCGACACGGATTCATTTTCCCCGGGGACCGATGTGACCCGCTTTGTGGGACCGGACGGGGAGGACCTTGGCAGCACGTTTACCGATTTTACCTGGTCCGAGGATGACACCGTTTTGACCTTTTCTTTTGCTGCTTTGGATGATCCGGGTTTCTACCGTATTGATTTCGGTCCGGAGATTTTGGACACCCGCGGTTTTGCCATGGATCAGAACGGCAATGGAATCCCCGGTGAAACCGATGATGGATTCGGCTTCACGTTTCGGGTGGGGGAGTTGGATGACGCGGGGACCGTGGCTCTGATAGACAGTGATTTTGAGACAAATCCAGGGTTTACATTGGAAGGAGGATGGGCCATCGGTTCGCCCAACCAATCCGGCGTTGGCGGTCCTGGTTCTGCCTACAGCGGAAACAATGTCCTGGGGACGTATCTTAGTGGAAATTATCAAAGCGGCGTAAGCATTTCGGTGATATCGCCATCGTTCAACACCCAGAATGCCGAAGATATTACCCTGTCGTTTCGCCGCTGGCTGGGCTTGTCCGCTGTGACTGGCGGTAACCTCGGAGGCCGCTACCAGGACGAGGCAGCGGTGCAGTATTCGGTCAATGGCGGGAGCTGGACGGACCTCTGGCGGCATGATGACGATACTTTTGACGACGGTGGATGGTCGTCGGTGCAGACGCTGGTGCTGCCCGGAGCGGCCGAGAATCAATCCGATGTGCGCATTCGTTTTTTGCTCGAAACCGAAAGCAGTAATTCCTACGGATGGAATCTGGATGACCTTTCGCTGACCGCGTTTTTTGAGGAAACGTTTGCACCGCCGCCCGCGCCGAAGGTCGTGGGGCACATGCCCGCCGGGGCGGTGCTGGCGGCGCCCTCATCGGTCTGGATCGATTTTGATCAGCCGATGAATACGGGCAGCTTTTCACTGTCCGATTTGAGCGGGATCAGTGGAGCCGATCCTGCTTTTGATGTGACCGGTTACGCCTGGACGGCGAATAATCGTTTGCGCCTCGATTTAGAAGGGGTTACAGCGGACGGGGCTTACAGTCTGACTCTGGGCACCGGGGTGAGCAGCGCGGCCGGAGACTCATTGCAGGCAAGTTATACGGCATCCTTTGACTTGGGCACCTTTGATGCGCCGGTTATTGTGACTGAAAGCCTGCCCATGGCCCATGAGGGGGAAGCCTACAGTGCGACGTTGGAAGCGGAAAGCCCGGATGGATTGAGTCTCTCACTTTCGGTTAGCGGCTTGCCCGGGTGGTTGAGTTTTGCCGATCAGGGAGACGGAACGGGCACCTTGAGCGGTACGCCCCCCATCGGAACGGTTGGTCCGGTGAGCCTCACCTTTATCGCTGACGATTCGGCCAATACGACCGAAGAGACTTTTGCGCTGGAAATCAATCGTGCACCTGTGGTGGAATTCGACGCGCCCCTGGCCGATTCGGTCCGCATTCCGGATGGGGTGTTGCTTCTCTTTGAGGGGAGTGTGAGTGATGACGGCCTGCCCGGCGGTGGGTTGGCGCAAAGTTGGTCGGTGCTGTCAAAGCCTGACGGGGCGACGGTGATCTTCGAGGATTCCGAAGCATTGGAAACGGCGGTGTCCTTTGATACTGAAGGCGACTATGCATTGCGTTTCACGGTGAGCGACGGGGTGCTCAGTTCGGTTTATGATTTTGCCGTGGCAACCGGAGCGGTCATTGGTGAAGAGGAAGGTTCGAGTGGATGGACCGCACAGGATATTGGCGGTGGCATTTCGACGCCCGGCGAGACCACTTTTGCTGGTGGAGCCTACACGCTTTCCGTGGATTCGGAGGATATCTGGGGAAGCAGTGACTCTTTCCATTACGCCTGGCAGGAGATCAGTGGTGACTGGGTGGTGGAAGCGGAAATCAACTGGTTGGTGGAAGAGCCTTTCCAATTTGCCAAATCCGGTTTGATGATCCGGGAAACACTGGATGCGAATTCCAAATTCGCCATGGCGATGTTCAGTGGGTTGAACAATGATATGTTGCGTCCCCGTTTGTTGCATCGCTCGGAAACTGGTGGGGATGTTTCCGGTGATTGGGGAAGTGAGGATAATAATTGGGTGCGCTTGGTGCGTTCGGGGAATGATTTTTCCCTGTACCAAAGTCTGGACGGGGTTAGCTGGTCGCATGTGCAGACCCGCACGGTCACTATGGCTGCTGATGTGTATGTCGGTTTGGCTCTGTCCAGTCACCAGAACAGCGGTTGGACGCAAGTGGAATTTTCCAATGTGGAAGGTTTTGGTGGCGGTGGGAATATCGGTCCGTTGGTTCACGCTGGGGAGTCGCGTACGGTGGATCTGAGCGAAGCGGTATATCTGGCGGGTACAGTGGAGGATGATGGCCTGCCCGAAGACCCCGGTGCGGCGGTGACCGAATGGCTGCAGAAAGAAGGCCCAAGTGTAGTGAGTTTTGCCTCTCCCGGAAACTTGGAAACCGAAGTCGATATTACCCAGTCCGGAAACTATACCTTGCGTTTGACGGCTTTTGACGGAGAAATCAAAACCGCGCACGACAAGTTGTTGACGGTGGAGGATGCGCTGGAAGCACCGGAGGTCACCGAATGGCCGACGGCGAGCGATTTGGTCTATGGGCAGACGTTGGCCGAATCAACCCTGACCGGCGGCGCGGCCTCGGTAGCGGGCAGCTTTGCCTTCACCGATCCGGAAACGGTGCCCGATGCGGGGACTGAAATGCAATCGGTGACTTTTACTCCCGAGGACACGGAGACGTACTCGACCGTCGTTGATGAGGTTGCGGTGACCGTGGAACCGGCGGAGGCGACGGTAACGCTGAGCAATATGACGCAGAGCTACAATGCCACGCCTCTAAGTCCGACGGTGACAACCGAACCGGAGGGACTTGCGGTGACCTTGACCTTTGACGGTCTATCGGAAGAGCCGCTGAGTGCCGGGACCTATGAAGTGGTGGCAGCGGTTACTGATCCCAATGCCACGGGCAGTGCCAGCGGAACCTTCGTGATCGAACCGGCGCCGATTACCGTGACGGCCGATGATCAGGTGAAGTCCATGGGGCAGGGTGATCCGGCTTTAACCTGGACAGTGACCCAGGGTCAAGTTTTTGATGGGGACAGCCTGAGCGGTGAACTGACCCGTGAATCCGGCGAGGATCCCGGCGGGTATGTGATTGAGCAGGGAACCCTTTCGGCCTCCTCGAATTATACTCTGACCTTTGTTTCCGGGACGCTGACCATTACCGAGGTTCCAATTTATACTTTGAGTTATGATGCGAATGGGGGCGGCGGTTCGGTTCCTGACTCGGTGGAGGTCCCCGAGGGAGCCGTGCAATCGGTGGCTTTTTCACCGGAGCCGACTCGGGCCGGTTTTGAATTTCGGGGATGGAAAACGGATCCCGATGGCTCCTTTGCGGAATTCACCGCAAGTGGGCAGACGGAAATTGAAATGACCGGTGATGTGGTTCTCTATGCGCATTGGTTTTCTCCGTGGATTTTACAAGACGATTTTGAAAGTTATGCCATTGGAGGAATCGATGGTCAGGGCGGTTGGAGTGCGCACAGCACGGCGACCGTGGTGGCGGATCCCGAAGATACAGATAACCAGGTGCTCCGGTTCGCCCCGAACAACAACAATACAGCGTCCAGGGATTTAACCGATACGGTTCCAGACAGCGGAACCCACACTCTGTTTTTACGTTTTTACGCTCCCGATTACAGTCAGCGGATGAATCAGCAAATCAGGATCCCCGACACCAATACGTTTCGGGTGAAGTTCGACAGTCAAAACGGTGATCCGTACGTGGATCTTTTCTACGGACAAGACCGCAATAATACGCAGGTTGACCAGGAAGTTGATCGTGAAATCTGGTATAGTATGTGGATGGTTCTCAATGCCGATACCGCCCGTTTTGAAGTCTATATACAAGGGGGTATTTACGATCAACCAACCTTGCTTTCGGCGAATGATGACAGCGACCCTGACAGTTATATCTGGGAGCCGGGTTTGATTTCGAATCTAGAATTTATTGGCTGGAATGATGGAGCGGTTTATTATGATGATCTCTATCTCCATCTGGATGGCAAAAGTCTGGACGATCCCCGTCCGGTGACGGTGGAAGCCCCCGTTATCACCGGTCAGCCTCAGGGCCAAACCGTGACGGAAGGGGAATCGGTTACCTTCACCGTGGAAGCCGAAGGTGAGGGAACCTTATTGTATCAATGGCGGAA